>CAZKEX010000329.1:0-5578 GCA_964551895.1 uncultured Caldilineaceae bacterium | reverse complement strand
GGATCCTCGCTGTGGGTTTGAATCCACTGACCGTACCCACTGCCCCATTGACCCTCCCAACTTCGGGGGAGGTTGGTTGAGGACAGTTCCCCCAAAGTTGGGGGCTAGGGAGCAGAGTTCCCACTGACGGAAATCCGACAACGACGTCGTCCTGAATTGAAGATGTGCTTTCACCCAAATGGGACGCATCTTCAACATCTATTCATTAACCCAGGAGGCGTTATTTTGAACAATCAGCACTCTTCCCAGCAAGATCTAGCACAGGTGTCTTCCATTCTCTCCCCGCCCCACGCGGACTCTACCCCCATCGCCGTTGACCCGACCACCGGGCTGCCGCCCAAGCAGGGGCTGTACGATCCCCGCTTCGAGAAGGATGCCTGTGGCATCGGCTTTGTGGCCCATGTGGAGGGCCGACGCAGCCACAAGGTGTTGGAGATGGCCCTGGAGGCCCTGTGCAACCACGCCCACCGTGGGGCCGTGGCCGATGACCGCAAAACCGGCGACGGGGCCGGTATCCTCACCCAACTGCCCCATGAATTTTTCATGCGGGAGCTACAGCAGTTGGAACTCCCCGCCCCCCACCCGGCGGACCTGGCCGTGGGCCAGCTCTTCCTCTATCGCCAGGATGCCGAGGACCGGGAAAAAGCGCGCCAGATCATCCGCCAGGTGATGGAGGAGTTGCATCTGGAGGTCCTGACCTTCCGCTCGGTGCCGGTGATCGACGCCGCCCTGGGCGACCGGGCCGAGGCCAGCCGCCCCTGGCTGGGCCAGGTGATCCTGCGCCGTACGCCGGAAGCGTGTGAGGCCGGCGAAGCTTTCGAGCGGCTGCTCTACATGGCCCGCAAGCGCATCTCCTTCGAGGCCCGGGCCGCTGGGGTGCAGCGTCTCTATATCCCCAGCCTCAGCAGCCGCACTATCGTCTACAAAGGATTGGTGCTGGCCGAGGAGTTGGAACACTTCTACCCGGACCTGAGCGACCCGGACTTCAAGACCGCCATCGCCATCTTCCATCAGCGCTACAGCACCAACACCTTCCCCACCTGGGAGCGGGCACAGCCTTTCCGCATGGTCTGCCACAACGGGGAGATCAACACCCTGGAGGGCAATGTCAACTGGATACACGCCCGCCAGGCGGACCTGTCCAGCCCTTATTTCGAGGATGCCGCGGACCTCTCTCCCATCATCGGCATGAGCGGCAGCGACAGCGCCAAGTTGGACAACGTGCTGGAACTGCTGGTGCGCAACGGTCGGGACATCCGCCACAGCCTGATGATGATGGTCCCCGAAGCCTGGGAGCGTCTGCCCGAGGGCGACGTGACCCCGGAGCGCCGGGCGTTCTACGAGTATCACAGCGCCCTGATCGAGCCGTGGGACGGTCCTGCGGCCCTCACCTATACGGACGGGCGCATGGTGGGCACGATCTTGGACCGCAACGGTCTGCGTCCCGCCCGCTATGTGGTGCTGGACAATGGCTATGTGATCAGCGCCAGCGAGTCCGGCGCGGTCTCCTATGACGAGAGCCGGGTGATCAAGAAGGGTCGATTGGGGCCGGGCGAGATCTTTGTGGTGGACACCAACCGAGGTGTGATCATGGGCGACGAAGAGATCACCCGTCACTTTGCCGCCCGCCGGCCCTACGCCCAATGGGTGCGGGAAAATCTCCTACCCCTGGCCGCCGTCATGCCCACCCACCCAACCAACCAACCAACCAACCAACTAACCAACCAACCAACCAACCAACTAACCACCCACCCAACCAACGGCAAACCAACCAACGGCAAAGCCCCCACCCCCACCCCCACCCTGGTCAAACGCCAGGCCGCCTTTGGCTATACCAGCGAAGAGATGGTGGTGGTCCTGCGCCCGATGGTGGTGGAGGGCAAGGAGCCTATCGGGGCCATGGGGGACGACACCCCGCCGGCCGCCCTCAGCGCCCTGCCCCGACCCCTCTTCCACTACTTCAAACAGCGCTTCGCCGAGGTCACCAATCCACCCATCGACCCCCTGCGGGAGACCATGGTCATGAGCCTGCGGGTGCTTCTGGGCAAGCGGGCCAATCTGTTCTCCGAGGAACCAGAGGCCACCAGATTGGTTGAGCTGAAGTCCCCTGTGCTCTACCCACAACAGATGGCTGCCCTTGCCGCCCTCACCCAACCGGAGTTCAAGCTGGGGACGCTCTCCGCGGTGTGGGAAGCGCCCACGGGCGGGGAGGTCACCATGGACGAGGCCGGGGATGCCCTGCGGGCCGCGGTGGAAAAACTCTGTTTGCAGGCCGAGGAGAAGGTGCGGGCTGGGGCGCGCATTCTGGTGATCAGCGATCAGGCCGCGGACCAGCATACCCTGGCCATCCCGTCCATGTTGGCCATGGGCGCGGTACACCATCACCTGATCGGCCAGGGGCTGCGCATGCACACCAGCCTGATCAGCGCCAACGGCGAGGCCAGAGAGGTGCATCACTTTGCCGCCCTGATCGGCTATGGGGCCAACGCCGTCTATCCCTATCTGATCTTCGAAAGCATCGACGAAATGATGGTCGGGGATCGTCACACCAGCCACCTGACCTTGGCCCAGACCCAGGGCAACTTTGTCGCTTCTGTGGACAAGGGCTTGCTCAAAATTATGAGCAAGATGGGGATCAGCACGGTTGACAGCTACTGTGGCGCCCAGGTTTTCGAGGCCGTGGGCCTGGGGCAGGAACTGATCGACGTGGCCTTCCGGGGGACGCCCAGCGTCATCGGCGGCGTGGGCTTTGCCAGCGTGGCCGAGGATGTGCTGGCCTGGCATCGGGCCGGCTATCCAGACAGCGAGACGGCCAAGACGGTCAAGCTGACCACCTGGGGGCTGTACAAACCCCGGCGGGGCGGCGAGATCCACCAGTGGAGTCCCCAGGTGGTCCACGCCCTGCATGGGGCCGTGCGGGCCGAAAGCAACACCGAGAGCGTGCAGAGCTATCTCGAATACCGCAACCTGGTCAACAGCATGAAGCTGGCCCCCCGCCACCTGTTGGAATTCCGCCGCAGCCGCCCCCCGGTCCCCCTGGAGCAGGTGGAGCCGGTGGAGAAGATCACGGCCCGCTTCAGCACCGCGGCCATGAGCCACGGCGCGCTGAGTGTCGAGGCCCACCAAACCCTGGCCATCGCCATGAACCGCCTGGGCGGCATGAGCAACAGCGGCGAGGGCGGCGAGGCCAAGGACCGCTACTTCACCGAGCGGGCCAGCAAGATCAAACAGGTGGCCTCGGGCCGCTTTGGCGTCACCCCGGAATATCTGATGAGCGCGTCCGAGTTGCAGATCAAGATGGCCCAGGGCTCCAAGCCCGGGGAGGGCGGCCAGCTCCCCGGCCACAAGGTCTCCGTGGAGATCGCCACCCTGCGCCACAGCACCCCTGGCGTGGCCCTGATCAGCCCGCCGCCCCACCACGACATCTACAGCATCGAGGATCTGGCCCAACTGATCTTCGACCTCAAGACCATCAACCCCAACGCCAAGGTCAGCGTCAAGCTGGTGGCGGAGATGGGCGTCGGAACCGTGGCCGCCGGTGTGGTCAAGGGCTTCGCCGATGTGATCCACCTGAGCGGGGGCAGCGGCGGCACCGGGGCCAGCCCCCTCAGCAGCGTCAAAAACGCCGGTCTGCCCTGGGAGATCGGTCTGTCGGAGATCCACCAAACCCTCTTGGCCAACGGGCTACGCACACGGGTCACCCTGCGGGCGGACGGCGGTCTGGCCAGCGGCCGGGACGTGGTGATGGCCGCCATGCTGGGTGCGGACGAGGTCAGCTTCGGCACCAGCGCCATGATCGCCGAGGGCTGTATCATGGCCCGGGTCTGTCACAAAAACACCTGCCCTGTGGGTGTCGCCACCCAGGACGCAACCCTGCGGGCCAAGTTCGACGGCTCGCCAGAGATGGTCATACGCTTTATGACCCACATCGCCCAGGAGGTGCGGGAGGTGTTGGCCAGCCTGGGCTTCCGCAGTTTGGACGAAGTGGTGGGCCACCCCGAAATGTTGGAGCAGGTGATCTTTGGCCGGGAGGCGGGCTTTATGGACTTGGCCCCCCTGCTCTACGTGCCGGACACGGGCAGCGCCCGGCGCAACGTGCTGCCCCGCAACGAAGTGATCGCCAACCCCACCGTGGGCGACCGCATCGTGGAGCAGGTGCTGGCCAGCCTCCAGGCCAACCCAGAGGCGCCCGTGCGTCTGGCCCACAAGATCCGCAATACGGAACGCTCTGTGGGCGCCAAGCTCTCCGGCCAGTTGGCCCTGCGCTACGGGGACACGGGGCTGCGGGACGGCCATGTGCAGATCACCTTCACCGGCTCTGCCGGCCAGAGCTTTGGGGCCTTTGCCATCGGCGGGCTGCAACTGCGGCTGATCGGCGAGGGCAACGACTATGTGGCCAAAGGTCTGGGCGGCGGCGAGATCATCATCCACCCCCAGGAGGAGGCCAATTTCGTCTCCCATCAAAATGTGATCATGGGCAACACCGCCCTCTACGGGGCCACCGGGGGGCGACTCTTCGCCGCCGGCGTGGCGGGCGAGCGGTTCGCCGTCCGCAACAGCGGCGCGGTGGCCGTGGTGGAAGGCGCTGGCCAGCACTGCTGCGAATACATGACCGGCGGCACCGTGGTCGTTCTGGGCAGCAGCGGGCGCAACTTTGGCGCTGGCATGACCGGCGGTCAAGCCTTCGTCTACGACGTCAGCGAGCGCTTCGAGCGTCGCTACAACCCCGAACTGATCGCCATCCGCCGTCTGCGGGGCGGCGCGGACGAGACCTTCGTCCACAGCCTGATCGAGGAACACCTGGCCAAGACCGGCTCCCAGCGGGCCCGCCAGATTTTGGAAGATTGGGAAGTCCAACGCCAATACTTCTGGCACATCGTCCCCAAGGAGCGGGTGGCCGCCATTGAGGCCGCCACGGAGGGGTCGGATGCAGAGGAGGAAGAGGCGGTGGCGGTGAAGGCGTGAGTGGGGGAGGTTTGTTGATTTGTTGATTGGTTGATTTTTTTTGTGGGAAGGGGGATGGGTATGGCTTATGGGAAGTTGGAGGATCTGGAGATCTTTCGCCAAGCTGAGGCCATCGCTGACCGACTTCATACCCTTGCCCAGAGTTGGCCGCCATTCGACAAAAAGAATACTGGATCTCAGATCGTCCGCGCCGCGGATAGTATTGGGCGAACATCGCCGAAAGCTTTGGCCGCTTCCACTACGGTGACAAGCTCAATTTTCTGTACTATGCCAGAGGCAGCGCCTACGAAGTGAAGTTCTGGATCAGGCGAGCCGAGAAGCGGGGGCTGTTGCCGGATGAGACCATCAAAGGCGCACAAAAAAAGATGGACGAACTGATCGCCAAACTCAACGCATTCATACGCGACACCCGCAATCGTCGTACCGGAACCCAATCAGACAGCAACAAGATCGCCGAGACCATGGTGGACTATCTCACCGACTCAGACAATATCGGTTTTGATGGCCTACCGATCGATCTCTAGCCAATCAACAAATGGCTCTGCTGCAAAAAGGTCGAATTCACCGCAAAGACGCCAAGAACGCAAAGAAAAGCAAGATTTTTTCCTCTGCG
>CAZKEX010000328.1:0-5587 GCA_964551895.1 uncultured Caldilineaceae bacterium | reverse complement strand
GCAGCCCAATGTTCTGAAGGGACCCCGTGCATGGCTCGTTCTAACATGCGCCGCAGAATTGGAGAGCCAAACATAACCATATCCTCCGGTTCCTGGTCTCGTCCCAGGAGGTTGTCGCTAATAATATCCTGGCGTGCCCTTTCATCAGATGACACAGAACGATCAGTTCTATAATCATCAAAGAACACCGGCTGATCAAAGAACAGTGGCTGATCAAAGAGCAGCGTTAGCGCCTGTACCCTCTGACTATCGAATTTAAGGACATGGCTATCAGAACCATTTTTGTTCAGTTCAGAGAGATTGATCATCTTTCCTCCTTTCAAAATCTTCTTACTTCGAAATTGTTGTCAGCGACAGACCGAAAGCCCTCATTTTGCCTAATAACAGCGATTCGGACATTTCCCCCACACGTCGGAGCACCTACAACAAACTTGGTCTGATTTATCATGATATCCAAACAAAATTTCACATAATCAACGCCTTGCTGAAGCGGCATTCCATCCCATGGAATCATATATTCCACCGATCGAATAATCTGTATTATTTCCTCGTTCAAAGAAGGCGTCATTTCCAAATTGTGATACTTCAAAATAGCGGTAATGATTTCCTGAAGTCCAGGAAAGGAAAATCCCTTGTGAAATCGAATGACGCCCTCAATTTGCCCCCCCCAATCACTACCAAAATTACCGGGTTCTCTTTTTCGGATAACACCCTTATCTTCTTCACGACTATTAATAGTTACCTCCCACAACTCTGGAAGATGTTCCTCGGGACCAAACCCTCCTACCATGAAGCCCAGAATTGGAAGTTCTGCCGGTTCTACTTCCGAATAAGGTATACCCGAATCAAGTGCGACTATTTCCCCAAGTTCTTCTCGATACCTTGTTTCGAAAAAGCGCCATAGTTCCCTAGATAGCTTTTCGATACTCCATGATTCCATACTGTTTTCTTTGTTGCTATGTTCGAACTCACGAATGTAGCTTTGGATTGTTCGTTTACCCAGCGAAGCAAGACCAAACGTAACGATACCAACAGGTAGATCATGTAGGGAAAACAATTTATCAGCATCATTGTAAACCTTGAGTACCCCAGCATGTCTACCTTCGGGCGTCTCCAAAACACCTGTAATTGTAATGGCACTATCAGCACCCATAATAATGCCATCAGCGAGACAACATGCGACTGCAATAGTCATACCAAAATGCTCCCAAGGTAATTTGCAAGAAAAATTGGATCAAAAGGGCGAGCGAGGACCTTAGTTCGTGTTGCTATCATTCCTAGGCCCTATTCTATTACATGTTTCGGAAAATTGCCACTAGGAATTTAATGACTGAATCATCTTCAAAAACAAAACCGGCAACCCAACATGGCGCCCAAGGTTTCCCTTGCCATGAGGTTGCCGGTTGTCCTGTCAGTCGGGGCGAGAGGATTCGAACCTCCGACCTCGTCGACCCGAACGACGCGCGCTACCGAGCTGCGCTACGCCCCGTGACCAACAAGATCAGTATACCCCAAGCCCCCATAATTACAAAATTTGGCCGTTTTCAGAACCTTCGATTTGCAGGGGTGGGGGAGATGATCCACGAATCTGCACGAATTCACACGAATCTTTTCTTTTCACCGCAAAGCCGCAAAGGGCGCTAAGAAAAAATGAGATTCGTACAGATTGGTGCAGATTCGTGGATCACGCTTTGAAGCAGTTCATTCCCTCTGATTTTTGCCCAAGGGCCTGGGTTTATGTTACACTAGCCGATGGCCGCGGCGAGAGGAAGGGCATGACTGCCATCCTCTCGTTCTTTCTGTTCGCAGGATGTACCTGCGGGCAAGCCCATGGAAAGAATAGCAAAGGAGAGTTTTGCGGGAATGAGCAGCCAAACTGAAGTTCACGTTGAAGTAAATGAGTATGAACTTGTCTATATTCTCCAGCCCAAACTGGACGATGACGGCATCCAGGCAGCGATGGATAAGATCAACGATGTGATCACCAACGGCGGCGGTGAAGTGCTGACCACCGAGCGTTGGGGGATGCGCAAGTTGGCCTACCCCATCAACCGTCACTTCGAGGGCTATTATGTCCTCCAACGGATGAGTATGCCGCCAGCGGTGACCCAGCCTCTGGAGCGGTTGTTCCGCCTCAGCGAAGATGTGATCCGCCACATGGTTTTGCGCACGGACGCCTAATTCCAACCGGGGAGTTATCCCCCAAGGAGTTGCGCCATCCGTTGCACGCCCATCGTCCATTGAGCCTTTTGCGAATAAAACACCGGTGCAACCAGTTCAGCACCGGCTAGACAACGAGGAAACCCATGACCGAAGAGACCAAACCCGAAGAAATCGTGGAAAGCCCAGTGGCTGCCACGCCCGCTCCTGAGGCAGCCACAGAGGTAGCCCCAGAAACAGCCCCGATGGCCCCCAAGGCCGCCCCCGCCGTGTCCAAACCGCCCGCCGCCAGCGTCGATTACGATGATGACGACGACGATGACGACGATGACGATGACAACGACTTCGATGACGACGACGTCCCCCCGGCCACAGATGACGACGATGACGACGATGACGAAGACGACTCGGATGAGGTTGACGGCCCCTCCCAGTTCCAGCCTGCCCAACGGGGCAGCACGGATCGTCGGGGCGGCTTCCGAGCGCGCCGCCAACTGCGCAACGAGACCCGCATCGAAGAGATCAACTACAAGAACATCGAGATGTTGAGCAAGTTCATCGATCCCCGGGGCCGTATTCTGTCCCGGCGCAAGACCAAGATCAGCGCCAAGATGCAGCGTCGAATTACGACTGCCATCAAGCGGGCCCGTCATCTGGCCCTGCTGCCCTACACAGCGGAACACATTCGGATCACACGCAGCGGCAGACAGTAGGGGTTAAACTATGGCCAAGCGAAATAAACGCAAAGTCGAAGAACCCAAGGCCCTGACCCGAAAAGACATCAAGGTTCGGGCCAGGGATCGGGCGAAGAACCGCAAAGTGTTGCTGGGGGCGGGTATCGCCTTTGGCCTGGTCCTGTTGCTTGTGATCGTGGGCGCGGTGAGCGAGTTTGTCCTGACGCCAAGAAGCGCCGTGGCCACCATCGGCACGACCAAGATCGAGACCAGAGATTACCGCAAGCGCGTGATATTTGAGCAGGCAAATCTACAGAACCAGCTCTTCCAATATCAGCAATTCGAAGCCCAGTTTGGCGGGGAACAGAGCCTCTTCGCCAGCCAGATCGCCCAGATTCAGGGCATCCTGGCCAGCCCCTTCTCCTTGGGTCTGGATGTCTTGGACACCATGATCGAGGAGGAAGTGCTGAAACAGAAGGCGGTGGAGTTGGGCGTCTCGGTCAGCGATGACGAGGTGGATGCGGCCATCCGGGAAGAAGTCGCTGCCATTCAGGGCGAAGTGACCATTCCCCAGGCCACCAGCACTGCCGAGGCCCAAGTTGCGGCCACGGCCACGGCGGCCCTCTTCACCCCCACCCCTCTGCCCACGGTGGACGCCAGCGCCCCGGCCACGGTCACGGTGGAAGCGCCGGCCACGCCGGAGCCCCAGGCCACCCGGGCCCTGCTGACCGATGCCTCCTATCAGGCAGGGTTGCAGACCTTGGAAAGCAACCTCAAAGAGCTTTCCGACATGGATCTGGCCACCTATCGGGAGATCACCCGCTCTCGGTTGCTGCGGGCGAAGTTGAGCGAGCAGATTGGCCCGACCCTGGTGACAAGCACCGAGGAGCAGGTCAACGCCCGGCACATCCTGCTGCGCTTCCAAGAAGCCGCCGCACCGGAGGTTGACCCCACCCCCGTGCCCGAAGGTCAGCCAACACCGGAGCCCACCCCGGTTCCCCGCACCGACGAGGAGACCCTTGCCCTGGCCAACACAATCCGCCAGCGCATTGTGGATGGGGAAGACTTCGCCGCCCTGGCCGCGGAGTTCAGCGAGGATCCGGGCAGCGCGGTCAACGGCGGTGATCTGGGTTGGTTCCCCAAGGGCATGATGGTGGCTGAGTTCGAAGATGCAGCCTTCAGCTTGCCCGTCGGCGAAGTCAGCGAGCCGATCAAAACCCAGTTTGGCTATCACCTGATCCAGGTTGTGGAGCGGGACGAGAACCGGCCCAAGGATGAAAACCAGGTCGCCCAGGAAGAGGGCCAAGCCTTCGCCAACTGGATCAGCGAGCAGGTTTTGGCCGCCGATGTGACACGCACGGACAATCTGGACGCCAAACTGCCTTTGGGTCTCTAGAGACGCTGGGCGGTAGAGCAGAAAAATAGAGTCAAAGAGCGGTTTCGGAGGGTTTTTCCGAAGCCGCTCTTTTTTTGTTGGTTAGTTGGTTGGTTGGTTGAGGGTTAGGTTAGGGTGTCTGGGCGGTGCTGCCAGAGGAGGGCGGCGTGGTCGGCGGTGTGCATGGACATGGAATAGAGGAAGCCGATAAACGTGTCCCGGCCAAAGCCGGTGTAGGCGACGGCGCTAAGTTGCTCATCGGTCAACTTGTCGAAGGCGCCCAGGGTGCGGCGGTGATAGGTGGTCAGCCAGTCCACCAGATCGATCAGGGTGTAGTCGAGCTTTTCGGCCATGAGCCGGGCGTTGGTGGCGTCGCCCTCTTCCCCGGCCACGAGCCAGTGGGCCAGATCCACCTCTGCCGTGTCGGGCCACCCTTGGATCACCGCCCAGGCGAACTCTTCCCAACACAGCACATGGGCCAATACATCCCGACTGGTCCATGTGCCCTCCACGGGCTGGCTCGTCAGCCACGCCTCGGACATGCCGCCGATGGCGTCCATCAGGTTGGTGTGCTGTTTGATTAGAAAGCGCCGCCAGCCATCACGGCCCCAACGCGCCAAAGATCCGCAAAATCCCATCACCTCGTCGGCATGTTCTTGCGCATGGCCAGCCATGTGGGTGAGCAATTCGTTGATGGAAAGGGTGCGGTTCGGTTCGGGATAGGCGGCGGCCAGAGTTTCGGGGCAGAGGCCGGCGGCAAAGTCGATCATGCGTTGGCGGGCGGCGTCCGCTTCGGCCAAGACATCGACCCAGGCTCGGCTCTCATCCGCCGCGGCCCGGGCGTTGTTGTCCGTCTTGGGCCAGGGGGCGGCGGCCTGGGCCTCTGGGCCGACCAGGGCGGCCATCATGCGCTCGGTCTGGATATGATCCCAGAAGGCGACGTGGGCCAGGAGGGAGGTGGGGGTCCAGCCGGCGGGCAGGCGGGCGGTGGCCAACTCCTCTGGCTCCAAGAGGCCGAGGGTGCGGATCAGGCTATCGTAGCGTTGACGCAAGGTGTGGGCATGGTCTGCGCCGCTTTTGATGGGGGACGGGGCTTGGGCGCTGTCGGTCATAAGACACTCCTGGTTTGGGATTTAGGGTTGGAGATCTGAGATTTGGGATTGGGGGTAGGGGATTGGGTGACTTTCAGCTTACCAGACTTTGGGATCATTGCAAATCGGCCAAATTGGGAGTAGAGTTGTAGGAGGGCTGGGTGATTGGTTGATTTGTTGATTGGTTGACTTTTGATGTCTGCGAGATCGCCGATCAACCAATCAACCAATGACTTTGCTGAAAAAAGGTCAAATTCACCGCAAAGACGCCAAGAACGCAAAGAAAA
>CAZKEX010000327.1:0-5590 GCA_964551895.1 uncultured Caldilineaceae bacterium | reverse complement strand
CCGGGGATGGGGGTGGGGTTCTCTCTGGGGGTGATGGTCGGCGTGTCGGTTCCCGTCGCGCCGGGGACAGGGGTGGGCGTCACTGTGGGTCTGATGGTCGGTGTGTCGGTTGCCGTCGCACCGGGGACTAGGGTGGGCGTCACCGTGGGGGTGATGGTCGGCGTGTCGGTTGCCGTCGCACCGGGGATGGGGGTGGGCGTCACCGTGGGCGTCACCGTGGGGGTGATGGTCGGCGTGTCGGTGGCTGTTGTAGCAGGGACAGGGGTGGGCGTCACTGTGGGTGTGATGGTTGGCGTGTCTGTTGCTGTTGCAGCAGGGACAGGGGTGGGCGTTACCGTGGGTGTATTTGTGGGCAGGGGGGTTGGCGTTGCCGTTGGGATGGCTGCGATGGTGATGCCGCCCTCTTGGATAAACAAGGGCACTGCGCCACTGTTGACGGTTCCAGTCAATGTCAACGAGGTAGACGCGCCGTTCATGCCCAGAGCGTCAAAACTCAGATTGAGCAGCTCCCCGCCTGTGTTGATGGGGGATGCGCCGGTGAAGTCGACCATAACTGTGCCCATAGTGTTGGTTAGGATTGTGCCAACCCAGTCTGCCAACAGATCGGATGGCAGGGCCGTGGTCAACTGGACAACATCGGGGTCATAGCCGATCTGTACCTCCACTCGATCCACCTGCACAGTTCCTGGGTTAAGAAGCAGGGGAACGACGACGGATGCGTCGGGGGCCAAGGTGACTTGGGGCAGAGTGATTCGGGTATTGGCATCTGTGGGATAGTGAAAAATGCTGCCCAAATAGCCAACGGCGTAAATATTGTCCAGGGCATTGCCGTTCACCCCGTAGAGCAGAGAGAAGGTCAGCCCGTGATCAACTGTCCGCCAACTTGTGCCGTTGAAGGCTAAGATCGTGCCCGAACTGCCCACGGCAAAGGCTTCACCGCCGGGGCCGACCCAAACATCTCGCAAGGTGGGCGGGGTGAAGTCCAGGGAGACCGTGGTCCAGGCATGGCCGTCGAAATGCAAAATAATCCCCAACAGCCCCACAGCATAAATGTCTGGGTTGGACCCTGAAACCATGCGCCCGCTGATGCCATAGAGTGGATAGGTGGTGACATCCTGGGCCACCACAGACCACCCACTGCCGTCATAGTGGAGTACAATGCCGCCGTCCCCCACCACATAGACATCGTTTGGGCTGCTGCCCCATATATCGTAGAGGGTGGCGGTGGTCAATCCGTGATCCATCAACTGCCAGCCGTTGCCGTCGTAGTGCAAGATCTTTCCTTTTGATCCCACCACAAAGACATCGCTGCCATTTGTGCCCCACACACTGTTGAGGGTGACTGTTGTGAGGCCGTGATTCATGCGGCTCCAGGCGGCGCCGTCATAGTGGCCGATGACGCCGCCTGTGCCCACAACAAAGATAGTATCTGAGATGGTATCTGAGGCATTGCCCCAGATGCCGTTCAACGTGGCACCTGGCAAGTTGTGGCTGACTTGGCGCCACGCATCCCCCTCTTTGTGCAGAATAACGCCACTGCCGCCAACCGCATAGGTGTGGCCATTCGGGGATGACCAGGTGGCGTAGAGCGTGGACATGGTCAAGGCTTCGCTCATACGCACCCACGTACTGCCGTCCGTGTGCAGGATGACCCCAGCGTTGCCTACCGCGTAGATGTCCCCGGCCCCGCTTCCCCACACCCCGCGCAGGAGATTGGTGGTCACCCCGTGGGCCACCGCGGACCAGTCGCTGCCGTTGAAGCTCAGAACGGTTCCTGCATCGCCCACGGCATAGATCTTCTCGGCCTCACCCTCGCTCCCCCACACCCCGTTGAGGGCGTTGGTGGTCACCCCTTGGGCCTGTACCGACCACACGCCGGCATGGCCGTGCAGGATAGTTCCGCCGTTGCCCACCGCATAGACATCGGTCCCACTGCCGATTCCCCTGCCCCACACCCCGTTGAGGGTCTGTGTGGTGAGCCCTTGGGCTTGGACCGACCAGGCTGTACCGTTAAAGTGGAGCAACGTACCGCCGCTGCCCACGGCATAGATATCCCCGGTCCCGCTGCCCCACACGCCGCGCAAATTTTGATCCGTCAGCCCCGGGGCGATGACTTGCCAGCCGTGGCCGTCAAAGTGCAGGATCATACCATGATCGCCGACCACATAGATGTTGTCGCTGCCGCTGCCCCAGACGTCATTGAGGTATTCGCTGGTGGCGTTCTGGTTGATCCGCGACCAAGTGATGCCGTTGAAGTGGAGGATGGTTCCCTGTTCCCCGACAGCATAGATGCTGTTGGCTCCGCTGCCCCAGATTCCATACAGCGAGAGATCCGTCAACCCGTGGTTAACTGCCGTCCATTTGCTGCCGTCAAAGTGGAGCAGGGTGCCCACCGGCCCCACGGCATAGAGATCATCCGCCCCGCTTCCCCACACGGCCTGCAATAGATTGCCCGTTGGGCTGGGATGACTCCATGCCCAATTTTCGCCGCCGGCCGCCATGGCAAGCCGTGGCCAAAGCAGCATGATCGACAGGGCGAAAAGAAAAAAAGATTGAACGATTTCCGGCCTTATGGGCAAAATATTGTAGAATCGGCGCATAGTCGGTGAGATCATAGCAGATATCCTTGCGGTTACGAAGAGTAGAAGGGAATCGATCCGGCGTATTGCAAACAACGAACCGATTCATAGGTGAGTATACGCCTGGCAGATACGTAAAGTGAATCGGCTGTTCTACGTAGTTATCATGTTGATTGCCCGCTGTTCCCCTTTATATTTGTCAAACCCCTCAGGGCAAACTATAATCCACCATAGATTGTGCTTTTTATTACAATTGATCCGATCAATCTGTTTGTCTCCCAATTCTTCGCGTATTTCAACCTCGGTCCGAGGCCGGACCTGCTCCAAAGGAGGCGTCATTTGAAACTTCAGGAATACCAATCGAAGCGCATCTTCGCCCAATACGGCATCCCCATCCCCAAGGGCGATGTGGCCGATAACCCGGCAGATGTGCGCCAGATCGCCAAAAACCTGGGCGGTCCGGTGGTGATCAAAAGCCAGGTGCTGGTTGGCGGGCGGGGCAAGGCCGGCGGCATCAAGGTGGCCAAAACCCCGGAAGAGGCCGAGCGGATCGCCAAGTCCATCTTGGGCATGGACATCAAGGGCCTGACCGTCAAGAAGGTGCTGGTGGACGAGGCTTCCGACATCCGCAAGGAGATCTACCTGGGCGCGGTGCTGGATCGAGCCGCCCGCCGGGTGGTGATCATGGCCAGCAGCGAGGGCGGTGTGGAGATCGAACAGGTGGCCGCCGAGACCCCGGAGAAGATCATCACCGTGCGGGTGGACCCCTTCCTGGGCTTCAAGGGCTATCAGGCCAATCAGTTGGCCAAGGGCATCGACCTGCCCAAGGAACACTGGCGGGCTTTCGCCAAGATCGCCGCTGGGCTGTACAACGCCTACATCGATACCGACGCCAATCTGGCCGAGATCAACCCCTTGGTTATCGACGGCAGCAACAATCTGGTGGCCGTGGACGGCAAGATCGTCCTGGACGACAGCGGTCTCTATCGCCACCCCAACCTGGCCGAGATGCGGGACGCGGACGAAGAGATGGCCTCCGAGCGGGAAGCTCGACATAATGATCTGACCTACATCAACCTGGACGGAGAGATCGGCTGCATGGTCAACGGGGCCGGGCTGGCTATGGCGACCATGGACATCGTCAAGCTCTATGGCGGCAACCCGGCCAACTTCCTGGACATCGGCGGCGGCGCCACGGCGGAGCGGGTCACAGCCGCTTTGCGCATCATCCTGGCCGACAGCCGGGTGAAGGCCGTGCTGATCAACATTTTCGGCGGTATCACCCGCTGCGACGAGGTGGCCAAGGGCATCATCGAGGCCATCAACACCCTGAACGTCCAGGTGCCCTTTGTGGTGCGCTTGGTGGGCACCAACGAAGAGGAGGGGCGCGCGTTGCTGGCCGACGCCGACCTGATCACCGCCACCACCCTGGCCGACGCCGCCGAAAAGGCCGTTGCCGCCGCCAAAGGAGAGATTTCATGAGCATTCTAGTCGGCAATGACACACGTTTGGTGGTGCAAGGCATCACCGGACGGGAAGGACTCTTCCACGCCACCCAGATGAAGGAATATGGCACCAATCTGGTGGCCGGCGTCACCCCTGGCAAGGGAGGGCAAGTTGTCCTGGACGACGTGCCGGTCTTCGACACGGTGAAGGAGGCCGTGGAGATCGCCGGGGCCAACACCAGCATCATCTATGTCCCCGCCCGTTTCGCCGCGGACGCCATCCTGGAGGCCGCGGACGCCGGGGTTGAGTTCATCATCTGCATCACCGAAGGCATCCCGGCCCTGGACATGGTCAAGGTGCGGGCCTATGTGGACACGACCAACTCTCGGCTGTTGGGGCCAAACTGCCCTGGAGCCATCACCCCTGGCCAGGCCAAGTGTGGCATCATGCCCGGCCACATCCACATGCCCGGCAGAGTGGGCATCGTCAGCCGCTCCGGCACCTTGACCTACGAGGCGGTCTATGCCCTCTCCGGCCTGGGCATTGGCCAGAGTACGGTCGTGGGCATCGGCGGCGACCCGGTCAACGGCACCAACTTTGTGGACGTCCTCAAGCTCTTCGAGGCCGACCCGGAGACCACCCATGTGGTCATGCTGGGCGAAATCGGCGGCACGGACGAGCAGAAGGCCGCCGAGTACATCGCCGAGCATATGACAAAACCGGTCGTCGGCTTCATCGCCGGGCAGACCGCGCCTCCGGGCAAGCGCATGGGCCACGCCGGGGCCATCATCTCCGGCGGCGAAGGCACCGCCGCCGAGAAGATCGACGCCCTCAAGGCCGCCGGCGTCGCCATCGCCCGTCACCCCGGCGAGATCGCCGACCTGATCGCCGCTATGATGTAGGGTTGGGCCAAGGCATAGCCAAGCAGTTGGCATCAAAAAGAGGTGGCTGGACTCACGAGTCTGGCCACCTCTTTTTAATTCCAATAGTCTTCATCGAGATAGGAAAGGGCGTCAACTCTGTTTGATTGTCGATCCCCGGCATGATATAATCGGCCATGTGGATGAATGTTTGATTTGATAAGGAGAACCTACGATGAAATATACGACGCTCTTGACCTATCAGCCAGATTCGCTGTGGCGTGCGGTTGTCCCTGGACTGCCTGACTGTACGGCAGAGGCAGCGACACGGGCAGAGGTCTTGGTGAAAATACAGGAACGCATAGCAGAAACGGTCTCCTACACAGAGGTGGTACAGGTAGAAGTCCCCGTAAGCTTGAAGACCACCAACGGAGTTCCTGCTGAACACGCAGGGTCCACGCCCTGGCACTGGTTTGGGGCTTTTCAAAAGGATGCCCAATGGGGAGAACTGTTCGAGGAGGTTGAAGAGCAGCGCGATGCACAGCTGATGGGCGAGTAGTTATGTATCTATGGGATGCCAATACTCTGTGCCACTTTGCCGAAGGAAATCTAATCCTCAAGGCGCATCTGGAACGATCCGAAGGGCGTAAGTTATGACTACACAATCTGTAACAGTGGAACTATCACCAACCATGTTTCAGCGGC
>CAZKEX010000326.1:0-5627 GCA_964551895.1 uncultured Caldilineaceae bacterium | reverse complement strand
TCGCAGGGCAGCACGGTCTTGGTGCCCGGTCCGCCATAGCCGCCGTGGAGACCGTTGATGGTCAAGGTCGGCCACAGGGCCAGGCGGTCGAAGAAGGGGCGATCCTGGGGTTCGTCCAGCCGAGCCATCTCGACCTTGGCCATCATTCTGGCCAGGTCGATGGGCAGGGCGTCCAGGGCCTGGCGCTCCAGATCCGTGGGCGGCAGCACGTTGTCATAAAAGCCGTCGATGGTGATCTTGCCCGTGGGATCTTTCATGGTGGCCAGCAGATGGACCAAGGTCCAGATGGGGTTGGGGGCCACGTTGCCCCAGTTGCCCGAATGGAAGTCCCGGTTGGCGTGGCGCACCCGCAACTCGAACGAGGCAATGCCCCTCGGCCCAAACTTGATGCTAGGCCGCCCGCTCTCGTGGGTCGGCCCGTCCGCGGTGATGACCAGATCTGCCTCGGCCAGCAGATCCCGGTGCGCCTCCACGGTCTCGGCGATGCGGGGGCTGCCGATCTCCTCCTCGCCCTCCAACAGCACCAGCACGTTGCAGGGCAGATCGCCGGCTGTGGCCAGCCAGGACTCAATCGCCAACAGTTGGGCAAAGTGTTGGCCCTTGTTGTCCCCCACGCCCCGGCCAAAGATGTGCCCGTCCCGGATCTCCGGCTGGAAGGGGGGCGAGATCCATTGGTCCAGGGGGTCCGGGGGCTGCACGTCGTAGTGGCCGTAGAGCAGGACTGTGGGTGCGCCGGGGCGATCCGTGCGGCGGCCAAAGACAAAGGGCCAGCCCTCGCTGGGATTTGGAGGGGGCAGAAGTTGGGCGTCGAAACCCAGGTCGGTCAAATAGCCAACTAAAAAGTCCGCGGTCTCCCCAATCCCCACCCCGTGGGCGCTGATGCTGGGCCGGGAGACGTAGGCCAGCAGCCGGTCGATAAAGCCCTGGCGGTGGGCGGTGATGTGGTCGAAAACGGCGTTGAGTTGATCGGTCATGGTGTGTGGGTCTCCTTTTTTCGACATACACAATAGAGGGAGTCGTCCGCTTCCATCTCGGCATAGGTGGTCAAGGCCAGGATTTCCAAGGCGTCTCCGATGGCGTGGGTGAGGGTCGCTTCCGTGTAATAGACCGCGGTCATGCCCGAATACTCCTCTTCGGTGTCCCCAACCCAAAACGAGTGCAGGACCACCCCGCCGGGGTTGAGCAGGTGGGCCTGGCGCTGGAACGAAGCGGCCAACTCGTCACGAGTCAGGTGATGGAGTACTTTGTTGGAGTAGATGGCATCAAAGCGGCGGGGCGTGTCCAGGCTGACCGCGTCCAGGCGCAGCAGATCCGCCTGGGGATGGCGGTCGAGGAAGCGGTTGAGGAAGAGCTGGGACTGATCCGAGCCGGTGACGGTGAAGTGGGCGGCCAGGAGATCCAGATCCACCCCTGGCCCCATGCCCAATTCCAGCACGGTTGAGCCGTCGGGCAGATGGTTCCGCAGTTCACGGATCAGCTCTTTTCCGTCGTAGCCCTCGGCCATTTTGACATAATCAGCCACGTTTTTGGGATCATCGTAGTAGGTCATAGGTCATCTCCTTGGTTCTGTCTGTTTTTGTGTCACCCAATGCCAACCCAGCCCGACGGCCAACAATCCCAACCCGGCGGCCCAGATCATGGGATCGACCCAGAAGGCCAGAAAGAGGCAGGCCCCCAGCCCCGCCCAGGCGATCCAGGCCGGGTAAAGACGGTCGGCCCCCCGCAGTTGCAGGGCGGCCAGGTTGGTGACGGCGTAGTAGATCAGCACGGTGAAGGCGCTGAAAGACCAGGTCACCCGCACGTCGCCGATCAGGGCCAGGCCAGCCACCACGCCGCCCATGATCAGGACGGCCAGGGTGGGGGTGCTGCCCGATGGGTCCAGCCGGGCCACGGCAGCGGGCATGTCCCCCCGGCGGCCCATGGCCAAGAGGACCCGGGAGAGACCCAGGATCAGGTTGAGCAGGACGCCGACCATGGCGGCCAGGGCGCCCAGGGCCAGGAGGGCCGCGCCCACGGGCAGGTTGAAGCGCTGCATGATGGCTTCCAGGGGGGCGGCGTTGAGCTGCACACCTTCGCTCATGGCCCCGGCCCCGGCGGAGCCGATGCCGGCCACAGCCACGCCCACATAGAGCAGGGCGGTGATCAGGGTGGTGATGAGGATGGCCCGGGGGATGATGCGCCGGGGGTCTCGCACCTCTTCGCCCATGGTGGCGATCCGTCCGTAACCGGTGAAGGCGACAAACATAAGCGCGCTGGCGGCGAGAAGTCCGTTTAGCCCCCCGGTGATGACGCCGGAAGCTGGGTTTGGGGCGATCAGGAATGGCGTGAAATTTCCCCAATTCATCCGAAAAAAGCCGGAAACGATGAAGACGAGCAAGGCCCCCAGGGTGACCACCACGATGGCCGTGTTGGCCCGGTTGGAGCGGCGCACGCCGCCGATCACCACGGCGGTGACGGCCAGGACGGTGAGGACGGCGACGGCGGTGCGCAGGGCCGGGCTGTGGAGACCCAGGGCGGAGAGGGCGTAGCCGGCAAAGCCCTGGGCCGCGGTGGCCGCGGAGGCGGACTTGGCCAACAGAAAGAGCCATCCGGCGCTGAAACCGAGCCAGGGGCGCAGGTAGCGATAGCCATATTCGTAGGTGCCGCCGCTGACCGGGTGGTTGGCGGCCAGTTGGGCGCTGCTCAGACCATTGGCCAGGGCCACGACCGCGCCGATCAGCACGGCCAGGATCACACTTGGCCCGGCCACCCCCGCGGCCACGCCGATGCTGACAAAGACGCCCGTGCCCACCATGGATCCCAGCCCCAACAGGATCGCCCCGCCCAGGCCAAGCTCTCTGCGCAGTTGTCGGGGAGATGGGGATGGGGTCATGGGTGGTTCTTTCGGTGTGGTTGGTTGGGTCTATGATCGGTGCATCACAGGGCTTGGCCGAGATGCGCAGGGAGAGGGAAAAACCGAATTGGCGTTCATTGGGAATCTCCATGATTGCGGCTTTTTCGCCCTGTCTCAATCCATAGAAATCCCAAAATCCATTGACAGCGAGACCTTCTCATGCTAGACTATGTATGCTAGATTACATTCTTTTCGTTGCATGCGACTCGCGGTATGCGGTACATTTCCAGCTCTTTGAGGGGTATTGGACTGTCGTATGGGAGACAAATCGCGAGGGTACCCCCACAGATAGAAAGGAGTGTGACAGATGAAGACAAAGTTTTTCTCGCAAAAGCCTGTGTATCTCGTCACCTTGGTCATTCTATTGGCGGCGAGCCTCCTCGTTGGTAGCCTGGCCACAGGTAATCAGCCAGCGAGCGCCCAGAGTGTCGATGATCCCGTTGCTCCCGTTGCTCCCGTTGATCTCGCTGCGCCAGAAGGAGAATTTTGGTGTACGATCAGCAACGTTGCAGTGTATGGGAACCGTATTCATGTCTACTGCCCTGCCTCCGTTGGCGTAATTGACTACTTTGCCTATCCATTGACCTCGGCCGAGGAGTCGCGCCAAGCCAATCGCTTCCTGGTCATCCTGAACACAGCCCTTTCGTTGGGCAAACGAGTGTATGTGTACTATGATAGCAGTTTCAAATCCAATCCGCCGGGCTGTGCGACTGCCAATTGTCGGCTCCTCACCGGGTTGCTTATTGAACCATGAAAACCCAAACACGCCGCGTTACAATGTTCCTGGTCGCGGCGTTGGTCTTGGCCCTGGCAGTGGCCTATCTGAGCGGTGCATTGGTATCAACCCAAACCAGCGCTGACTCGACAGGTCCCCAGGCACCAGCCTTAACCAATGCCCAGTGGGCAGCAGTGGAAGCGGCTAATGCCCTGCTGCTCGGTGATGAAGACGACGCAACGATCTATCTACCGTTGTTGTTGAAGTAAAAGTAGTTCTGTGTGCGGGGTGGGGAGCAAGCGACCGATGCTTCCCCTACCCCGCACTTGCATTCCTTCTCCCCTCGCATCTTTTGACATAACACCCATCATTTGTATAAACCAATTATCCGTGTTATGGCTATGACCTCGCTCCATCGCGGCGCGGATGGCTGTCATCCCATCGCCCAATGGGCGTACGGGCCGCGCTCAGGATTCAGGCTTCGGGTTGGGTGGATGGGGTCATGGCGGGTCTCCGGGAATGTGGGCGGGTAGCGGATGGTTGGGCAAAGGCAAAAGGCGTATGGGGAGAAGTATACGTGGGAGACGGCTTTATTTCAAACGGGGGAGTTACATATCTTCCTCACCCCCTCGCTTCTTTGGGAAAGCGAAGGGCGTTGCGGGCCTGGGCTTTGGCGACTTCTTCGGCCCGGTTCTTGGCCGGGGCGTTGGTTTGCAGGGTGTTAAGAAAAGTGGCGGTGATGGCCGTAATCTCGTCCACCGCGGCCAGAAAAGCCGCCTCATTCTGTTGGGAAGGCTTGGTAAAGCCGCTCACCTTGCGCACAAATTGCAGCGCGGCGGCGCGCACTTCTTCTTCCGTGGCGGATGGCTCAAAGTTGAACAGGGGTTTGATATTTCTGCACATATAGGTTTCCTCACACTTGATTGTAACACTTCTATGACTCACCTGTGAAGGCCATTTAACCGCCGAGAACGCAGAGAGCAGCGGAGGATTCGCAGAGGAAAAAGCTCTGTTGTTCTTTGTGAACTTTGTGATCTTTGTGGCGAATTCCACCTTTTCGCATAGGCGCCTTTACACAACGGTGATGACGACTTTTCCCTGAGCATGACCCTGGCCGAGATAACGCATGGCTTCAGAGACCTCGTGCAGCGGATACACCCGATCGATAACGGGCAGAATCTGGCCCGATGCCAGCAGCTCCGAGAGGAAAACGAGGTCCTTTTGGCTCACCTTGGCCATGACATTCCCCATCTGCCTGCCTTCCTTCTCGGACATGATGCCGCCCAGGAGCATGGCCTGAAACATCTGGGCGGTCTTGCCTCCGGCCATCACATAGCGGCCTGTGGGGGTCAGGGCGCGCTTGTAGGCCGACAAAGGATGGTAGCCGTTGGCCGCCAGGATCAGGTCATAGCGTTTGCCGCTGCGGGTGAAGTCTTCTTGGGTGTAGTCGATCACGTGGTCGGCCCCAAGACGACGGGCCTGGGCCACGTTCCAGCTGCTGCACACCCCGGTGACCTCGGCCCCGAAGACCTTGGCGATCTGCACGGCAAAGGTACCCACCCCGCCGGACGCGCCGTTGATCAACACCTGCTGGCCGGCCTGGATCTTGCCTGTATCCCGTAGTCCTTGGAGGGCGGTGAGGGCGGCCATGGGCACGGCCGCGGCTTGCTCAAACGAGAGGTTGGCGGGTTTCAGGGCCAAAGCCCGCTCCGGCGCGGCGATGTATTCGGCACAGCCGCCGCCTTCGCCGCCAGCGACCTCTCCGAACACGGCATCCCCCGGCTTGAACTGGGCGACTGCGCTGCCCACGGCCTCCACCACCCCGGCGATGTCCGCGCCCAGACCGGTCATCTTGGGGCGCAACAGGCCGCCACCCATGAAGCGCACCAGGAAGATGTCCGCGGTCAGCATGTGCCAGTCATAGGCGTTGAGGGCGGCGGCGTGGATCTTGACCAGGACCTGGTCGTCCTTGGGGGTGGGCTTGTCGATCTCCACCAGCCGGATCACGTCCGGCGGGCC
>CAZKEX010000325.1:1386-5649 GCA_964551895.1 uncultured Caldilineaceae bacterium | reverse complement strand
CGGCCCGGCAGCGGGCGTGATCAAAATCACCAAAAGCGTCTTCCGCTTCGAGAAGGAGATAAGGGCGGAGACAAAAAAATAGAACACGGATTGGACGGATTTGACGGATTAAAACGGATCTTTTTCTGATCTGGAAAAATCCGTTTTTAATCCGTCAAATCCGTCCAATCCGTGTTCTATTTGTTCTTATTTACCCCCCAAATTGCCGCCGCATGACCTTTTTGTTGAACTTGCCCACGCTGGTCTTGGGCAGGGCCTCGACGACGACGATGCGGTCCGGGATCCAGAACTTGGCGAAGCGGGCGGAGAGGAAGTCGGTCAGCTCTTCTTCGCCCAGTTCCGTCACGCCGGGGGCCAGGACCACGGCGGCCAGGGGACGCTCGCTCCACTTCTCGTCGGGGACCGCGATGACCGCCGCCTCCAATACCTTGGGGTGGGCCATGAGGGCGTTTTCCAGGGCCACGCTGCTGATCCACTCGCCGCCGGACTTGATCAGATCCTTGGTGCGGTCGGTGATCTCCATATAGCCGTCCGGGGTCATGGTGGCCACGTCCCCGGTGCGGAACCAGCCGTCCGGGGTGAAGCTCTCCGGCGACGGTTCGACTTTGAAGTATTGGCGCACGATCCACGGTCCCCGCACCTGCACCTCGCCCATGGTCTTGCCGTCCCAGGGCAGCTCGGCCCCATCTTCGTCCACAATCCGCATCTCCACGCCCACAATCGGGTAGCCCTGCTTGGCCTTGATGTCCCACTTTTCGGGGTCCGAGAGGTCGGCGTGCTTGCCCAACAGTTTGGAGACCGTGCCCAAGGGCGATGTTTCGGTCATGCCCCAGGCATGGGCCACCTTGACGCCCAGATCCCGTTCATAGCTCTCGATCAACCCCCTCGGCATGGCCGAGCCGCCCACCACCAGCGCCCGGATGCAGGAAACATCCCGCTTGTTGGCCATCAACTCGTGGTACAGCCCGGTCCAGATGGTGGGCACGCCAG
This sequence comes from uncultured Caldilineaceae bacterium, assembly GCA_964551895.1. GTDB lineage: Bacteria > Chloroflexota > Anaerolineae > Caldilineales > Caldilineaceae > JAGNDO01. The sequence continues at coordinate 4,659 of CAZKEX010000325.1, read as the reverse complement.
CGGCAATGGTGACCCGGTACTTGTCGATCATCTCGGCCAAAGCCGGCCCCTGCAGATGGGGCCCGGGCATCACCATGTCCGCGCCGGTCATGACGCAGGCATAGGGCAGACCCCAGGCCATAGCGTGGAACTGGGGCACCACGGGCAGCACAATGTCCGACTCGGTGACGCCCAGCGCGTTGGCCAACGCCTCGCCCAGGGTGTGCAAAAACATGGAGCGATGGCTGTACAGCGCGCCTTTGGGATCGCCCGTGGTGCCGCTGGTATAGCACAGCCCCATAGCCATCTGTTCGTCCGTGCTGCGCCAGGTATACTCCTCGCTGGCCGCGGCCATCAGATCCTCGTAGAACAGCACATTGGGCAGGGTCGTCTGCACATCTTTGGGGGCGTTGAAAAGGATGAAATGCTCCACCGTGGTCAACTGGTCCGCCACGGCCTCGATCAGCTTGAGCAGGGTGCCGTCCACAAAGATCAGCTTGTCCTCGGCGTGGTTGATGATAAAGGCCAACTGGTCCGGGGCCAGGCGCAGGTTGAGGGTATGGATCACCGCCCCCGCGCCGGGGATGCCGTAATAGAACTCCAGATGCTCGTACGTATTCCACGCAAAGGTCCCCACCCGGTCCCCCGGCTCCACGCCCAGCCCCTCCAACACATTGCCCAGCTTCTTCACCCGCCTGTACAGATCCCCAAAGGTGTATTCGTGAAATGCCCCCGTGGGCAGCTTCGTGATCACCCGCTTGTGGGGATAAAGCCGGTTGCCATGCTCCAAAATCCGGTCCAGGGTGAGTTGATAGTCCATCATCAAACCGTTCATACATGCACTCCTTTTGGAAAAAGTGGGAAAGTGGTGGGTTAAGAGATTGGTTCCAGCATAGGGAGGGGTTGGGTTAAGGACTTTGGGGCGGTTGGGTGAGTCGTCTTTCATATTCAGCTTTTCGTGTCAACCAAGTGCGGTAGACGCTGGCCCATTCTCCAAAGTCCATCACCCACGCGTCGTCTTCGGGTTCTTTACCAGCAATATGTGCGGCATACACGTCTTCCGAACGGATGGCATATCTGAGTTCGAATGCTGACAGCTCGTCTTCGAGGGTGTGAATGTCAGCCAAAATATCTTGTATGTTCATGTATAAGTCCAGAAGTCTGAACGAGGGGCGTACTCCTCAAAATTTATTTGGTCATGCGCTAGTCCGGCGTAAATAGGTCCGGGAAAAGAGCGCTCTAGCCAGGTCCGTGACCTGGCGGGTCGACACGGGACGTCCGGGAGATCCATTCGTCAACCCGCCGGTCACGGACCGGCTACGAGCGTAAGAGTTCCCTGCATTATTTCCGCCGACCTGCTCTAGCCAGGTCCGTGACCGGGTGGGTCCATCTGGGAAGGTCATCGAACGCACACGTCGGGTCACGGACCCATTCCGAGATTGGTGGGGGGATCTCGTTCATTCCGGGAATGAGTCCATTCAAAGAATGGGCCAACGCTAGTCTCTCAACCCAAAATGTCCCGGCCCTTTCCCGGAATGCCCGGTTCTTGACAGCAACGACTCGACCAGCGCAAGTCTGCGACATCACAAAACCCTTAGCTTGATGCCTATGGGTCACGGACCCGGCGGGTATGTCGCAAAAGATCGTGTGGACCCGCCCGGTCACGGACCGGGCTAGAGCGAGGAGCTGCGGACTTACTTGCGCCGGGCTGCATTAGTCGGTTGAGCATTCGGCTGGGCTAATGCTGAAGTCTGGTCAACCCGTTCGCACCAGGGGGTGCGAACTCCGCCGGGTGAAAGACACAGCGTTGCCGAGGAGTTCGCACCCCCTGGTGCGAACGGGTCCGCGTCAGGATGTGCCAGTTCTTCCGGATCGTGTGCTGAGTTTAGCGCGTTGGGCGTGTCCCGTCAAGCACTTGTTTTCCCACTCGCCGCCCGCTCCAGCCAGGCGATGGCGGCGTCGGCGACGGGGGTGATGCCTTTGTAGCGGCGGAAGTCCGGGGCCATGTTGCGGAAGCTTTCGGCAAGCTGGGCGGCGTCCCCGGGGAGGCGGGCGGCCTCGGCCATTGGGGTGACATAAATGCGGATGGTGAAGAGGATCTGGCCGCTCTGGGGCAGGCGGCGCAGGGTCTGGCGCTCCACCCGCAGCCACAGGTTGTGGCCGGCATTGTCCGGGGTGATGTGGGAGACATCCGCCTGGGCGCCGCCGTGTTGGCCGGGGAGGAAGAGATCGGGACTGTCCGCCACGCTCCAGCCCATGCGCCAGACCGAGCGGTCCGGTTTGACCTTGGCAAAGAAGCGTTGCATGGGGCTGCTCATGGTCCGCTCGTAGCGGGGCACGGGGCCGTGGATGTCGTCCAGGTTGAGGCCCAGCTTCTCCGCCGGTCGCCAGCGGGAGGGGAAGCAGACCGACGCGCCCACCAGACGATAGTCGCCGCTGTCCGGCTCTTCGGCCATCAAACAGAGATCTTCTTGGACCAATCTTCCGGCCAGATCAAGGGGGTGCATACCGGAGGCGACCAGGTCCCAGCACGCCCCCGTGGTTCGGTTACGCAGAAGGTCCCCATCTTTTTCAAAAATAAAAGGAAAGCGCTGGACCAAATGATCCACCAGCAGAGCCAAGGTTTCCACGGCCCCGACATGGGCTTGGGGCAGGGCCATGAAGACCTCGTCGGGGCGCTGGGTCAACAGGTCATGCTTCAGGGCCAGATCCCGGCCCCAATTGGCGTCGATCTCGATCCATTCGGCCAGATCCAAAGCACGCAGCCCCAACTCCATCCGAAAATCCCCGGACAGAAAGGGCGTATACAGCTTAGGCGCAGGCAGTGTATCGGGCATAATTATCACCTTGTCACCTTGTCACCTTGTCACCTTGTCACAACCGCCTCGGCCTCAATCTCCACCAAATACTCCGGCCCGATCAGTTGGGCCTGGACCAGGGTGGTGACCGGGCGGATGGCGCCGAAGCGTTCGCCGTGGGCCTTGGCCACCCGCTCCCAGTTGTAGATGTCGGCCACGTACATGCGGGTGCGCACCACGTCGGCCAGGCTGCCGCCCAGTTCGACGATGGCGGCCTCGATCTTGTCGAGGATGTAGTTGGTCTGCACCCTGGCGTTGTCCAGCCCGACCAAGTTGCCCTCCTGGTCCGCGGCCACGGTACCCGAGACCAGAATGCGGTCCCCGACGCGGATGGCTCGGCAATAGCCGGCCACGGCTTCCCATTTGGTGCCGGAATCGACCCGGCGGCGGTCGTCTGTGGGTGTGGTCATGGGGTTTCTCCTGTGGGTGGGTGATT
>CAZKEX010000325.1:0-1286 GCA_964551895.1 uncultured Caldilineaceae bacterium | reverse complement strand
AACCAACAAACCTGTCATTATGGAAAGTGCAGGTCCAGCCCGACGCTGACGGAGCGTAGGGCACGGATGAGTTTGTCCACGGTGGCGAGGGTTTCTGCGGCTTGGTCGGGGGTGATCCCGGTCAGGGTGGCGGCCAGGGTGGTGAGGTTTTGGATCTCGCCTTGGCCCCAGAGCAGGGTGGGCAGGGGGATGTCGTTGACGGTCACATGCACGCCGTCCGGCTCGGTGGCCAGGCGGATGCGCTGGATGTCCGCGGTCTGGAGGGCTTGAAGCTGGGCCGGGGTGAGGCGCAGTTGGGACATGGGCACTCCGGTCAACTCCTCCCACTGGTCCGCGCCCAGGCCCAGGACAAAGGGCGTGCCATTTTTGAGATAGTAGATGGGCAGATTGATCGAGGCTGTATCCCGTCCGGCGGTGGCGGCCAGGGCTGCGCTGTCCGCTTGGGCGATGGCCACGTCAACCGGGATGGGGGCTTGCTGGGCTGTGCGGGTCAGTTGACCCAGGTCCGCCACCAGATCCAGATGGAGGCGGGTGAGCAGTGGGGCGGGTTTGACATAAATTTCTGGCAGTCCGCCCACATCGGCCAGAAGCTGGGCGGTGCGGATCAGGCTGGACTCATCCCAGGCCAGGCCGAAGATGGGCAGGTTGTTGGTCTCCACGGCCAGGCCGGATGCGTTTGTGGCAAGCTGAATGTGCTGGATGTTGGCCGCGCTGAGGCTGGCGATCCTCTCGGGGGAGAGACCCAGATCCGCCACGTTGCCCAGGCTGGGCAGGGTCAGCCCGGCCAGAGTGAGGTTCCCGGTCGGGTCCGCGGCCAGGGTGAGGGTGGGCAGATCGAGCAGGATCTCTGTGGCCGGGGGCGGCGCGGCCCGGCGTTTGGCGTGGGGGTCCCAGGTGAAGCGGGGGCTGGGGGCCTTGGCCTGGACGGGCGCGACGGCGACCGGGAGCGCCGGCTGCACATTCGCCACAGGGGCGGCGGCTGGGCCTGCCGTGGGGGAGATGGGCGCGCCCGTCGGCAACAGGGATCGGACCAAAAGGGCGAGGACCATCAAGACGCCCCCCAGCCCTATGCCCCAAAAGCTGCCTCGTCCCAGGCTAAGGTGTCGAATTTGCCGTTCCATCTTTTTCCTCTTCTGCTGTAAAAATGCTTTAGCGTGAATAAGCTTCGGGTCAACACGGTAGGGGTCCAACTTTGTAGGGGCACGAGGTGTGGCGGGAACCACGAACATTCGACGGTGAGGTTTACATCCGCCACACCTCGTGCCCGGCTCGTACGACACCGGAAA
>CAZKEX010000324.1:0-5668 GCA_964551895.1 uncultured Caldilineaceae bacterium | reverse complement strand
GGAGATTGGGAGATTGGGAGATTGGGAGATTGGGAGATTGGGAGATTGGGAGATTTTCACCCTGTCACCCTGTCACCCTGTCACCCCTTCACCCGTTCATGGAACGGTAAACGTGTAAACCGTAACGCCCTGGCTGTTGATCAAAGCGAGGACCGCGCCGGGGGTGAGGCGGGCGGCGGGTTGGCCCCAATAGAGGTTTACGCTGGTGTCCACGCCGCCGGCGCTGTGCAGACGGACGCTGCCGCCGGGGAAGAGGGGCACGTTGCCAAAGGTGTAGACCGGGGCCCCGCTGCCGGCGCCGCCGCTGATCTGCAAGGTCCAGCCCTGCAGGTTGAAGGCGTTGTCGCTGTCGTTGACGATCAAAATCTGCTCGGTGGCCAGATCTCCGCTGCCGCTGACCGAACCCACGATCACCCCGTCGGGGTTGGCCGCCGGGACCGCTGCCGGGGTCACGCCGGGGGTCGTTGCGCTGCTTTGCGCCCCGCTACTTTGCGCGCTGTTTTTGGCCGGGATGATCAGCCGCTGGCCCACAAAGACGAAGTCCGGGTTGGTCAAGTCGTTGGCCGCCATCAGCGCGTCCAAGGTGACGCCAAACTGGCCGGAAATGCCCCCCAGACTGTCCCCGGCTTCGACCACGTAGATCTGGTCGTCCGTCCCGCCGGATGTGTTGGGGACGGCAGCGGCGGGTACTGGCGTGGCCAAGGGCACAGGCGTGAAGGTGGGGACCAGCCCTGGGTTGGGGGTGGATGTGGCCAGCGCTACGGCCACAGACCCGGACCCACCAGGTTGGGCATACAGAGCGGCCAACTCTTCGGCGTCCGGGCGGCGGGCATCCACCGCAAAGGCCACAGCCAGGGCGATGACCGTGCTGATCAGGGCGTTGATAAGGATCAAGAAGAGCAATTGGCGTCGGTTCATGGGAATAAATGAAGGGTCGGTGTTGGCATAAAAAACAGGGCGGCGCCCAGATGATTCTGTTGAAACAAGGTCAAATTCACCGCAAAGACGCCAAGAACGCAAAGAAATGCAAGGTTTTTCCTCTGCGTTCTCTGCGAAACCTCTGTGCCCTCGGCGGTTAAACAGTTTTTGCAGCAAAGGCAGTCACATTGTTCACAGATTGTAGCACAAAGATGGTCTCTTGTCAGGGTCAATCTAGGGGGTAATTCACACCTTTTATTGACGCACTGCGTTGCCTATGATAACATGCCCGACAGATCAGGCTCCCCCGTCTTCTGTATTTTGTTCCCGCCCCTGATCTGTCTGGTCAATTCGTCGTCATCGTTCACCCTGTCCCCCTCGCCCCCAACCTTGAGGGGGACGGTCCACAACCTCCCCCAGAATTGGGGCCGAGGGGCCTGAACGGTTACAACTTGCCAGTGATTCGATCCCCAACCCGGATCTTGTGAGCCGTGTGCCCATGCCTCTGATCAAACGCTATCCAAACCGCAAACTGTACGACATGGAAGCCAAAAAGTACGTCACCCTGGACGAGATCGCCCTGATCGTGCGAGAGGGCCAGGACGTACAGGTGATGGACCATGAATCTGGCGACGATCTGACCAACCTGACCCTGAGCCAGATCATCTTTGAGCAGGAAAAGAAGAAGACCGGCTTTCTGCCCCGCTCCATCCTCACCAGCCTGATCCGCACGGGTGGCGACACCTTGGACTATCTGCGCCGCACCCTGCAATCTGGGGTGCAGGCGGATCTGCTCACCTACTCCGAGGCCACAGATTCCGCAGAATTTGCCGGCGCCCCCGCCGATCAAAACCGGGATCTGACCACCCATCTCCAAAAACTGGTGGCCAACGGGCGGTTGACCGCGGACGAGGCCGCTGCATTGCGCACTGAGTTTAATGAATCCCCCTCCCTGGGCACAGATGATGTGGGGTTGATGGCGTTGCTGGACGAGCGGCTGGTTGGCGTACTGCACCGGCTGAACATCCCAACCTACAATGAACTCCAGGCCCTGCAAGAACAACTGAGCGAGTTGACGGACAAGCTGGAAACGGTTTTAGATGAGCCGGAGCAACCGCCCGCCCCTCAAGAATCTGGCAAAGCTGATAAAACCGGCAAGGCCGACAAATCAACCAAGAGATGATTCTGCACATATGCCCATAAACGCTAACGGCTCCGGCCAGAGCAATCCCCATCGGATGCCCACGCCGGCTATCAAACGCCCCCTCCACTACAAAACAGCCCTGGTCTTGGCCGGCGGCGGCATCGCCGGGGCAGTCTACGAGATCGGCGCCCTGCGGGCCATGAACGACATGCTCGTTGATCGCACGGTCAACGATTTCGACATCTTTGTGGGGACCAGCGCCGGTAGTTTGGTCTGTTCCATGTTGGCCAACGGCCTGACCACCCAAGAGATGATGCAGAGCCTCAACGTCTCCCATCCGGAATTGCGGGCCATTCGGGTGGATGACATCTACCAGCGCAACCTCTCCGAGACCCTCTCCCGGCTGCGCAAGCTGCCCAGAACCCTGCTCCACGCGGGCAACTCCTACCTGCACAACTTCCGAGAGTTCACCCTGGCCGACATCCTGTGGGAGTTGGCCGATATTTTGCCCAACGGTCTTTACGATGGCACAGCGTTGGAACGCTATGTGGCAACGATTTTGGATCGACCGGGCTGTGTCAACCGCTTTGACTATCTGGAAAAGATCCTCTACATCGTGGCCACAGAGTTGGACACGGGAGAACGGGCCGTCTTTGGCAAGGGGGGCAAGGGCATTGTGCCCATCAGCAAGGCCGTGGCCGCCAGCAGCGCCATCCCCATCCTCTACAAGCCCATGACCATCTATGGCAAGGAATATATCGACGGCGTCTTCCGGGGCACGGCCAGCCTGGATCTGGCCATCGAAGCCGGGGCCAAACTGGTGGTCTGCATCAACCCCCTGGCCCCCATCGACGCCACCCAGATGGAACAGATGGATCACCTCAGCGAAAGGGGAGCCCAGGCGGTGATCAGCCAGGTGCTGCGGATTCTCTTTCACAGCGGGCTGAAGTATCACATCAAGAACCTGCGGGTCAAATATCCCGATGTGGACATCATCCTGATCGAACCATCCCCGGACGATTATGAGATGTTCTTCCAGGGGTTGATGAACTATAGCGCCCGGCTGACCATTGCCGAACACGCCTTCAAACGGGTCACATTGGGGCTGAACGAAAACTACGCCTATTTCAAGACCGTCCTGGCCCGGCACGGCATTCAGTTGAGCCGTCGCAAGGCCCTGGATGAATTGACGATTATGAACCGCAGCAACCACAACCCGGCCATCCTGCGCCATATCATGGAAGACACCTCCGAAACCCTGGCCAATCTGCTTCCCCTGTCCGACGCCATGTCCGAGCTTGAGCGCAGCCTGACCCATCTCAGCGCCACAATCTCCGCCTAAGACGCTGTTTGAAGGGTAGCCACGAGGAGGGGAAGGCGGGAAGATCCACGAAGGGGGCTCTCTTCTTCCTTCTGTTTCTTCGTGGACCTTCTTATCTTCGTGGCTTCGTGGCTACCGTCCGACCCCTCTCAAAACAGGGTCTCTTTTTCCAAACCACTCAAGGACAAATCAACATGACCACTTTACGTTGGGGCGTGCTTTCCACCGCCAACATCGGCAAGAAGGCCGTGATCCCGGCCATCCTCAAAAGCGACAACGGACGCCTGGTTGCCATCGCCAGCCGCAACGCAGAGCGGTGCCAAGTCTTCGCCGCCCCCATCGAGCAGGCCCAGGGCGGCCCACCCATCCGGGTTTACGCCAGCTATGAGGCGCTCCTGGCCGATCCCGAAATTGACGCCATCTACAACCCCCTGCCCAACAGCATGCATAAAGAGTGGTCCATCCGGGCCATGCAGGCGGGCAAGCATGTGCTGTGCGAGAAGCCCCTGGGCAGCAACCTGGCCGAGGTGGACGAGATGATCGCCGTGGCCGAATCCACGGGCATGTTGCTCATGGAAGCCTTTATGTACCGCTTTCACCCCCGCACCCAAGACGCCCTGGCCAAGCTGGCGCGCGGCGACATCGGCGCGCTCCAGACGGTCCGCAGCGCCTTCGCCTTCCCCTTGGCCGACAACAGCAACATTCGCCTGAACGCTGAACTGGCCGGGGGCAGTTTGATGGATGTGGGCTGCTACTGCGTCAATATCATCCGCACGGCCTTGGCGGCTCTCGGCGCTGGGGAACCGGTGGCCGTAGCCGCTTTCGCCAACTTTGGCGCAGAGACCGGCGTGGAAGAGAGCCTCAGCGCCATCCTGCGCTTCGAGTTCCCCCATGGGGTGGCTGGCCCCATCACCGCCCATTTTGACAGCTCCCTGCGCACGGATTCGCGCCAATTCTACGAATTTGCCGGGTCGGGGGGGGCCATCCGTGTGGATGATGCCTTCAACGCCGGGCGCTTCGACGATCTGCGCTTGCAGGTGGTGAAAAGGGGCAAAGTCGTGACCGAAGAGCGCTACGACGGCATTGACCAATATCAATTGATGGTGCAGGCCTTCGCCGACGCCGTCCTCAACGGCACCCCCCTGGCCTACCCCATGCAAGAGAGCCGGGGCAACATGGCCGCGATCGACGCCCTCCTCCACAGCGCCCGCACAGGCCAGGTCGTGCCGGTCAAGTTATGAACAAAAAATAGAACGCGGATTTGACGGATTTGACGGATAATAACGGATCTTTTTCTAACGCAAAGAAAGATCCGTTTTCATCCGTTCGATCCGTCAGATCCGTGGTCCATTTTTTAATTAGTCTTCATCAGATTTTTGGGGTTGACCCAGTATCGGGTCTCTGTTATGATCTTGATCACGATCGGATGTCGGTCACGAGGAGTCCAATTATGGCCCAAAATGGCAACCTAAAGAAACTGATCGGCGTTCAGTACGATCAAGAGGCAGATACCCTGACCTTTTCGTTTTCCCCAACACCACGCCCTGCTGTGGCCGAAGAAGCCTCCGATGATATTTGGGTGCGCTATGATTTGGAGTCGAATCAGGTGGTGACGGTAGATGTTCTCAATTTTTCAACCCGCGTCCACGACGCGTTTGGACCACAAATGACCTATATTCAGCGAGCGGATCCAGAACGTTTGGCCGCCTTGGATGGTTTCCAATCTCTCCGATTGGGAAATATCCCTGGCCCTATCTCGCATATGCCCCAATAATCTTCTGAAAAGATCCTTTGAAAAAAGGGAGACCACCATGAGCGAAGTTTACCGCATCTGCCCCAACTGTGGCGGCAATACGCCGATCAATGCCCAGCATTGTCCCGCCTGCGGACAGGATACCACCTCCGGGCAGATATCCGCCCAACGCCAGCAGTTGCCCGTGGCCGTGGGCAAGGCCATCTTGCCCGTGGCGGTCAGCGTGGCCGGCTTCGCCCTGCGCGCCGGGTGGAAGCTGCTGCAAAGCCGTCTGGCCCAGGACGCGGCCAAAGCCGCCATCCAGACCGTCACCCAGCGTGCCCAGCCCCCGGCCCCCCGCCCCCAATCCAACCCCGTCACCGCCGACAGATCGCCCAAACGCACAGTCCGCATCCGCTCCACCTGGGCCGTGGGCGATGGCCGAGGCAACTGGCAGCAAGGGCAGGAAGAGCATGTGATTGAGTTTGATGAATAAACAACGAGTAATGAGTAACGAGTAATTTGTGATCGTAAAGGGGGCTGTCTTTGAACA
>CAZKEX010000323.1:0-5696 GCA_964551895.1 uncultured Caldilineaceae bacterium | reverse complement strand
CCCAGAAAATAATGCTCTAGCCCGGTCCGTGACCGGGCTAGAGCGCAGATTCTCCCGGATCTATTTACGCCGGGCTGTACTGGGGGACGAGTGTGCTTCGAGCAGAGCATGTCCCAATAAATTGTGAGGAGTTCGCACCCCGTTCGGCTGAGCTCACGTCGAAGCCTGGTGCGAACGGCTGTACCCGCCATGATCTTTTTGATCAAGCGCTAGCTTTTCCCAGAGTTATTTGTACCAGACTGTACGTAGATCTCGGCCAAAAACAAAAAGAGTCGGAACGATCCTCAAGATCGACCCGACTCTTCTGTTTTGAAAAGGGCGCTACCGGTGGCGCTATGACCGGGTGACGTCGAACGGCTGTCTGCGGATCTGGTAGCTGAGGCCCTTGGCCAGCACTTTGCCCACATGCACCTCGGGCACATCCACAAAGGTGTGCTGGTCCCGGATGTGAATGGCGCCGATGGCCTTGCCGGGGATGTCGGCGTGGAAGGCGATGGCCCCCACCACATCGTTGGGGCGGATGCCGTGGGTGCGGCCCAGGCTCAGGCTCAACCGCACCATGCCCGCCTCGTGAGAGGTGGTGGTGACGGTTCGGCTGTGGGCCTGTCGCTCGGGACGCCCGTTACGGCCCCGGCTGTTGCTGCTCCGGCTGCCGTTTCGATTGCTATGCCGATCTCGACCGTTGGAGCGGGACGAGCGGGAGCTCTCGATGGGGCTGATGGCCTCGATGGGACGCTGCTTCTCGTCGCCACGGGAGAGCTTGAGGGCCGCCGCCGCGATCTCGATGGGATCGTGGCCGGCCTCCACCAACTCCATCACCATCTCTCGCTCCTTGGCCGCCCGGCCTCGGTTGATCCAGACCAGGACCTTGTCTCGAAGCTGCTGCTCCCGATGGGCGGCGATCTCCTCGGGCGTGGGCAGGGCGGTCTGGGTGATGGTCTGCTTGATGAAGCCCTCGACCCGACGCATGCGCCACACCTCTTTGGGGGTGATCAGGGCGATGGCAATCCCCTTCTTGCCGGCCCGAGCCGTCCGCCCCACCCGATGCACATAGGTCTCCGGGTCCGGGGGCAGGTCATAGTTGATCACATGGGAGATGTCGTCGATGTCCAGGCCCCGGGCCGCCACGTCTGTGGCCACCAACATGCTGCTGCCCTCCCGGCGGAAGCTGGCCAGCACCTGCTCCCGGGCCTTCTGGTCCATGTCCCCGTTCAACATCTCCGAGGGGTAGCCCAGGCTGTTGAGTTGGGAGGCCAGTTGGGCGGTCCCGGCCCGGGTGCGCACAAAGATCAGCCCCCGGGTGACATCTTCCATCTCGAAGATGCGGGTGAGGGCGGCCTGCTTGTCCCGCTCGTTGACCATGTAATAACGCTGCTCGATGGCGGCGACAGTTACCTGCTGGCGCTGAATCGTGACGGATTCAGGGTTTTTCAGATAGCGATCCGACAGACGACGGATCTCGTTGGGCAGGGTGGCGGAGAAGAGGGCCGTCTGGCGCGCTGCCGGGGTCTCTTGGAGGATGGTCTCGATGTCCTCGATAAAGCCCATGCTCAACATCTCGTCGGCCTCGTCCAGCACCACGGTGTGGATGGCGCTGAGGTCGAGGATCTGCTTGGTGATCAGGTCGATCAGGCGGCCCGGCGTGCCCACAATCACATCCACACCCCGGCGGATCTGCTGGATCTGGGGACCGTAGGGCTGGCCGCCATAGACGGCCAAGACCCGGGTGTTGCGCTGGCTGCCATAGCCCTGCATGGCCTTGGAGACCTGCAAAGCCAGTTCCCGGGTGGGGGCCAGCACCAGGGCCTGAACCCCATGCTGGCCGCGCTGTAGATTTTGCAAAATGGGCAAAGAAAAGGCGGCGGTCTTGCCTGTGCCGGTCTGGGCCTGGGCAATCACGTCGCGGCGGTCGATCATGAACGGGATGACACCGGCCTGGATGGGCGTGGGCTCTTCGTAGCCCAGTTCGGTCACAGCCCGCACCAGATCGGCGTCCAGGTTCAATTCGGAGAAGTGGGTGGTGGATAGCTCTTGCATAGGACTCCTTGCTTGGGGTGCGAGGGTTGCTCGCACAGAAATATAGGGTTCACCCAGCCATGCCCGAAGGCAGCCCGGTTGAATCCACGGATGTTGCGTACGTTGATAGTCAGATGGTCATCAACTGCGCCGGACAGCAACCAGTCCGGCCCCCTGTTTTGTCTCAACAGTTGACCCACCCCGCACGTACATCCGTCACCGGTTCGCACCGATGTTCCCGCAAGCACTGGAGTCATTCTGTTGCAACAAAAAACCCGACCGTGACAGGTCGAGTCACTCGTTGATTATTCGATACCACATTGAATAACTGAACAAGTATAGCATAGGCGGGAGGAGAATGCACAATTTTCAATGCACAATGCACAATGCACAATGAAAGATGGGGAGGACTGGGGTTTGGTTTGCACTTTTGCCCGCATGGGCCTAAGATTGCAGGTAATGGTACGCCAGCTCTTTGGTTCAACATGCCGCCCAAATCTGAAAGGGACTTCCTATGGACGCTTTGCTGAAACTTGACGAAATTCCCCGCAGCCGCACCATGTTCATGATCGCCGGTTGGCAGCAGTGGGCCGATGCGGGCAACATCTCGTCCGGCCTGCCCGCCTATCTGATCAACCAACTGAAGGCCCGCAAGATCGGGGAGATTGAATCTGACCCCTTTTATCTCTTCCAGTTCCCTGGCACCCACCACATGCTGCGGCCCACGGTGCTGCTGGAGGAGGGGCTGGTCAAGGAGCTGGAACTGCCCGCCAATGAATTCTACTTTGTCGGGGACGAGGAGCGGGGGCTGATCATCTTTCTGGGCGAGGAGCCCCATTTGAAGGTGGAACACTACACCCGGATCTTTCTGGATGCGGCCCAGGCCCTGGGGGTGCAGCGCACCATCACCCTGGGCGGGGTGTATGGCAACATCCCCTACGACAAGGACCGGGATGTGTCGTGCGTCTTCAGCCTGGGCACGTTGAGCCAGGAGTTGCTGGACTATACCCTGCGCTTCTCCAACTATCAAGGCGGCTCCACCATCGGCACCCACATTGTGCATGGGGCCGCCCAGCGGGAGATGGAGATGATCGCCTTCTATGGCTTTGTGCCGGCCTATGATTTCTCCAATTTGGACAACAGCAACCAGATCCTGCGGGTAGACAACGATTTCCGGGCCTGGTACGAGATCATGCGCCGGATCAACTTTATGCTGCGGCTGGGGGTGGATCTCTCGGATCTGGCCCAGCGGGCGGACGAGTTGAACAGCTCCATCGAGGAGGAGATCGACAAGCTGGCCAGCCAGATTCCCCAACTGCGGGGCTATCTGGCCCAACTGGCCGCCGAGTTCAAAGAACGCCCCTTCATGCCCCTGGACAGCATCTGGGCCGACGAGCTGGGGGATATTTTGGATGAGTTTGGGGGGGAGTAGGGGTGGGTGGTTGGTTTGTTGGTTGGTTGGTTGGATGGTTTGTTGGTTGGATGATTGCTGGACAGGTGGAATGAATAGGGGAAATTCTATCTGTTTTGTCTGTTTCGTGGCCAATAAAAAGGGGTGTAGGCGCCGTTTTGCCCCACGGTCATTTCTAGAGTAAGATCAACGTTTGACAGACCTTCGTTTTGCAACTTAGGATCATTGGGCTTGTCCGTGGTTGAGGGCCAGCGTAGGTTGAGTAGACCGGGGCAGTTTCCGGTCGTATCGAAACCGCAGCGGGTCTACCACAGTGATTCCCAATGAACCGCAACTTAAAAGTAGTCCAAGGAGAAAAAATGTTAAACAAACCAGGCTCTCGGAACGGCGACGATCTGCCGCCTCTGTCCGAGTATGTTGACGCGCTATCAGGATGGGCCGCCAAACTCCGGGGCGGATCCTTTCTTTTCATTCTGCTCATCCTCCTGCTCCTATGGTTGGCCACGGGCATCTATGCCGTGCAACCGGGGGAAGAGGGGGTGGTGCAGACCTTTGGCCGCTTCACCAGCGTGAGTACCTCCGGTCTGAACTATCGCCTGCCCTCCCCGATCCAGCAGGTGACCATTGTGAATGTGGCCAGCATCCGCCGTGCCGAGATCGGCTTCCGCAGTTCCGGCGCCCAGCGCCAAGATGTGTTGAGCGAGGCCCTGATGCTGACTGCGGACGAGAATATCGTCAAGGTCGAACTTCTGGTCCAATATCGCATTGCCGATTCACGGGACTTTGTCTTCAATGTGCAGGACCCAGAAGATGTGTTGCTGACCAGCGCCGAGGTGGCCTTGCGGGATACGGTGGGGAAGATGTCCATCGACGCCGTGATCACCGAGGAGCGGGCCAGGGTACAGGATCAGACCCGGGTCATTCTGTCCCAGCTCATGGAACATTACGAAACCGGCATCCAGGTCACCGACGTGCGCCTCCAGGGGGCGGATCCGCCAGAAGAGGTGCGGGATGCGTTCCAAGAGGTGGTGCGTGCCCTGGCCGACAAAGAGCGGCTGATCAACGAATCCCAGGCCTATCAGAACGATATTGTGCCCAGGGCCCGGGGCAACAAGCAAAAATTGATCGAAGAGGCCGACGCCTTCAAGCAGCAACGGGTGTTGCAGGCCACAGGCGATGCCGAGCGCTTCCTCTCCATCTTGCAGGCCTATCGCCTGGCCCCAGAGGTGACCCGTGAGCGAATGCACATCGAATCCCTGGAAGGTGTACTCCAGCAGGTGGAGCTGACCCTCCTGGACGCCGATGCCATTGGCGGACAGGTACTCCCCTTCCTGCCCCTCAAGGGGTTGGAAAGCCCGGATCTCTCGTCACCTAGCCTGGAAACAGCTCCTGCGGAGGGCAACTAATATGTCATCTCGAATCGTAAACAGCGTGGTCGTACTCATCGTCCTGGCCCTGATCGTCGGCGCCCAGACTATTTTTGTCGTCGATGAGACAAAGCAGGCCATCGTCCTGCAGTTTGGCAACCCGGTGGCCATCTATCAGAACCCAGGGCTATACGCCAAGTTGCCCCTTGTTCAAACCGTGACCTATTTTGACAAACGAATCCTGTCCAGCGATGCAACACCCCAGGAATATCTCACCGCCGGCAAAAAGCGCCTGGTCGTGGATCATGTCACCCGCTGGCGCATCACCGATCCTCTGCTCTTCTTCAAGGCCGTGCGCACAGAGGCCGGCGCCCGGGCTCGTCTGGACGACATCGTCTTTTCCGAGATCCGGCGCGAGCTGGCCACGTCCAACTTTGAGGCCGTGGTCTCCATCGAGCGGGATAACATCATGGGGCGGGTGACCATCTCCGCCTCGGAAAACGCGGCGGAGTTTGGCATCGAAGTGGTGGATGTGCGTATCAAGCGCGCCGACCTGCCCGAAGAGGTGGAGCAGAGCGTCTTCAACCGCATGAGGGCCGAGCGCCAGCGTGAATCCTCCCTCTTCCGGGCCGAGGGCGAAGAACAGGCCAACATCATCCGGGCCAAAGCGGACCGGGACAGCACAGTGATCCTGGCCGAAGGCTACCAGATCTCCCAGGCCCTGCGCGGTGAGGGCGAGGCCGAGGCCATCGCCGTCTACGCCGCCGCCCTGGGCGAAGACCTGGAATTCTACGCCTTCTCCCGCCGTCTGGATTCCTACGCCAAGATCCTCAAGCCCGGCGACAGCCTGATCATTCCAGTTGATTCCGACTTCTTCCGCTATCTCCAGACCAGCGATGTGC
>CAZKEX010000322.1:0-5706 GCA_964551895.1 uncultured Caldilineaceae bacterium | reverse complement strand
ACATCCAGGAGAGCGGCGAGGGCGGGCTGGCCCAGGTCAGCATGGATCTCTATCCCGGCGTCTGTGGCGCGGCCCCGGCGGCCCCCAGTCAACGGGTTCTCACCGGGGTGGACGGGAACTATTGGTTTACAGGTCTGGACGACGGGGACTATTGTGTGCGGGTGGACGAGAACACCCTGCCCCCCTCCTTTGGCACGGTGGACGACAAGAACCCAGTGGATCTGAGCCTGGGTTCGGCCACGACCCCGGCCATTTTGGATGTGAATTTCGCCTATGCCAGCGCCCTGGCCCCGGATCGTCTGACCGTGGGCACGTACGCGCCCTGCACGGACTATGCCTGGCTCCAGAGCCTGGCTGTGGACTACGGGGCCACCCTTGTCACCGCGGACACCTCGGCCTGCAACTTCACCTTCTCCGTCCCCCCGGCCAACCTGGACGGCTTGGCCGGGGCCATCGCCGCCGTGCCCAGGGGTCGGCATGGTCTTCCCGACTTGACCGCGGCTGGCCAGTTTATCCCCAACGATCCCGATTTCAATAACGCCTCCATCGTCTATGGTCCCCAGCAGATCAACGCGCCGGCGGCCTGGGACATCACCCTGGGCGACCCCACCTTGATCCTGGCCGTGGTGGACACAGGCGTGGACCTGACCCACCCAGAATTTGCCGGACGCCTTGTGCCCGGCTATGACTTTGTCAACAAAGACAGCGACCCCACGGACGACAACGGCCACGGTACCCATGTGGCCGCCATCGCCGCCGGGGCCATCAACAACGCCCTGGGCATGGCCGGCATGGCCGGGCAGGTCAAGATCATGCCCATCAAGGTCCTCAACGCCAGCAACATGGGGTGGATGAGCGATATAGCCGCTGGCATCACCTTCGCCGCGGACAACGGGGCCAGGGTGATCAACCTGAGCCTGGCCGGGACCAGCGAGTCCTTGGCCGTGCGGGACGCCATCACCTATGCGGTCAGCAAGGGGGTGGCGGTGATCGCGGCCGCGGGCAACGATAACTCTAACCTGGCCCGCTATCCCGCGGTCTACGACAACGTGATCGCCGTGGGGGCCACCACCTATACCAACGAGCGCTGGAGCCTGAGCAACTACGGACCCAATTTGGATGTGATGGCCCCGGGCGCGTTGGTGTGGAGCGCGGCCCGGGACGGCGGCTTTCAGTTTATGAGCGGCACCTCCATGGCCGCCCCCCATACGGCCGGCTTGGCGGCCCTGATCCTCAGCGTCAACCCCAACCTGACCCCGGCCCAGGTCAAGAGCGCCATCCAGACCACGGCCACGGACATGGGCGCGGCCGGGGTGGACACCCTGCACGGCTACGGCCAGATCAACGCCGGGAGCGCCCTGGCCAGCATCACCCCGGCGGTGGTCGAGCCCCCCATCACCAGTTTGAAGGCCGTTTTGGTGACGGATCTCAACGGCAACGGCGTGGCGGACCCTGGCGATGTGGTGCGCTATTTTGTGGTGGCGGCCAACGGCAACCCCACCCCCCTGGCCGGGGCGCTGATCGAAGGCGCCGAGCCTGCCTTCACCACCTATCTGGCAGGCAGCACAACCATCAACGGCATCCCCGTGCTGGACGGCGCGGACGTCAACGCTCCCTTCCCCCTGGAATCCGGCGGACTGGAGATCGGCGCCATCCCTCCCAAGAACAGCAACACGGTCTCTTTTGATGTCACCGTGGGCGAGCTGCCCAAGGGTACCTATTCCCTCTTCGCCAAGGTGGATGTGACCACAGAGGCCGGATCGGACGTGCTGACCACGGAGACCGAGGTGGCGGGCACCCTGCTGCGGGCCCAGGTCGATCCCCAGGCGGCCCTGGCCGGCGACACGCTGAATTATGCCCTGACCACGGACTATGTGGGCGACGATCTGCTGCAAAACGTGGTGATCACCGCCCCCATCCCCACGGGGACGACCTATGCGGGGGGCAGCGCCAACGCCGGGGGCAGCGAGAGCGGCGGCGTGGTGACGTGGAATTTGGGCAGCAATGGGGCACGTATGTCCGCTGCCACGCCGGGGGGTCTTACCGGACCGCAAATGGTCACAGGCTATTACACGGGGAATGGCACAGACAATACCCCCATTGCCGGCCTGGGATTCCAGCCAGATATTGTGTTGATCAAGCGTGATAATGACAGCCCGGCGATCATGCGCACATCCAGCATGAGCGATGATGCCAGCAGGGAACTTAATGGCAGTAAAAACATACAGAACAATCGGATCCAAACATTGGATTCCGACGGGTTTACCCTTGGCAGCAACGACAGCGTCAATAAGAATGGCGATCTGTATTACTACACGGCTTGGAAAGCTGCCCCCGGTGACTTGACAGTGGGAAGCTATGTTGGCACAGGCAACGCGCAGACAATCGATGTGGGTTTGCAACCCGACTTTGTCATGACGATGGGCGATGGCCGCGATCCCTATTTCAAAAACTCGGCCATGCCGTCTACGGCTAGTTATCCTACCAGCAACGACCAGTCGGAAAGGACTGACCGTATTACGGCCCTTACGGGAACAGGCTTCACTATTTCTGGCGTGGATGACGTTAATAGGAGTGGTACAACCTTTTATTATGTGGCTTGGCGGGCTATTCCGGGTCTAGTGAAATCGGGTAGCTTTATAGGGGATGGCACGGATAATCGCGACATCACTGGTGTCGGCTTCCAACCCGAATTGGTCTTTTTACGAGCACGCCCAACCAAGGCGCAATGGCCTGCTTTCAAAATGGCCTCCACCGGTGCCAATATCGATGCCACCCAAAGTACAAAGAATATCAGTAACTACAGCAATGGAATCCAGGAATTGCAGTCAGATGGCTTCCAAGTGGGTACGGATGATCAGGTCAATCCCAATGGTGAGACCACCTATTGGACCTCTTTTGCATCGGGAACCAATCGCACTGCCACAGGCGCCGCCATCACCGCCGCCCCCACCCTGGTCACTGCCGGGGATCTGATCACCGTCACCCAGGTGTTGACCTATTCGACACGACCGCCCCTCACTGGCACGGTGAACGTGCGGATTGCCGCCAGCGAGGACGACGCCGAAGAGGGCGCAATGGGCGGGGAGATGGGCGAGACCTATCTGGATAGCTCCGATATCGAGATCGTCTACGACTATAACGGCGGCAGTGAACGGGGAAATCAGACGGTGGGTCTGCGGTTTAACGATCTTTCCATTCCCCAAGGCGCGACCATTACATCCGCCTATCTAGAATTGACCGCTGGGGCTGCCGATGCGGGCAACAGCAACAGCAGTTCGGCCAGTTTGACGATTAAGGGCCAGGCCGCGGATAGCGCCAGTGCATTTACGGCCGCGGGCAATAACAACTTCGACATCTCGAATCGCCCACTCACGTCGGCATCTGTGGGCTGGGGACCCGAGGGATGGACAGCGGGCAACCGCTACAAAACACCCGACCTCACCTCAATGGTCCAGGAGATCGTCGACCGGGATGGCTGGGCCAGCGGCAACAGCATGGCCTTTATCATCACCGGCACAGGCTCCCGCACGGCGGCCAGCTACGATGGCGACCCTGGCGCGGCCTCCTTGCTGCACATTGATTGGCAGATAGCCCCTGAGCCGATCCTGCCCAGTGGGCTGGTTGTCACGGGCGCCAACGGCGTCAACGCCACACCCATCAGCGGGCCGACAGTGGTCATCCCCCCGGCTCCGGCCCGAACGCTTATCGCTCCCACGGCCATCACCTATGCAACTGTGCCCAGCCAGGCGGATCCGACCTATATGACCGTGACCCATGTCATCGACGCGTCGGGTCTGAGCGCCACACCGACCATCACCAACTACCTGGATATCACCCACACAAGATCCACCACATCCACTGTTTGGGCCACGGTTGACCCCGGCGCGCCACTTGGGGATTTCTTTGCCGAAGGCGGACAGCCCCAGGTATTCACCCTGGACCTTGGCGGGCTCTACGCGGTCGAGAGCATTGTGAATTGGCCGTATATTGCCGGGTTTGAAGAGGATGCCCACCCCCAGGGCAATGCGGCCAGCGCCGCATTGCTGGAGTTCTCCCTCGACGGGGGCGCCTCGTTTGAGTCAATGGTGAAGGTGGCGTTGCCCTTGGATCTGGTCAATGAGGGGCTACCCTCCGAGACCCCCTTTTCCCCCCAACAGGCCAACTTCATCCGCATGACCGTCAAGGACAATCACTATCCGCTCAACAGCGGCGGCGACCGAGTTGGGTTGGCCGAGATCCGTTTCATCGGCGCGCCGGTCAGCCAGGAAGCGGTCTATACCTGGGTCTATCAGGCCACGGACAGCGGCAACATCGGCCAACTGACCTTTGGCGGCTCGGCCACGGATGGCACAATCACCTGGCCCACGGCCCAATCCAACAGCGTGATCGTGCATCCGCCCCTCACCTTCCGGGTGACTGTGGACAACCCGGCCACTGTGGCCGATGTGCAGGCTATGGCCTGCATCATCGACAGCGGGGATCTGCTGCCTTCCCATCTCAGCAACACCGCGGTGACCACCCTGCCCGCCAGCCTGGGCGGACGGGTGTGGAACGACAGCGACGGCGACACGATCCAGGACGCCGGGGAAGAGGGCATCGGCGGCGTGACCGTTCTGCTCACCAACAGCCTGGGCGGTACGATTTCCCAGGTTGCGAGCGGGGATGGCCTCTACACTTTTGCCAACCTGAGCGCCGGGGTCTACACGGTGACGGTTGACCAGGCCACCGTGCCCCCGGTCTACGAATACCTGACCACCCACCTGCCCCTGCAGATCACCTTGGGCAACGGCGAGATCAACCCCAACGCCGCGGTTGGCTTCAAGGCCCGGTCCAGCACTGTCGGCGACACGATCTATTACGACGCCAATGGGAATGGCCGCCAAGACCCCGGCGAGCCGGGGCTGGGCAACATCAGCCTGGAACTCTATCTGGACGACGGGGACAACCTCTTCGAGCCGGCGCCCGCCCTGGGCAGCGACACCTATGTGGGGACCACGGTCTCCAACGCCGCCGGGGCCTATCGGCTGGATGCCCCTGTGGTTGGCAGCTACTTTGTGGATGTGACCGATGACCGGGGTCTGTTGGCCGGTCTGTCCCACACCGTGGGCAGCGGGTCGGCCACGGACCCCTCCCCGGCCATCCCCGTGGCTGCCGGCCAGACCGTGCAGTCCGTGGACTTTGGCTATGTGCGGCTGCCCTCGGCCGGCCACGCCATCCTGGGCGACCAGGTGTGGGTGGACGAGAACGGCGACGGCGTGCGCCAGCTGGCCGAGCCGGTGGTGATCGACACCCAGATCTGCGCCACGTCCAACCTGGGCGGCGAGGCGATCTGTGCCCAGACCGACATCAACGGGCGCTATCTGTTGGATCTGCCCGCTGGCGGCTACACCGTGGCCCCCACCTCCCCGCCCTTGGGGCTGACCGTCACCACCCCCAGCCCCCTGGCCGTCACCCTGGCCGAGGGCGACCAGAACCTGAGCGGAGACTTTGGCCTTGGGGCCGTCGACACGGCCACCCTGGGCAGCATCGGCGGCCAGATCTGGCAGGATCTGCCGGTGAACGACCTGGTGGATGGGGTCTATGACCCGGCCACAGAGCCGGGGCTGCCCAATGTGAGCGTGGACCTGATCTTGGACCGCAACAACGATGGGGCCTGGGATAGCGGGGATGTCTATGTGGCCACCCTCAGCGACATGGGCGGCA
>CAZKEX010000321.1:0-5818 GCA_964551895.1 uncultured Caldilineaceae bacterium | reverse complement strand
TCCTCTGCGCCCTCCGCGGTTAAAAACCCGAGAACCCACCCATGAACATCCGCCTCATTTCAACTTGGGCCCCTGCCGCGGTCGGGGTAATGATCCTGCTGGCCGGGCTGACCAGCGGCGTGACCATCCTGACCTGGACCGGGGTGATCCTGATGGCCGCGGCCTTTGCCCCCCTTGGGCTGATCCGCCTGCCCCTCCTGCGCCGTCGCTGGCTGGCAGACGCCGAAACCCGCTACCAGTCCATGCGCTTTCTGCTCTTCACCGGTCCCTTCCTCGGCCTGCCCGTGGTCCTGGTCGGCATCTTCACCGGCAACCCCATCTGGATCGTCGTCGGCGGCGGCATCGGCCTGACCTCCGTTTTCAGCGCCATTCATGTTGCCCTGGCGGGGGATGGCGGGTAGCGAAGATCAAAAAATAGAACGCGGATGACGCGGATTGGACGGATAAAAACGGATCTTTTCTCGATTAAAAAAGATTCGTGCCGATTCGTGAAGATTCGTGGATAAGAAGAAAAATCCGCGTTCTATTCCTTTTCGTAGGGCAACAGTCTGGTTTGGGCTGGAACGAGCGGGGGCGTGGCGGGCGTTTTAGCCATGTCGTGTGCCCCCGTCCATCTATCCCAGGATAGCCCAGGAGCCAACCATGAGCGCAGCCCCAGAAACCGTGCAACCAACCCAGCCCCCAGAGGTCCCATCCCCGACCAGCCCCCTGAGCCATCCCTGGCGGCTCCTCGGCCTGATCGCCGTCGCCGGGCTGGTGATCGAGACCCTCCTCCACGGCCAGCCGCCCGCCCTGGGCTTCTCCGTGGCCGTTGCGGTCACCCTGGGCGTGATGGTCGGCGTGGCCCGCTTGCGCCAGATCCGCCTGGGGCCGAGCCATTGGGCGCTGATGGCCGCCACCCTCTTCTTTGGCGCAATGGTGGGCGTGCGGGCGTCGGAGAGTCTGAAAGCCTTCAACATTCTGGCCGTGCTGGCCCTGCTGCTGCTGATCGCCTACCTCTACGCCCAAGGGGACCGGCGGCAGCTCTCCCTGGGCAGCCTGTTGGTCGGCACGATCAGCGCGGCCTTTGCCACCGTCTTTATGCCCGTGGCCTTCTTTCTCAACGACCTGCCCGGCCAACGCCCCCAGATCTCCGGCCAATCTGGCTGGGTGCGGGTGGGCGTGGGGATGCTGATCGCTCTGCCCCTGTTGGCCCTCTTTTCCGCCCTCTTCGCCTCCGCGGACGCGGTCTTTGCCCAGACCATCTCTGACCTGTGGCGCTGGGATCTGCGCTCGTTGATCGCCCGGCTGATCTTCACCTGGTTTATCGTCTGGCTGGGGGTGGGGCTGATGCGCTACGCCCTCACCCACACCCTGCCGCCACTGCGGATCGACCTGGCCCTGAGCCAGCGCCGACCAAACCTTGGGATCGTCGAACTCGTCACCGTGCTGGCCTTGGTCAACCTGCTCTTTCTGGCTTTTGTGGCCATCCAGTTCGCCTATCTCTTTGGCGGACTGGACACCCTGGCCCAGACCGGGTTGACCTTCAGCGAGTACGCCCGTCGGGGCTTTTTCGAGCTGGTGGCCGTGGCCGTGCTGGTGATCCTCCTGGTCTTGGCCGCGGACTGGCTGGCCCGGGGGCATACCGGCGCATCCGCCCGCTGGGTGGACGGGCTCCACGCCCTGCTCCTGGCCCTCACGGCTATCGTGTTGGTCAGCGCCCTGCAGCGTATGCGCCTCTATGTGGGGGCCTTTGGCCTCACCGAGCTGCGCTTCTACACCACCGCGGCCATGATCGGCATCGGCTTCACCCTGGTCTGGGTGGGGGTCACCTTGCTGAAGGACCGGCGCATGGCCTTTGTGCCCGGCGCGCTCCTGGCCGCCATCGTCCTCTTCGCCGGGGTCAACCTGATCAACCCGGACGCCACCATCGCCCGCTACAACCTGACCGTCCCCACCACGGAGAGCAGCCTGGACGTGGCCTACCTCTCCACCCAACTGGGCGACGACGCCATCCCCACCCTGGTCGCCTATCTGCCCACCCTGCCCAAAAACGACCAATTCCGGCTCAAAGCCGCCCTGCGAGACCGCCTGAACTGGCAAAATGCCCAAACCCGGCGCACCTGGCGGGGCATGGATTGGGGGACGGGGCGGGCGATCCGGGCGATGGTGGGGTTGATGGGAGTGGCGGGGAAATGAGGGGCGATGCGGCGATGGTCTTGTCAACACGAAGCGAGTGAATGGAAGACGGCGTCCGCACCGCCCTGAAAGGGACGGCGCTACAACGGCCACGCCTGGTGAACCAGGCTTTTCGTCTGGTCAAGCCCCCTTTGAGGGGGCGTTGCCCGTGTAGCCCCATCCCTTTCAGGGTGGGGCGATTGGCTTAATCACTGCTTATTTACGCCAACGAAAGTCTGGGTTTTGTGTGTTTGAAACTTTAATGGCTTTTAATGGCTATGCGAAAATACACAGCCAGAATTGGGGGCCGGGGGGCCGATTACAACCGCGGAAGCTCAGACAAGTGAGACCACGCCTCGTCCTCCTCGGCCGTTGACCACTCGGCGGCCAATGCAGGTTCGCTCAACAGCGCAAGGTCACGCCCGGTGAGGTCCGATTCCTCATCCAGGGCTGGGCTGGGCAACGGCACATGTCGCCGCCGCACGGCCCCCTGGGCCAACACCAACACCGCCGCCAGGATCAACCCCCCGCCCACCAAGGTGATGGGCTTGAACACCTCGCCCAGCAGCACCGTGGCCAGCGCCACGGTCACCACCGGCTCGAGGGTGGAGATCATGGCCGCGTTGGACGCACCGATACGGTGCAGACCGGCCAGGAAGGCCACCCCCGGCAGCGCCGTGGCCACCAGCACAATCGCCCCGATGGCCCCCCACCCAGCCCCGCTGACCGGCCAGTGAGGCCCGTCGATCAGCATCAACCCCGTGGACATCACCCCTGCCGACGCAAAGATCACCGCGGACGACTGGATGGCCGAGACCTGGCGCATGACCTGGGTCCCCACCATGATGTAGACCGAATAGATGGCCGCCGCCCCGATCCCCAGCAGGATGCCCACCATCTGTCCCCCTTCGGGACCGACCGTGAGGGCCAGTCCCAGGGTGGCCAAGACCAGGGCCGCCGCCTTGCGCCGGGTGATGGGTTCCTTCAGCCACAGCAAGGAGAGCAGGGTGACAAAGACCGGATAGAGGTAGAGCAGTAACGCCACCAGCCCGGACGAGGCATAGTTGAGCGCGGTGAAGTAGAAATAGGCCTGGCCCACATAGCCCACCGCTCCCATCCCCACCAACTGGGCCAAGGTGCGGCCCCGGGGCCAGGACTTCCCCTGCACCGCCAACATCCCCGCCAACGCCAGGGCCGAAAGCGAAAAGCGCAGGGCGAGGATCGTCAACGCGTCCATGCCGTCGGCGTACGCGTAGCGGCCAAAAATAGCCAACGTCCCAAACGCGGCCGCGGACGCGGCGACGAGGAGGATGCCAAAAATGCGCTCCATCGAGTTAGATTTCATCTGGTTTGACAATCCCAAAGCTGACGGTTAATGTGATGACAACTAAGGTGGACAACATGCGTAGCCTCCTTTGGTAGGGTGATCGAAACCGATAACTCGCAGTATACTCGGAGTTGGCAAAATTTGGAACAGATAGCGTCGAGAGAATCTAAAAAATAGAACACGGATTGGACGGATGCGACGGATTTTTACTGATTTTTAAAATCCGTTTTTAATCCGTTTGATCCGTCCAATCCGTGTTCTATTTTTTCTTTTGGAAGGCCATTTCATGATCGAAATCTCAGCCCCCCAAAAAATCCTCGTCACCGGCGCCACCGGCTACGTGGGCGGACGCCTGGTCCCCCGCCTTCTGGAAGCGGGCTATGCCGTGCGCGTCTTCGCCCGCAGCCTCAGCCGTCTCCAAGGCCGAGAGTGGGCGGACCAGGTGGAGATGGTGCGGGGGGATGTCTTCCAGCCCGAAAGTCTGGCCCCCGCCCTGGCCGGCATCGACGCCGCCTACTATCTGATCCACAGCATGAGCGACAGCGCCGACTTCTCCCACCGGGACACCCTGGCCGCGGAGAACTTTGCCCAAGCCGCCAAAGCCGCCAACGTGGGCCGCATCATCTATTTGGGCGGCCTTGGCTCCTCCGACGCCGAGCTCTCCCCCCATCTGCGCTCCCGCCAGCAGACCGGGGAGGCCCTGCGCCGGGCCGGGGTGCCGGTCACCGAGTTCCGGGCCGCGGTGATCGTCGGCTCCGGCAGCGTCTCCTTCGAGATGGTGCGCAACCTGGCCGAGCGCTTCCCGGTCATGGTCTTCCCCCGCTGGGTCTTCACCCCCACCCAGCCCATCGCCATCCGCAACGTGCTCGAATACCTGATCGCCGCCCTCAGCGTGGCCGAAAGCGCAGGCCAGATCATCGAGATCGGCGGCTCGGACGTACTCACCTACGCCGACATGCTCACCCGCTATGCCAAGGCCCGGCGCATGACCCGGCGCATCTTCACTGCCCCCCTGCCCCGCAACCTGCCCACGGCCTGGATCTCCTGGGTTACGCCCATCCCCCCCAACATCGTGCGCCCCCTGATCCAAGGCCTACGCACCGAAGTCCGGGTGCGGGAGGACACGGCCCAACGCCTCTTCCCCGACATCCAGCTTCTGGACTACGACACCGCCGTCAACCTGGCCCTCACCCGTATCCGCCAGGGCGAAGTGGAGACCCTGTGGAGCGACGCCGTCTTCAGCAGCCAGGGCGACATCCCCCCGGTCTACCTGGCCGAAGAGCAGGGCATGTTGCTCGAACGCCGCCAGCTCACCATCGACGCCCCGGCCGAGGCCATCTACAAAGTCTTCACCGGGCTAGGCGGCAACCGAGGCTGGCTGATCCTGGACTGGGTCTGGCGGCTCCGGGGCTGGCTGGATCGGCTGGTGGGCGGCGTGGGCTTCCGCCAGGGCCGCCGGGACGCCGACGACGTGCGGGCCGGCGACGCCATCGACTTCTGGCGGGTCGAAGCCGTGGAGCCGGGCCGCTCCATGCTTCTGCGCGCCGAGATGAAGATGCCCGGTCGGGGCTGGCTCCAGTTCAAGGCCACCCCCCTGGCCGATGGCCGCGCCCACCTGGTCCAGACCGCCTTCTTCGCTCCCAAGGGCCTGTGGGGGCCGGTCTATTGGTATGCCCTCTACCCCATTCACGGCGTCATCTTCGGCAACATGGTGCGGGAAATCGGTCGTCGGGCGGAAAAAGTCGGCAATAGTTCGGTCCTGGCCTGATTGGATCCAAGACAAACTCCCAGAAACATGCACCCGGCGGCGGTCGAGAGACATCTTGACCCTGAACGAACCAATCTGGTCAGGGAAATCCAGCATTGCACCACATCACATCCATAGCCACAAAGAGCACAAAGAACACAGAGAATTGAAATCTTTGTGTTCTCTGTGGCTAAAATCCATAAGGAGCCAACCATGATCACCGAAAACTTCAAAGACTATCGCGCCCACACCGGCGCTCGGGAGGGCAAATTCTACAAAACCACCCTCTTCCAAAGCGAGCGCCTCATGCTCGGCCTCAACTGCCTGGAGCCGGGCCAGACCCAGCACGTCCACGACCACGCCGATCAGGACAAGTTCTATCACGTCCTCGAAGGCGTCGGCCTCTTCACCGTGGGCGACGACGTGCGCTTTGCCGGGCCGGGGGTCACCGTCTGGGCCGCGGCCGGCATCCCCCACGGCGTCACCAACCAGGGCGACGAGCGGCTCACCCTGCTCATGGGCATGGCCCCCTCCCCCTAAAAAAACTCAATTGCGCTTCCCCGCGCGCGCTAGCCCGGTCCGTGACT
>CAZKEX010000320.1:4603-5843 GCA_964551895.1 uncultured Caldilineaceae bacterium | reverse complement strand
TCTCTGCGAAATCTCTGTGTCCTCGGCGGTTAAATGGCTTTTTGCAGCAGAGTCACGGATGGTCCAAACAATTCACCCTGTTTTTTCCACACGAAGAAGATTTCCCGTCACTGGCATTTATCGTTGAAATGCGCTATGATATTCCCCTGTTATACATAACTCAGCGCCACCCTTCAACTTCCACCCGGTCGGACCTTCCGGCACTGCGAGGCACCCCAATGACCGAAGCAACCTCGTCACCTTCTACAGATCAGGTTTCACCTCAAGTTTCATCCGCCGATGAAGCCGCCTTGCCTCTGCTGCGGGCGGACAGCTCCCTGGGCGTCGCCGTTGCCCAGTTCGAGCAGCATATGTCCAGCAAGGGCTTCAGCGACAACACCATCAAGGCCTTTCGCAACGATCTGAAGATCCTGCGCGCCTTTTTGGACGATGGCCGACTCTTGCGGGCCATCGGCACCTCGGATCTGGAGGAGTTTTTGGCATGGATGCAAAATGGCCGGGGCAAACCGTGCAGCGCCAAGACCCTGGCCCGACGCATCACCACCCTCAAGGTCTTCTTCAGTTGGCTGCACGAGACCGGTGTCCTGGGCACCAACCCGGCGGAACCTGTGGTGCAGATGCCCGTGCGCACGCCCCTGCCCAGCATCCTCTATGACGATGAGATTGGGCGACTGCAACGGGCCGCCCAAGATTTTCTGTGGGACCGGGACAAACCCGACGCTCGCCCCTATCTCCTGGTCAGCCTGCTGATCCAAACCGGCATGAAGAAGGCCGAGTGCGCCAACCTCTTGGTCACGGATCTGGACATCTCCCGGCCCAAGTCCCCGGAGGTTGCCATCCGCTATGCGGACACCCGCTATGCCCACAAAAACCGCACCCTGGATCTGCACCCAAACATCGTCGCCGCCTTGAATCAGTATCTGGACCAGTACAAGCCGGAACAATATCTCTTTGACTGCACGCCCCGCAATTTGGAATATGTGTTGGACGAAGTGGGCAAAAAAGCCAGCATTACCCGCATCCAAGTGGGGTTTGAACTCCTGCGCTGGACCTGCGCCGTGCGCGACTTCCGCACGGGCATGCCCGAAGAACGCCTGCGCCTAAAAATGGGTCTCAGCAAAATCTCCTGGCGAGACACGCGGGAAAAGATCTTCCGCCTGTCGGGGCGGTAAAGGCAAGGCAAAAGGCAAAAGGATTGGGCGACAACCTCTAGTCGCCCAATCCCCAATCCGGTTTCGAT
>CAZKEX010000320.1:0-4503 GCA_964551895.1 uncultured Caldilineaceae bacterium | reverse complement strand
ACGACCGGAAACTGCCCCGGTCTACTCAACCTACGCAAACCCCGATCCCCAATCCCCAATCCGGTTTCGATACGACCGGAAACTGCCCCGGTCTACTCAACCTACGCAAACCCCGATCCCCAATCCAAAATCCAAAATCACCAATCCAAAATCCTCACTTCCCCTGAATATTCATGGGTAAGAAGTTGATAAACCGGCTCTGATATTGCATGTGCAGGTCCAAATAGTCCCCGGACCAGCCGCCGATCAGATGGACATTGCCATCTTTGACCGCCGCGGCCAGGTGCCGCCACTCCCCGGCCAGGGGAGACTGGAAGTTGCTCCACAGGCCAATGGCCGGGTCCAACCGCTCGTGGGTGAGGATGGCCTGGGTCAGTCCGCCACCCAGGGCCACCACCGCGCCGCCGTCGTAGACCAGGGCATGGCCGGCCCTCGGCACAGAGAGATCCGGCAGGGCCGCCCACTCGCCGGACGACACATCCAGGGTCGCGGCATCGGCCAACTCCTTTTGGCCGTCATAGCCCCCCACCACGTAGATCAGCCCATTCAGCCCCACGCTGCCCATAAAGACCCGGGGACTCGCCATGCGGGCCACCAGGTCCCAATCCTCAGCCAAGGCCGGCGCGGCATCTGCCCCCTCTGCCGGCGCCCATCGCCATACCTCATTGTGCAGAGCCGCCCCGTCCCAGCCGCCCAGCAAGTAGAGCGCACCGTCCAAAGCGACCAAATTGGCCCCGGCCAAGGGCGCGGGCAACACCCCGGCCGCCTCCCACGCATCGGCCTGGGCATCGTAGACCCACAACTCGTCCCGAACCTGGCTGGTCACCCCGGTCTCCGCCTGGGCAGACGGGATGGCCGTGCTGCCCCCGGCCAGGAAGAGCCGTTCGCCCAGCACCGCGGCCCCGCTGTTGGCCACGGGCATGGGCAGCTCTGCGCCGGGTGACCATTCGTTGACCGTCAAATTGTAGAGATCCACCGTGCCCACGGTCTCGCCCTGGGCCGTTTCGCCCCCCATGACATAGAGACTGTTGCCCAGTAGGACCATAGCCAACCGGCTGCGGGCCAGGGGCAGAGGCGTGCGCACCTCCCAGCGGGGCAGACTCTCCAACGTGGGCCGCCCCAAGGTGAGCCGGTCCCGATCACTGAGCAGATCCAAGGGCTGGGCCGTGGTGGCGGCCAGCAAGGTGGGCAGCCCCAAGGCCAACACAGAGATCAGCACCGCGGCCATCAAATAGATGCGCTGCCAAGAGGCGATGGCGGGGGCAAGCGGGCCAAGGGGCAGGGGTTCGGGCAGGGCCGGGACCACCGGGATCGGGGCCGGTTCGGCCAACTCCACCCCTTCCACCACCAGCCAGCCCTGCTGCACCAGAGACATGGTGGCCTCTGTGCGGCTGTTCACCTCTAGCTTGCCATAGATATTGCGCAGATGCACCTTCACCGTGTGGGGACTCAGCACCAGCTTGTGGGCGATCTCCCCGTTGCTCAACCCCTCGGCCAGCAGGCGCGCCACATCCATCTCCCGCTCGCTGAGAGGGTTTGGGGGGGAATCGGGTTGGGTGTGCGCAGTATTGGTCATGGTGAAAATGAGTAAAGAGTAATGAGTAATGGTGTAGACGACGGATCGCCCTTCATTGTCGAGAATCGCTCAACCAAACTACTCATTACTCTCTTACTCCTTACTCCTTGCCCTTATGTCCCCACCAAAATGCCGCCGTCCACCCGCAGAGTCACGCCGCTGATGAAGTTGGCCTCATCGCTGGCCAGCCACAGATAGGCGTTGGCGATGTCCTGGGCGGTGCCGGCCCGGCGCAGGGGGGTCTTGGCCACCATGCCGTCGTAGACGTGTTGGGGCATTTGGGCCGTCATGTCGGTCTCGATAAAGCCAGGGGCCACCGCATTGACCCGGATGCCCTTGGGCCCCAATTCCCGAGCCCACACCTTGGTCATGCCGATCACCCCGGCCTTGGTGGCCACATAGTTGGTCTGGCCAAAGTTGCCGTCCATCCCCACCACACTGCTGGCATTGAGGATCACGCCCCCCTCGCCCTGGGCCAACATCTGGTTGGCCGCCACCTGGCCACAGTTGTAGACCCCCTTCAGGTTGACCGCGATCACCAGGTCAAAGTCCTTTTCGGTCATTTTTTTAAGCTGGGCATCCCTCAGCACCCCGGCATTGTTGACGATGATGTCCAACCGTCCGTAATGGGCCACGGTGGCGTCCACCAAATCCTGAACGCTGGACAGATCCGCCACGTTGGCCAGGACAAACAGCGCATCCCCGCCCGCCTCCCGGATGGCGACCGCCGTGGCCTCCCCCTGCTCCGCCATCACATCCGTGATCACGACCTTCGCCCCCTCCGCCGCAAAAGTGCGCGCCGTCTCCGCCCCAATCCCCCGGGCCGAGCCGGTGACGATGGCGACTTTGTTCTGTAGTCGGTTCATAATGGTCTCCGTTTATTGGTTGATTGGTTGATTGGTTGATTGGGTTTCCAACGTCGAAAAGTTGTCAACCCACACCCCTTTTGCCTTTTGAACTTTGCCTTTTGCCTTTTGCCTTGCCCTAAATCATCTCCACAGCCAGCGCCACCGCTTCCCCGCCGCCCAGACAGAGGGAGGCGACGCCCCGGTGCAGGCCGCGGGCTTGCAGGGCGTGGATCAGCGTCACCAGCACTCTGGCCCCGGACGCGCCCAGGGGATGGCCCAGGGCGATGGCGCCGCCGTTGACGTTGACTTTGGCCAGATCCAGCCGCAGATCCTGGGCATCGGCCAACATTTGGGAGGCGAAGGCTTCGTTGAGCTCGAAGAGGTCGAAATAGTCGGCGTCCACGCCCATTTTGTCCATCAGTTTGCGCATGGCAAAGATGGGGGCGGTGAAGATGGCAATTGGCTCGACGCCCGCCTGGGCATAGCCGGTGATGCGGGCAATGGGCCGCGCCCCGTGGGTCTGGGCGGCGTGGCCGCTCATCACCACCAAAGCCGCCGCGCCGTCGCTGATGGGCGAGGCGTTCCCCGCGGTCACCACCCCATCCGCCTGGAAGACCGGGGCCAGCTTGGCCAGCCGTTCCACAGTCGAGTCGGCCCGGGGCGCTTCGTCCACGCTGACCGTGACCGGGCCTTTACGTTGTTGGATCACCACAGGCACGATCTCGGCGTCAAATGCGCCGGCGGCCTGGGCAGCCACGGCCCGGCGATGGCTCTCGGCGGCAAAGGCGTCCAACTCCTGGCGGGTCAGTTCGTATTTGCGGGCGATCCACTCGGCGCTGTTGCCCATGTGCTGGTCTTCGAAGGGGCACCACAGCCCGTCTTTGATCATGGCGTCCTGGGCCTCAAAGTTGCCCAACCGGTATCCGGCCCGGGCGTTGGGCAGCATGTGGGGGGCCAGATTCATGCTCTCCATGCCCCCGGCCACAAAAATATCCCCGTCCCCGGCCTTGATGGCCTGGCTGGCCATCATCACCGCCTTCAACCCGCTGCCGCACACCTTGTTGATGGTCGTGGCGCTCACCGTGGGGGGCAGCCCGCCCAAAATGGCCGCCTGGCGAGCCGGGGCCTGTCCGGCCCCCGCCTGCAACACATGGCCCATCAACACCTCATCCACCGCCGCCGGATCGATCCCGGCTCGCTCCACCGCGGCCCGCACGGCGGTCGCGCCCAATTCCGGCGCAGGCACGCTGCTCAACCCGCCCTGAAAGCGGCCAATCGGCGTGCGAGCCGCGCTGACGATGACAACTTCTCGATTGTCGGTCATGGGAGCCTCCTGTTTTATTTGGCTTCGAACAATGATCTTGGCAATCCCGACTGCCGAATAATCGACCGCAACGTACCCGAACGCAGTTCTTTGTGATCCGGTACCGGCACCGTGATGGTGGAATCGGGAAACTGCTTTTGCATCACAATATGGCTACCCCGTTGGCGCGCAAAAACAAACCCATGCGCAACAAGGATCTCGCACATCTCTCGACCGGACAACACCCGTAACCTAGGCAACGGGCACCCCAATCTGGGTAATGAAGACTTCGGAGTGAAGCCGCTCTTTGATTTCTGTGGGAGAGGCCACCTCAAAGAAAAGTTCTATGGCCTCGGCCAGATTAAATCGGGCTTCCTCCAATGTGGTTCCCTGACTGGCAATATCCAGTTCCGGACAGAGTGCCACAAACCAGTCCTCGTCCTTCTCCAAAATTGCCGTAAATTGACGAATGCTCATGGGCTATTACCTCCGATGTAACTTCATGCGTCATTCAGAATTCAACGCCCGACAAAGCCCACCCCACTCCTCCAAAGACAGTGTCTGCGCCCTACGTTTGGGGTCAATTCCGGCTGTGTGGAGGGCGGCTTCGATGGCGTCTTTGGGCTTGCCCATCCCCGCACTGAGGCTGTTGAGGAGTTGTTTGCGTTTCTGGCCAAAACCGGCCCGCACGACTCGAAAAAACCAGACCGGGTCGACATCCGGGACCAGGGGCTGGTGATGGATGTCCAGCCGCACCACCGCGCTGTCCACCTTGG
>CAZKEX010000319.1:0-5865 GCA_964551895.1 uncultured Caldilineaceae bacterium | reverse complement strand
TGGCCGTGGACGGCCCCTATGCGGGGATGAACATCGCGGGGATCAGCGGGGTGACAGAGGCGCAAAAATCAGCGCTAAAGGCGTTGGGGGCGGTGGAGGTGTAGGTGACAAAAATTCTGTTTGACATGGCGCCCTCCTAAGAAGGTGTTTGAAAAGTAGCCACGAAGAGGGGAAGCCGAGAAGATAGACGAAGGAAAAGCGCTTCTTCCCTCTCTTTCTTCGTGGACCTTCTCATCTTCGTGACTTCGTGGCTATTGATCAGCCCCTTTTCAAACAGGTTTTAAGGCGAGATAGGCCGCACAGGACCGTGGCCGGGATAGATGGTGGTGGCCCCCAGCTCCCGCAGGGTCTGCCAGCTTGCCATCACCACCGCCGGGTCTTCCGTGCCGATAAAGCCGGGCCATGTCAGGTCCCCGGTGAAGACCGCGCCGTTGTCCAACAGCAGAGAGACGCTGTCCTCCGAGTGGCCAGGGGTGTGGACAATCTGGCCGGGGATGCCGATCTGGGCCAGGAAGGCCCGGCTCTCGGCGCAGGAGATGACCGTGTTGTCGTGGGTGGTGATCTCCGTGTAGTTGTCCGCGGGCTTGACCCACTGTGCCATCAACGGAATGGCTTGGGACTGCAGATCCATGACCAAGAGAGGCACACCCGCTCTTTTCAAATCTTGGGCCGCGCCGGCGTGATCGATGTGGTAATGGGTGGCCAGGCCATAGCGAATCTCGGCCAGGGGGATGTCCATACGGCGCAGGTTGGCGGCCAGTTCGCCAAACCGCCCCGGCCAGCCCAGGTCCACCAGCAGGCGGGAGGCGCCGGCGCTGATCACCCAGAAGTGGGTGGAGCGGTAGCCCACATCCACGATGGTGAGGGGAGCGAAATCAGCCATGACCTATTTTGCCGTCATTCTGAACTGAACGATCCGGCGCATCAGATCGTAGGGCATGGGCTGGTTCAGGGGAAATTGGACCGAGCCTTTGCCCTGCTTGTAGATCGCCAAGTCGGCGCTGAAGGCTTCTGCCCCAGTCGGGGTGGGGTAGAAGCCGATGTGGTTTTTGAAGGCCCCAAAGTGGACCAGATTTTTGCCCCGCAGCTTGAAGGTGGGGATGCCGTAGGAAATCGCCTCCACCGCGTCCGGGGCGGCGGCGTGGATCACCTGGCGGATTTCCTGCAAGATGGCTTGCACCTGCGCTGGATAGGTGGCGATATAGGTGTCTATCGTCTGCCGGCCGGGCTCGGTTGAGGGCATGGACTTCTCTCCTTTTCTCTCTCAAAAACATGGGAACGGCTCACAATCGCCAGATATCATGGGTGAGTAAATGTCGCCAAATTCCTAGGGTAATTCTCACGCAGATCACGGATGATTCAAAATAACATGAACTAAAGGTTGGGTCAATCCTGGGGTCAATCATCTGGGGCCGGTCAGCGCAGCTTTACCACCCGGCAGTCGAGAAAGTGATACTGTTCGCATTGAGGGCCAGGTGGGCGGAAAAGGGGCCAACCTGGGCGAATTGGCCCATGCGGGCTTCCCGGTTCCACTCGGTTTCTGCGTCACGGCCGCGGGGTTTGGCCAGTTTATGCGCGCCAGTCCAGGCTGACCGGGGTCTCTTTGGCTGGCTGCGGGGCCGGTTGGTGCGCCGTCTGCTACACGTGATCAGCGAGGCCGGTGTGCTGGGGGAGCATCACAGATTCATGATGGTGCAGATCATCTGGCTGGCAAAACAGGCGGTCAAAGAGACCGCCGCCCACCTGATGGAGATCGGCGGCATCATGACCCACGGCTCTGTGGTGGCCCGGGAGTACGGCATCCCCGCCATTGTGGGCGTGCGGGGGGCGACCACGGCCCTGCGCACGGGTCAACGGGTGCGGGTGGACGGCAACCGGGGGGTGATCGAGGTGGTCGCGTGACGCGTGTTACCTGAGCAGCATGGGCAGCCACACCCGCTGGTCCGCGGAGAAGAGGAAGCCGCCGGAAACTGTATAATTGGCGCTGCGGGCCACGTCGGTCACCGGCTGGCCGATGACGGACACGACCCCAAAGCTGGCCGATCCTGCCCTGCCCCCACCGGCGATCACCGTGTGCTGGGCCGTGAAATTGGCCGACGACTGGGCCGCCACCATCCCCACGGGGATCAGCAGGGCCAACACGAGGGCGAGAAGTAGCAAGTTTCGTCTCATCATAGTTGCGCTCCTAATCGATATTGATAAAAAGAGGAAGGGTGCCGCGGGCCGCGTCAACCGGGCCGGCCACCTTGCCAACCACGATCTCCTCCCCGCCGGCGTCCGACTGCCCGGCGGACAGTTTCATCTCCCCGCCCGGGGAAAGGGCCAACTTGTCCCCGATCTGCCACTCTGCGACCAGGGCCAGGCTCTCCACGTTCACTGCCGGGGCCAGCCCCGCGGTGATGATGACCAGGTAGTCCGTGGGCCCAATCGCCCCATCCACCGGGGCAAAGTCGAAGATCACCGCGCCATCTTCCAGGGTGACTTCCTGTCCCTGCACAGCAGAGACGGCCACGCCGATCACCCCGTTGCGGTTGTCCGCGTCAACTTTGGCCACGGCCAACATGGGTTGACCGTTTTCCGGCGATGGCGTGACCCCGACCATGGCCACAAGGTCCCCGGGCTGGATGGTCGCCTTGCCCAGGTTGACCACAAGAGCCTGGGTGCGGGCCGCGCGGTCCACGACCCCATTTGTGCTGATCCCCGAGTCGCCGCCAAAGTAGCCATCGTACCAATTGGAGCCACCCTGAACATACATGCCCCGATAGTTAGCGCTGAAGATGCGTGCCCCATAGCCCAACTCGCCACTTGTGTCGGTTCCCCGGGCATATAGCCCCTTGCCGCCCTCAAAATAGCCCCCCTCGTTGAAAAAGCTATAGCTGTTCGAGGTATCACCCCGCCCATAGACGCCCACCCCCCGGCTGCTCTCACCATAGATGCCGGGAGCCAGGATATTGGGGTGGGACCGATCCGCGCCGCTGTAGCCATAGACACCAATACCATTCGTGCTGTAGAAATAACCCCCATAGCCCCGGTTGGCATTGCTGCCCCCATCAAAGCCATAGACCCCAACGCCGTCCCGGGTCTGCCCATAGATGGCCCGGCCATTTTCGGCAAGCCCATAGATGGCATTCCCCGTGGTGGTCTGGCCCGTGATCGCCCCTCGGTTAAAGCCAAAGGTGTCGTTGTTCATGACCACGTCCAGCAGGTAGTTGTTGGGCACGGCATTTGCGGTGCCTTTGACAACCGCACCGGGTCTCAGGGTGTGGGCAAGGGGGGCGGGCAGGATCTCCTGGCGGGGGGAGAGCAGTTCGCCGTTGACCGTTTGCGCCACCCACAGCGCCTCGCCGTTGAAGATGTCGGTTGAGATGGCCAACCGGGCCGCAAAGAGGCCATCGTTCACCGCAATGGTGGTGCTGCCCCCATCCCAAAGCGGGGAGCCGCCAGTCTTGGCGCTGTAGATCTGAAAGCGCATGGTAAAGTCGCCGCTGAGGGGGGCCTCGTTCTCGTCGGTGAGATAGCCCTGAAAGGTGATGGCATCCCCAATGGTCGCCTCTGGGGCCAGGGCGGACAGGGGCGCACCGGCCCCAACAAGTTGGGGCCAATAGACCCCCAGTCCGCCCAGCAAGAGCAGGGCCGCGGCCACGGTAAAGAGTTGGGTCAGTGCATGTCTGTTTTTCATCTTGGCTCCTTCGGATTGTGGGTCAAAGTAGACCCGTTGAGTTGGGTGTGCGAGATTGGATTGGGCGATTGGGCGATTGGGCGATTGGGCGATTGGGCGATTGTCATGACACAATCGCCTGTTCTTCCAAACCCAACTAAGGTCCTATTCACCCTGCAATGCCCGGTGCAGGGGACCGGTCAGCTCCGGTGCATAGGTGGGGTCAAGCTGCAAAGTGCGGTCAAGGGCTGCACGGGCCTGATCCAGGCGGCCTAATTGGTAAGACGCCAGAGCCAGCCCCAGGTGATGGTCGGCCACATCCGGCTGCCATTTCACCGCCTGGGCAAAGGCATGGTGGGCGGCGGAGGGGTCGCCTATTTGCAGGTTGGCCCAACCCAAGATGGCATAGGCGACCCCGTCTGTGGCGTCCAGATCGACCGCCCGCTGGGCCAGGGGCTGCGCGCCGGCCCAGTCCCCCGTCCGCACCCGCAGATCCGCGTATTGTCGATAGGTCAACCCGATGGTGGGGGCCAGGACCACAGCCTTTTCGTAGGCCGCATAGGCCGATTCGATACGGTCGGGGGAAGATTGGGCCCAGTTGGCGTAGATGGCGGCAAGCTGGGTGAACATCACCGGGTCCGTGGGGCGCAGGTAGATCGCCTGGCCTATCGCGTTCTCGGCCCGCCCGAAGTCGCCCAGTTGGGCCGCGGTCAAGGCCAGGGCCACGTGATATTCGGCCCGGTTGGGTTGAGTGGCCACCGCGGCCGCATACTCGGCCACCGCAACCGCCATATCTCCCCGGCCCAGGGCCTGGGTGCCCCGCCAACTGTGGGCGTCCGCAAGCAGGGGGCGCAGGTTGGTCGTCCACACGGCCAAAAGAAACACGACGACACCGAGCGCCATCACAATACGGCGGCCCCAAAGGGGCAGCGGGCCAAAGACGGCTGTCGGTCTGGCTTTGGCGGTGGAGGCGGCCACCACGCCCAAAAACAGCCAAAAGAGCAGGGCGGTGGCCGCCACATCAAACAGGAAGAGATTGCCCACAAGGTGGGCGCAGATGCTCGCCATATAGGCCGCCAACAGGGGTCGAGGCAGATCCTTGGGTGGACCCGCCCGGTCACGGACCGGGCTAGCGCGGGTTTGGGGTGCGGCCGATTCACACAGGTACTGCCAGCCTTGGCGCAACACCAGAAAGACGAGGGCGGCAAAGAGGACCGTCGCCACCACGCCGTAGTTGAGGGACCAATCGAGCAGCCAGTTGTGCGCCCGGTCCACGACCACGCCCCGGCCTTGGTAGTAGACCAGTTGGGGCGGATAGACGGCGGGAAAGTGCAGGTCCAGGGTGTCCGCGCCGTAGCCCAGCCAGAGCCGGGGCCACAGCAGGTCCAGGGATGTCCGCCAGATGGTCCAGCGGGCGGCGATGGACCCTCCGCTGACCAGCCCTTTTTGCAGGACCAGCCCCAAGGCCGCCCCCACGGCCGCCACGCCGATCAGTCCGCTGAACCAACGCTTGGATCGGGACCACCCGGGGGCCGTCCTCAACCAAAAAAAGAGGCCCATGCCGACCCCTGCCCCAATCAACGCCGCCCGGGCCTGGGCGAGGACGATCACGCCCAGGGTGAGGGCCAAGAGGGCGTAAAACGCTGCCCGCTTCCACCGGGCTTGGGCAGAACGGGCCGCGGCCAGCATGAGGGGCAGCAAGAGGGCCAGATAGGCGCCGGTGAAGTTGGCCCGGCCCAGGGTGGTGACCAGGGGGCTGCGGCCATCGGTGAGGAGGGACAGGGGCTGCCAGCCAGCGGCCTGGACAAGCCCCAGGGCGCAGATGGGCACTGCGGTGAGGATGGCGATGTGAACGAGCCGCCAGTGCTGGTCGGGATCAAAATGGGCGGCGACGATGGCAAAGAGGAGCAGAAAGCTCAGTTGGGTGAGCAGACCGTTGGCCCGGTCCAGGCTGCCGAAGAGGGCGATGTAGGGGTGGGGGCTGAGGAGGGTGGCCAGGGCAAGGACCAACGCCAGGGCCACGGCGACCTTGCCCACGGTGGGGGTGAGGGGCCGAAAGGGGCGACCAGCCAGCCAGCCCCTCAGCCAGACCAGGGCCAGCAGCCAGATCAACGTGCGCGCCAGCCACACCTTGGAGGCCTCGAACTGCTGCTCGACCCACAGGTTGACAAAGAGGGGGGTCATCACCACCATCAACAGCCAGAGCG
>CAZKEX010000318.1:0-5893 GCA_964551895.1 uncultured Caldilineaceae bacterium | reverse complement strand
GAATTGTGCGGTTAAAAACCGCACCTACGGGCTTCAAGATTGTCCATCAGCTCCGGCAAAAACCAAAACTGCGTTGGGGGCGCAAGGGATGATTTTACGCCTTTCCGCCCCAATGCTTTGTGATCTGCCCA
The DNA here is from genome assembly GCA_964551895.1 of uncultured Caldilineaceae bacterium. Classification (GTDB taxonomy): domain Bacteria; phylum Chloroflexota; class Anaerolineae; order Caldilineales; family Caldilineaceae; genus JAGNDO01. Next base: position 5,762 of record CAZKEX010000318.1, on the reverse strand, counting down.
TCCATCGTGTAGAATTGGGCCAATTGCGAAATGCTATTTAATCGCCGAGGGCGCGGGGATTCGCAGAGAAAAGCCCTCTTTTCTCCCCTTTTTTTTCTTTGCGCTCTTTGCGCCTTTGCGGTGAAAAGCGAGTTTTGCACCCAAATATGTCGATTTGAAACGGACCGCCACCTTGGCTCCACCAACCCCCATCCCCTCGTGGATGGACGACCCGAACGACCCCCTATCCTTCACCTACCCGGATGCCTCAACCGCTGATGCCGGTCCCTCTCTCCCTATCATCTTGATCAGCGCGGCGGTGGGGGTGGGGTGTGGGATCTTTGGGCTGTACGTGGCCTATCAACTGCTCTATCTGATTGCGCCGGTCAGCGCGGCCTTGGGTACCCTGGCCCTGCTCACGGGTATCGGGGTCAGCGCCGCGGTCTTGGGGCGGCTCACCGACAGCCAGGCCACCCTGTTGAATATGGGGATCAGTTGCGGAGCGGTCTTCTTCATGGCCCTCTTCTTTGGCCTCTGTCTGTTGATCGGGGCCATCACGGCCACCTTTACCCTGGCGGGCTGAGGGCGAGGAAAAGCGTTTAACCGCCGAGGACACAGAGGTTTCGCGGAGAACGCAAAGAAGAACACGGCTTTCTCTCTGCGTTCTCTGCGAAATCTCAGCGCTCTCGGCGGTTAAACGCTTTTCGCAGTGCAGTCATCCCAATAGATAATGGAAACGGACCCACCCATGCGCGCAGCCATCTTTCGTGAACATAGCCCAAGTTTGGATGTATACGACTATATAGATGACATGCCCGTGCCCGCCATCGGCCCGGCGGATGTCTTGGTGCGGGTGCGCTTTGCCGCCCTCAACCGGCTGGACGACTTTGTGCGCCAGGGCTGGAAGGGGCTGGATCTGGCCCTGCCCCATATCCCCGGCAGCGATTTCAGCGGCGAGATCGCCGAAGTCGGGGCGGATGTCACCGGCTGGGCTGTGGGCCAACGGGTGACGGCCAACACCATGATGTGGTGCGGCACCTGCGCCGCCTGCATCCGAGGCAAGCACAACCAGTGCGCCACCGGCCACATCCTGGGCGAACACATCCCCGGCGCGGACGCGGAATTTGTGCGGGTGCCCGCCCGCAATTTGATCGCCATCCCCGACGGCTATGATATGCAGAAGGCCGCGGCGGCCTCCTTGGTCTATGTCACCGCCTGGCACAGTTTGATGGTGGCCGGCGGGCTGAAGGCCGGCGAACGGGTCTTGGTGGTGGGGGCCGGGGGCGGGGTGAACACGGCGTCCATCCAGATCGCCAAGCTGGTGGGGGCCACGGTCTACGTCATCGCCGGGGACGCCACCAAGGCCGCCCACGCCCAGGCCTTGGGCGCGGATTGGGTCCACGACCGCAGCCAGGATGCGGCCTGGGGCAAGGGGATCTTCAAAGCCACCAACCGCCAGGGTGTTGACATGGTGGTGGACAACGTGGGCGCGGCCACCTGGCCCAGCAGCCTGCGCGCCCTCAGCCCCGGCGGACGGTTGGTGACTGTGGGCGGCACCAGCGGCTATGGGGCCGATGTGCCGGTCAACCTGATCTTTGCCCGCCACCTCAGCATCATCGGCAGCACAATGGGCGCCCAGGGCGACTACGAAACGGTGATGGGCCTGGTCTTTGCCGGCAAGCTGGACCCGGTTGTGGACAGCGTCTTCCCCCTGGCCGACTATCGGGCGGCGCTGGAACATATGCTGGCCGGGGACCATTTTGGCAAAATTTTGGTGGAGATCGGATAGGCCCGTGGCTAAATTTGTGGATCCCGTGCCGCCGGGGGTGTTGCCGGATGCCTTGCCCCCGTCCTCCGTGCGCCACGCCCGGCTCACGGTCAGCCAGACCCCGGATGGGCGCAACAGTCTGCTTTTCATGTACGACCATGTGTCCTTTGTGCGGGTGATGCTCAACTTTCTGGCCATCATGATCGCCCGCCACGCCCCCAGCGTCGCCCTCAAGCGCTGGCTCTATCGCAGCCGGGGCATGACCGTGGGGGCCGATGTGGCCTTCGCCTGGACCGCCACGCCGGATCTGCTCTATCCCGAACTGATCAGCGTGGGGGCCAACACCATCATCGGCTACAACACCACCATCCTGGCCCACGAATACCTGCGGGCCGAATGGCGCACCGGCCCGGTGCAGATTGGCCGAGATGTCACCATCGGGGCCAACTGCACCATCCTCCCCGGCGTGGTGATCGGCGACGGGGCCATTGTCAGCGCCATGAGCTTGGTCAACAAGGATGTGCCGGCCGGGGCCAAGGTGGGCGGTGTGCCGATTCGGTTGCTGTGAACGAAAAACAATGAGTAACGAGTAATGAGTATTGTGGTCGATACCCATTCGCTCGTTACTCGCCAATTACTCATCACTCATCACTCATTACTCATCACTCATTACTCATCACTCATTACTCATTACTCATTACTCATTACTCCTTACTCCTTACTTTTTGCCCTATGAACGCACTCTTCCGCTTTATCCGCTCATTTCAGCCCTTTGTCGAACAGCGCGCCATACTCACGATCATCGTGATCGTTGATGTCTTCGCCTACTTTGCCGGGTTGCTCTATTGGTATGGCTATGTGATGGCCGATCCCTTGGTGCCCATGTGGGCGTGGCCCTTTATCCCGGACTGTCCGCTCTTTGGGCTGTTGGGGGCGCTGGGCCTGCTGATGGTGATCGCCAAGAAGCGTTGGAGCGAGGCGGACCAATCCCGTGGCCAGCGCTGGGTGGTGAGCCTGGGCGGGCTCTTTGGGCTGCTCTGGTTGACCACCTATCTTGCCGCCGCCCCAATTTGGTGGCAACAACAGGCCTCTATGATCGGGCTGGCCGCCTGGGTGTTGATCTTGGCCGGTCTGCTTTTCAAACAGGCCCCCAACTGGCTGATCACCCTCTTTGCCTTTGGTCAGATCCTCTACGGCCTCTGGACAGTATCGGTCTGGCTGATCTTTTGGTATAATACCAATGCTCTTCTCGGTGCGCCCCAATTCACCCTTGACAGCATAGTGATGACCATCGCCCATCTCGGCCTGATTGCCCAGGGGGTTTTTCTGCTTTCCTACATCAAACCCAGGGTGGTCAGTGTGGGGATCGCCTTTCTCTGGTTTGCTCTCAGCGCCTACATAGATTACGGTCTGCTCTACTATCCAGAGATTCCCGAACAATTTATTCCCCTGCCCCTGGTTCAGTGGGGGACCATCGCCATGACCTTTGTGCTGCCCCTCCTCTTTTTGTGGATGAGCCGCAGCCAATCTTTGGAAAATACGCCCCATCAAGCATAGCCCACACCCCTTGATTCTCTCCAGCCCCACCACAACAAAGGCGGAATCCCTTGAAAAAGACAAAAACCACCGAACGCTTTGAGGAATTTCAAGAGCGCAAGGTCGCGGCCAAGCAGGGCGGCGGCGAGGAACGCATTGCCCGCCAACATGCCAAGGGCAAGATGACCGCCCGAGAGCGGATCGAACTGCTGCTGGACAAAGGCACCTTCCGCGAGATGGACATCTTTGTCACCCACGATTCCCATGATTTCGGCATGGACGAGCAGAAGATCGCCGGGGATGGGGTGGCCACGGGCTACGGCACCATCAACGGGCGGCTGACCTATGTCTTCTCCCAGGATTTCACCGTCTTCGGCGGCAGTGTGAGCAAGCGCCACGCCGAGAAGATCTGCAAGATCATGGACACGGCCATGAAGAACGGCGCGCCGGTGATCGGTCTCAACGACTCTGGCGGCGCCCGTATCCAAGAAGGGGTGATGAGCCTGGCTGGCTATGCGGACATCTTCTTCCGCAACGTGATGGCCTCCGGCGTGATCCCCCAGGTCAGCTTGATCATGGGGCCGTGTGCCGGGGGCGCGGTCTACAGCCCGGCCATCACCGACTTTGTGATCATGGTGGACCGGACCAGCCACATGTTTGTCACCGGGCCGGATGTGGTCAAGACCGTCACCCACGAGGATGTGGATTTTGAGACCCTGGGCGGCGCCCATGTCCACGCCAGCAAATCGGGTGTGGCCCACTTTGTGGCCGACACCGAGGCCGACGCCCTCTTCCTCACCCAGCAGTTGATGGGCTATCTGCCCGCCAACAACATGGAAGACCCGCCCTTCGTCGCCACCCAGGACGACCCCCTGCGCCAGGACATGGCGCTGGACGATCTGATCCCGGACAATCCCAACAAACCCTATGACATGAAGGATGTGATCCGCAAGATTGTGGATGACGGCCAGTTTTTGGAGGTTCACGAACATTGGGCGGGCAACATTTTGGTGGGCTTTGCCCGACTGGGGGGGCGCACGGTGGGCATCGTGGCCCAGCAGCCGGCCTATCTGGCCGGGGTGTTGGATGTGGCTGCCAGCCAGAAGGCGGCCCGCTTTGTGCGTCTGTGCGATGCGTTCAACATCCCCCTGGTGGTCTTCGAGGATGTGCCCGGCTTTATGCCCGGTCTCAACCAGGAACACGGCGGCATCATCCGCCACGGGGCCAAACTGCTCTACGCCTTCTGCGAGGCCACCGTGCCCAAGCTGACCGTGATCGTGCGCAAAGCCTATGGGGGCGCGTACTGCGTCATGAACCCCCGGCACACGGGCGCGGACCTGGTCCTGGCCTGGCCCACCGCGGAGATCGCGGTGATGGGGCCGGAGGGCGCGGTCAACATCATCTTTCGCCGGGAGCTGGCCGAGGCCGAGGATGCCGTGGCCAAGAAGGCCGAGCTGGTGGAGGACTATCGCAAGCGGCTGGCCAACCCCTATGTGGCCGCGGCCGCTGGCTTCATCGACAACGTGATCATGCCCCACGAGACCCGGCCCCGGCTGATCAACACCCTGGAGATGCTGCGCAACAAGCGGGCCAGTCTGCCGCCGAAAAAGCATGGGAATATTCCGTTGTAACAATGCATAATCGAAACAACCAACCCCACCCTAACCCTCCCCAGATTGGGGAGGGGACAGTGTTAGGGTAGCGGCCATTCGCTTTGCGGCGATCCGGCTCCTCCCCCAACCTGGGGGAGGCTGGGAGGGGGTGGCTTGGCAGTTATCCAAAATCCAAAATCAGGAATCCAAAATCCTATGCCATTGCGAGAGATCGAATTTGAACTGACCAAGGCCCAGTACGAGCGTATGGGCTATCCGCGTTTGGAGCAGGGGCAGCCCTTGTCCCTGGTTTTGGATGTGGGGGTGCTGCTGCCCGAGCCGGGGGTGGGGGATTGGTACGAAGTGCAGGAAGCCCCCCTGCCCGACCGTTTTGAACAGGTGGGCCGGGCCCAGTACGCCTTCACGGGCAAGATTCTGGAAGCCGAACATTTTGTGGAGCAGGACGAGCAGACCGGCGTGGTGCTGGTGGAATGCGAGGGCGTCCCCCTGCGCATCACCTGCGGGCCGGGCGCGGATGGACGACTGCCCTTCGGCACCTGGGAAGGCCGCACTTTCACCGGGGTGGGGTCTTTGGTTGGAACCGTCGAAGACGAGTATACGACCATTGTCGGCGGCACCGTGGGCGTCACCCTGTGGGGCTTCCGTCGCCTCAGCCTCCTGCCCGGCGACCCCTTCTTCGGCCACTGGCACGAAACAGCCGAACTGCTCACCTCCCCCTTCACCCACGACCGGGTGCTGGTCACCGCCCGTCTGCATCGCAAGGGGTTGTGAGGGGAGAGGTTTGGAGATAGAGGTAGAGATAGAGATTGGGCGATTGGGCGATTGGGCGATTGGGAGATTGTGTGCCTGGTCTCGATAAATCTCCC
>CAZKEX010000317.1:2544-5894 GCA_964551895.1 uncultured Caldilineaceae bacterium | reverse complement strand
CCGGCAAAGAAGAAGACGGTATGCAAGAAATATGAATGACGCCCGTTGACCGCATCAAAAAATTGGGTTGGCACCACCAGGGCGGTCAGAACCAACATAGCCAGCCAATCGCCACCGGTGACAGCGCCGGTGGGCCAGGCCATCACAATAAGCGAACAGCCAGTAATCAGCACAACATAGATATAGGTCCAGGCAGTACGGCTCATAGCTGCCCCCTCATTGAGCGCAAATGGTTCATCAGGCCCCCAGAGTCGGTGTCGTTCCGGGCGAATTGCTTCATTCTAAATTGTATCACTTTCAACAGATCTGCCAAGATCCTGTCTTCTGGTATTTCACACAGTTTGACCGTTTTCGTCACGACGAGGGCCTATATAAAATCTCCGACGCTTCAACCCACTTTCAAACCAGACCGAAAACCTACTTTCGGTTGGTGGGTGAAGCGCCGGAGAAATTACCAATCAACCACGACCGGTCTCTCAGTCGTCCCAGCTAATTGAGTTCCAGTTGATGGAATTCCAGTTGATACTGTTCCAGTTGATGGAGTTCCAGTTGATCGTAGACGTCCAGTCGATGCTATTCCAGTTGATGCTATTCCAGTTGATGGAGTTCCAGTTGATGCTGTTCCAGTTGATGGAATTCCAGTTGATGCTGTTCCAGTTGATGGAGTTCCAATTGATGCTGTTCCAGTTGATGGAGTTCCAATTGATGCTGTTCCAGTTGATATCACCACTCAGCAGCACATCAAGCACCGGGGCGATCAGGATGCTGGGCGGTGTCGTTGCGTTTGGATCTTCACAGGGGGCATTGGCTTGGGCGGCGCTGATGGCAGCCCCAACATCCAGATAACGCATCCCGTCCAAGTCGGATGCGGATGCCATCAACATGCACTTGACCTGCCCAGGGCTGAGCGAAGAATTGGCCTGTAACATCAAAGCCGCCGCCCCGCTGACCATCGGGGCAGACATGGAGGTACCCGACGCCCGGAAATACTTTTTCTTCCCTGCCGCTCGGTCTGGATACTCTTTATCCCATTTGGATGTATTCGCTAAAGTACTGACAATATCGGTCCCAGGTGCCACCAGGTCAGGCTTGGCATGGTTTTCCAGGGTCATACCGACTGCTGAATAGGGGGCGATTACGTCATTGCCCCGGTCGAAATCATCACCGATCTCCGTCGTGGCGCCGACGGTGATGATGCGGGGATCGTTGGCCGGCGCAGAGCGGATGGTGTCGTTGTTGCCATTGCGCGCATTGCCTGCCGAGGTCACGACCACGATGCCGTTGAACCACATCAACTCCGCCATCATATCCATCAGGCTCTGGTGATAGGAGATGACGCTCTCTGAATTGATGGACATGTTGGCGACCCGGATATTGTAGGCAACTCTGTTTGCCAGCACCCACTGCATAGCCGCCACCGCATCGGATTCATACCCGCGCCCGTCGTCCCCACCGATCTTGACATTGATAAAATTGACGCCCGGCGCAACACCCACATAGAGACCCTTGGACTTCTCACCGTCCCCGCCCACAACACCCGCCATAAAGGTGCCATGACCAAACCGATCCTTCGTCTTGTCCGGCTTATCCCGGTTAAAGCCGACCTCTTCCACGATCCGTTTGCCAAAGTCTTTATGTTTCTCCACACCGCTGTCAAGAATGGCCACGGTGATGCCCGCGCCGGTTAGCCCACCCTGGGGCACACCAAGGGTTCCCAAATAGGTGTTGATCGGATCGTCATCGCCTTTCTTTTTCTTGCTGACTGGCGCCATTTCCACCGCAGACCCAACGATCGCCCCATCCAGCACAATCTTGCCTACGTCCTGGCTGGCTGCCAGTTGCGCCAGGCCCCCGGCCGGCATATCCACAGCCAGGGAATTGATGACGTAGAGATCATAGACCACTCTGCCACCCAAGGACTGAATCAACCCAGGCAATGCAGCGCCATCCGTGGCCTCTTTTTGTACAATCACCGCAACCATCTGGTTTGGCTCTTGCTCGGCCAGAAGACGCAATTCGGGCTGCATCTTGGCCAGAGACAATTCAGGCTGGACCTTGGCCAGAGAGCGCGCGGACACAGGGCTTTGGCTTGCGACAGGCAGCAGAGACATCAACAGCACAAACAGCAGGCCAAAAGCCACAAAACGATGTTTTTTCCCAAGTTGATGGGATGTATGTGGTTGGTTCATAGTCATTCCTTTCCAAAGAGTAAGACTGAGGGACCTTCGTTTAAGTTGGGTAGACAGTTATGTGAAAAACAACTGGTTGTCACAACGTGCCTGTGACGCTCCTCACTTTTTTGCCAAGACGCGCAAAAGCTTCCAGTCAGGTTGATCGAAGAGACCAACATCGGTTGGAGAGCGATGAAGTGAGCAGTAATGAAGTTGGTGGTTGTTTTTTGTCTTGCCTGAGGTGGGCTACGAAGGGGCGATGTAAAGGGAAGACGCTGCCGGTTGCCAGCGGACGAGAACTATGCAGAAAAATACTGGCGAAACGGGCTCAAACACCTATCTCTCTCTCAACCGAAATCCAGGCTGACCTGCCTGAAAAATCGAATCAAAGCCGTTGACAGAGAAAAGGTGTGCGGTTACCCGTTCTCGTTCTTCGGCAACCCGGCTACCCTAGCAATTTTGCCTTAGGTCCGTGGTTTTGCGTCCCTGCCTTTCGGCAGGTTTGCCTTTTCGAAACGTATTGTGCCGACATTGCTTACCTAATGCGACAGGGCCAATGTGGGCTATGCTAATGTGCGATCTCTTGATACGTGAAGTATAGTCCCAAATGGAATACCAGAGACTTACAATCACCTTTCAAGCAGCAGATCCCACGTTGAATGGCGTTTTGGGTCGATTCAAATAGCATACATATGACTCACTGCAAGAAGCTGTTTTTCACCGCAAAGGCGCAAAGGACGCAAAGAAAAACAAGATTTCTCTTCTCAACTTTTCCTAAAATCTTTGCGTCCTTTGCGCCTTTGCGGTGAACTTTTAATTTTCGCAGTGCAGTCATACCCATCGTGCAACTTTTGTGTGCAAAACTAAGTATATCATTGTATCCACACCCAAATCAATTTCCCAAATTCTTGAGCCATTGCAGAAATGTTTGCCAGGGTGAAGGTTGGGGCACATCCTGGGTTGGGGACGTGGGGGCCTGGGCGGTTGCCGTCGGCGCAGGGGATGGCACAGGGGATGGCGTGGGCGACAGTCCGGGCGACGGTGTAGCATCCTCGGCCACGGGGGTGGTCGTGAAGAGAGGGCTGTCCGTCTCCGCACCCAGGGTGGTGATGCGCAGAGCGCGCCCGTCCATCACCAGAACCAGCTCGGAGGAGAGGGCCAGCCACGGGCGCACGGCCG
>CAZKEX010000317.1:0-2444 GCA_964551895.1 uncultured Caldilineaceae bacterium | reverse complement strand
CCGTCCATCACCAGAACCAGCTCGGAGGAGAGGGCCAGCCACGGGCGCACGGCCGGGTCTGCGGCCAGCTCGGCGTAGCGGGGGCTGGCAAAGAGGACGGTTTCCATCTCCATCGCCTCGTCGTATTGGCTGTCCACCCATAGCTCCAGGGTGCGCCCGTCCGGGGTGAGGACGGTGTCTTGGGCGGTGAAGGTGCGTCCGGCCACAAAGCGCACGCTGCGGCTCTCCTGCACCTGCTCGGCATAGCGCAGTTCGGTGCGGGCTTTGCTGGCGATGACGGCCTCTTCGCCCACGGCAGGGGCCGCCGCCGCGGCCTCTGCGGCCATGCTCACGGAATCTGCCGCGCCGCCGAAGCCACTGGGAGCGGCCACGGTGCGGGTTTGGAGTGGCGGCTGGCCCTCCACGACCATCTCGGGCTCCAGGACCAGGTAGCTGGTATAGGGGGTGACGATGCCGTAGGCCAGGCTGAGATCCACGATGGCGGCCACGGCTTCCTGGGTTGGCCCCTCCCGGCGGATCTGATCCAGGAGTGCGCCGATCTTGCGGGTGGCCCACAGCCGGGCCACAAAGTCATCCCCCCCGGCGGCGGTCAACTGGCGGTCGGCAAAGACGTAGCTTTGGTCGCGGCCATTGACCGTCCCGGCCAGGGTGACGGTGACGGGGCCGGCGGCCTGGGGATCGTAGCGGCCGGCCAACACCATTTGCTCTCCGGCGAAAAGGTCGGGCAAGGGATAGGGATAACTGTCGGCCACCAGGATGGGGTTCCCGGCTAGATCCTGTATCGTCACCGAGATCTGAGCCAGCACAGGCGTGCTTATGCCAGCAAAAAAACCGCTGACCTTTTCGTCGATCCGCTCATCCGGGGTGACGTAGGTGGAGCGGCCGCCCAGGTCCCCGCTGAGGCTGTCCAGCAGATCCGTGTTGACATCGTAGCCCACGCCAAAGGTGAAGAGACGCAAGGTGCGGACGGCGGGCGTGTTCTGCATCACGCTGCGGCGGATGGATTCGGCATCGGTCATGCCCTGGGTGGGCAGACCGTCGGTGAGGAAGATCAGGGTGGCCGGCCGGGTGGCGGTGCTGGTAGCCGAACCGGCGTCGTCAAACTGGGCCATCGCCTCCAGCAGGGCCCGATTGATGTCCGTGGAGCCGTTGGCCTGGAGCCGGTCGATCCAGCCCAGGGCAGCGGCCACATTGGCGGCGGAGACCTCCTGGGGCTGGGCCTTCCACAGGCTGATGCCCGTGTTGAAGCTGATCAGATTGAAGCGGTCGCCGGGGTTGAGCTTCTCCACCACAAAGCGGGCCGCGGCCTGGGCCTGGGCCATCTTCTCCCCCTGCATGGAGCCGGAGGTGTCCAGGACCAAAATCAGATCCCGCTGCACGATCTCGTCCGTGGCGCTCTGCACCCCGGGGGCGGCCAGAAGCAGGAAGAAGCCGTCCTCGCCGGCGGGGCGATAGCTGAGCAGGTTGAGACCTACCCCGCTGTCGTCCGTGCCAAAGTAGAGGTCGAAATCGTTCTCTGGCTGGGTGTCGGCGGCCTCGAAGCCGATGCGGGCGCTGGCGTCCCCGGCGCGGTCAATGGAGACGGCGTGGCTGGGGCTGTAGATCGTGCGCAGACCGGGCTGGTTGCGCAGTTCCACGGCCACGGAGAGGTCTTGCACCGGGCTATCGCTGAACGACCGGGTGCGCAGGGGGTAGGTGAAGCGAAAGAGACCCTCGGAGCGGGGCAGCACCTGGCGATAGGTGAAGGTCAGCGTGCGCTCGGCCCCGGCGGGGATGGGGAAGACGCTGGTCTGGAAGAGGCCTCGGCCCACATATTCCAGCAGGGCCGGGTCCAGGTTTCGGCGCACAATGGCGTCGTAGATGGCCCTGGCCTCGTCCTTGTCCAACAGTTGACCCTCCAACACCTGGCCGTCCACGGTCATCTGAAAATCGCTCACCGCGGCGTCCCCGGGCAGGGGGAAGACGAAGGCGCCCTCCACCTGGCCGCTGCCCGTGTTGCGGAAGATCTGGGTCACGGTCACCTGGGCCACAGGGCCGTCGATGGTGGCGTTGACCTGGTGCTGGCTGATGGTGATCACCGAGGGCAGAGGGGGCATGAAGACCGGGGGCATGGGCGGCTCGATGGGCCACGGCGGCGGCACGATGCCTTGGGCATGTAAACCGGAGCCGGGGACGGACAAGATCAACAGACAAGCCAGGGCCAGCATCAACCGGCGGACCAGCTTCGCATTCTTGAAAACAGTGGGTGTTCGCATGGGTGCCTCCTCAAAGGGCAGTCAGGTCGCCGAAATCGTTGGGCCGGGCGACGGGCTGCATTTGGGACGGCTGTGGGGTGGAAATTGTTCCGAGACGATCTGTGAATTAAAAATAGAACACGGATTGGACGGATGCGACGGATCAAAACGGATTTTTAAAGATCGCTTTTGATCCGTTTTGATCCGTTG
>CAZKEX010000316.1:0-5894 GCA_964551895.1 uncultured Caldilineaceae bacterium | reverse complement strand
CTCGTTCCCACGCTCCGCGTGGGAACGTCAACCGGCGCTCTGCGCCCCTCGGCGCAGAGCGCCCAAAGCCGCTCCCACGCGGAGCGTGGGAGCGAGACCAAAAAGGGGGTGATGTTCGCACCAAGTTGTGGTTTTTCTCAACCTGTTTCGCCCGTGTTAAATCCCAGTGCGGTTTTTTAACCGCACAAATTTTCGGCAAGTGCGCGTCGTGGGGTTAAAAACCGCCCTACATGTGTGCGATCTGTATGATCGGTATCCGCCAAGTTGAATCCGCAAAGGAGATCAAGTATGAGTATGGAGGAGAACAAGATGGCTACAACGCAGCAAGGTTTATCTCGACGTAGGTTTTTAGGTTTGGTGGGCGGCAGCAGTGCGGCGGCCTTCCTGTTGGCGGCCTGTCCGGCCCCGGCCCCGGCGGCCACGGCCCCGGCAGACGGGGGAGAAGCCGCCGCCCCCGCCGCAGCGCCGGTGACCCTGGAATTCCTGGCCTGGGGCGACCCCGCGGACATCCCGGCCTGGGAGCAGATCACCGCCCTCTACATGGAACGGAACCCCAACGTCACCATCAAGCTGACCCCTGTGGCCGACCCCAACGCCAATTTCTACCCGGCTTTGCAGACGGCCATCGCTGGCGGCGCGCCGCCCCACATCTCTTCCTTCCAGGGCTGGGAGTGGCAGACCTATGCGGATTCGGGTGTGTTGGCCAATGTGGATGACTATGTGGCCCGAGATGGCCGACAGTCCCTCTATCCCGCCGGGGTCAACGGCGTGGAGGTCAGCACCAAGCGCAACGACAAGACCTATCTGATCCCCATGCAGTTGGGCACCATGGTGATGTTCTATGCCAAACCGGTCTTCGACGCCGCCGGCATGGCCTATCCCACGGACGATTGGACCATGGCCGAGTTTATGGAGATGGCCACCAAGCTGACCAATCTCAGCGGCGAGACCAAGCAGTATGGCCTGCAGGCCAACGGCAGTTGGTTCCGGGACATCCACTGGATCCGCAGCACGGGCAAGCAGGAGTTTGACTCCCTGATCGATCCCAAGACGGCTATGTTCAACCAGCCGGAGATCGTGGAAATGCTCCAGTTGATGGCATCGGATGTCTACTACAGCAATCAGATCTCCCCCACCCCGGCGGATCTCTCCGGCGGGGCCAATGCCTTTGAGACCGGTAATGTGGCCATGAAATATGAGGGGGCCTGGTGGCTTCCCCGCATGAACAGCCCCGAACTGCGGGAGCAGGGCGCGGCCATCCCCATCGACGTGGTGCTGATGCCCAAGGGCGCGGACGACACCCGCCCCCACCGGGGCTGGGCCGAAGGCATCACCCTGCCCAAGAGCGACAACGAGGCCGCGGCCTGGGATCTGGCCAACTTCATGTCCAGTGAAGAGGGCGACAAGATCTATTCGGCCCAGACCGGGCGTATCCCCAACACCTTTGATCTGATCGAAAACTTCTGGATCCCCACGGTGAAGGAACGCTTCGAGATCCAGAATGCCCAGGCCTTCCTGGAAGCTTTCAAGCTCTCCGAGGTGGACGTGGTGGGCGGCATTCCCCGCAGCAAGATGTGGAGCGAGATCGTCAAGCCCATCGGCTACGATCCCATGCTGGGCGGCAGCGCCTCCGCCGCCGAAGTGCTGCCCAAGGTGGACGAGGCATTGCAGGCCATGCTGGACGAATATTGGGCCTCCAACGGCTAGAAAGCGGATGGTTTTTCAACCTTCCTGGAAGCTGGCAGCTTCCAGGAAGGTGTTGGCCGCCCCCTTCTCTACCCCCGTCTGTTTTTCGTAGCGCCATTCCCAGGGAGGATCTGCATGACCACAATGGCCCCGGATGCACCCACCAAGCGCAAACGTTCTCGTCTTCCCTCGCCCCATATCCTGCGGGAATGGTTGGAGGGCTATCTCTTTGCCTCGCCTTTTATCATCGGGTTCTTGGCCTTTATTGCCTTTCCCATGGGCTACTCCATCTGGCTGGCCTTTCAGAAGTGGAACCTGCTGGGCGATCCCCAGTTTGTCTGGTTCCGCAACTTCTCCCGGGTCCTGCAGGACGAGGGGGCGTGGAACAGCCTGTACAACAGCGCCTACTACACCATCATCGCTGTGCCCATCCAGTTGGTGATCTCCTTCGTGATCGCCCTGGCCCTGACCCAAAAGATCCGGGTGCGGGACATCTATCGAGCCGGTTTTTATCTGCCCATCATCGTGCCCTTGGTGGCCTGGGCCGTGGTCTGGCAGCGGGTATTGCACCCGGAATATGGCATCCTCAACGAGTTCTTGGGCTTTTTCGGCATCGCCCCCAAGGCCTGGCTCTTCGACCCCTCCCTGGCCAAGCCGGCCTTTATCATCATGTCCTTCTGGATGATTGGCCGCCAGATGGTGATCTTCATCGCCGGTCTGGGCAACATCCCCGAATCCTTGACCGAGGCGGCCAGCCTGGACGGGGCCGGCCCTCTGCGCCGCCTGTGGACCGTCACCATCCCCCTGATGACCCCCATGATCTTCTTCAACATGATCATGGCCATCATCAACTCCTTCCAATCCTTCATCCCGGCCAAGATCATGACCGACGGCGGGCCGGAGAATGCCACCCTCTTCGCGGTACTCAATATCTATCGCCAGGGCTTCCAGTTCTTCAACATGGGCTACGCCTCGGCCCTGGCCTGGGAGCTGTTCGTGATCGTCGTGGGGCTGACCCTTGTCCAGTTCTGGTCCCAAAAACATTGGGTCCACTACGAATCTTAGGAGGCTTTCATGACAACCCTGCCCGCTTCTGTTGCCAAATCGAAACGCCGCCGCCAGATCCTGGAATTTGCCCGATTGGCCTTGATCCAGATCGTGATGACTGTGGTGGTGGTCACCTTTCTGGCCCCCTTCTTGTGGATGGTTTCGTCGTCCCTCAAGGCGTCCACAGAGATATTCACGGCCAAGATGGTCTGGATTCCCAGCAATCCCCGCTGGGAGAATTTCGCCCGGGTCTTCGAGGTGATGCCCTTTAGTACCTTCATCGTCAACACCGCCTGGGTGGTGGTCTTCGCCGTGATGGGGACTGTGGTCTCCTCGGCCATGGTGGCGTACAGCTTTGCCCGCCTGCGCTGGCCGGGCCGGGATCTCTGGTTCGGGCTGTTGTTGGCCACCATGATGTTGCCGGTTGTGATCACCCTGATCCCACGCTTTATCATCTTCCGCACCCTGCCCGCCTTTGGCTTTCAGGGGGAGAAGAACTGGCTCAACACCTTCCTGCCCCTGACCGTGCCCTTCTGGTTTGCCACCACGCCTCTCTATGTCTTTTTGATGCGCCAGTTTTTCCGGGGCATTCCCATGGAGCTGGAAGAGGCGGCGTTGATCGACGGGGCCGGGCGCATGCGGATTCTCACGACGATCATTCTGCCCCTCTCCAAGCCCGTGCTGGCCACCGTGGCCGTCTTCGCTACCCTGCAACACTATCAAGAATTTTTGGAACCCCTGATCTACCTCAAAACCCTGGACCGCTGGACCCTGGCCGTGGGCATCGCTTCCCTCAACGCCAACGAATCCTTTGGCTCAAGCTGGGAACTGGTCTTCGCCGCCGGGACCATCATGACTTTGCCCATGCTGCTGCTCTTTCTGGTGGCCCAGCGCTACTTTGTCCAAGGCATTGCAATGACGGGGTTTGGGGGGCGGTAGGGGATTGGTTGATTGGTTGATTTGTTGATTGGTGTGCGGCTTCATCGGCACGCTGCGAGCAAATCAACCAATAACTTTGCTGAAAAAAGGTCAAATTCACCGCAAAGACGCCAAGAACGCAAAGAAAAGAAAGGTTTGTTCCTCTGCGTTCTCTGCGAAACCTCTGTGTCCTCGGCGGTTAAATGGTTTTTGCAGCAAATCAACCAATCAACAAAACTCGAAAGGAACACCATGCACATCGCAGTGCAGACCCGCCCTTGGGGCGTAGAGCGCAACCGTGACGATCTGGCCGGCATCCTGGCCGAGATCGCCGGGGCTGGCTATGATGGCTTCGAGATCGGCAATCAGCATCTGGACCTGGCCCAGCCGGACCGCCTGCGCGCCCTGGCCGATGCCCACGGCCTGGCCATCGCCGGCATCCACGCCGGGGGAGAGATCAGCGATCCCGACGCCATCAAGAGCGCCCGGACCCAGATCGAGCGCATCGCTGACTTTATTGTGGCCGTGGGCGCATCCATCATGCCCTTCAGCGGTCAGCCCAAGCCGAACAAGTCCCCGGCAGCGTTGCAGATCGAGGCCGACAACCTCAACCGAGTAGGCGAATTGTGCGCCCAGCGGGGCGTCACCCTCTGCTATCACAACCACGACTGGGAGATCGCCGACGACTGCGCCGAGCTTCAGGCTTTGATGGCCCACACGGACCCGGCCCTGGTCTCCCTCTGCCTGGACGTGGGCTGGGTGCAGCGGGCCGGGGGCGATCCCCTGGCCGTGCTGAACCGCTTCGCCCCCCGCATCGGCTATTTCCATCTCAAAGACACCACCGCCGACGACTGGCGGGAACTGGGCCGGGGTGAGGTGGATCTGCCGCCTCTCTTGGCCGCTGTCAAAACGCTGGCCCCGGCCTGGGCCACGGTCGAGCAGGACACGGTCCCCGGCCCCGCCGTGGACAGCGCCCGCATCAGCCGGGCCTATCTGCGTGATCGCATGGGCTGGTAAAAATAGAACACGGATCGGACGGATCAAACGGATCAAAACGGATCTTTTAAAAATCCGTAAAAATCCGTCCAATCCGTGAAATCTGTGGCCTATTTTTTTTCGTTCCATCTATCCTTTGGAGTTCCCATGCCCCTCACCGAGTTCACCCATCTTTGGCACGAAGCCCCCATCCTCTCCGACGCCCTGACCTTGATCCCGGCCCATGTCACCCTTTTGCAAGCCCTCAAGTCCGACCCCACGGCCAACATTGCCCAGGCCCAGGCCATCCTGGCCTCGTCCGGCCTGCCCTATGACGGCCCGCTCATGGACCTGGCCCCCGATCTGCGCATCATCGCCCGCACGGGGATCGGCGTGGACAATGTGGACCTGGCCGCGGCCACGGAGCGGGGGATCGTGGTCTGCAACACGCCGGATGGCCCCACAGAGTCCACCGCGGAACATACGGTGGCCATGCTCCTGGCCCTGGCCAAAATGCTCAAACAGGGGGACGCCAACATGGCCGCGGGCAACTTCGGCCCTCGGGGCCTCCTGCTGGGCATGGAAGTCCAGGGCAAGACTTTGGGCTTGGTGGGCATGGGGCGGATTGGCCGCCGGGTGGCCCACATCTGCCACGCCGGGCTGGGCATGAGCGTGCTGGCCCATGACCCCTTCATCACCCAGACCCAGGTGGATGGCCTGGGCGTCACCCTGGCCGATCTGGACACGGTGATCGGCCAGGCCCACTTCCTCAGCCTCCACGCCCCGTCCACGCCAGAGACGTTCAAGCTGATGAACGCCGCCCGCTTCGCCCAGATGCGGGACGGAGCCTATCTGCTCAACATGGCCCGGGGCACCCTGGTGGACGAGTCCGCCCTGCTGGACGCCTTGGCCTCCGGCAAGCTGGCCGGGGCCGGGCTGGATGTCTTCGACCCGGAGCCGCCCACGGCAGATTCCCCCCTGCGCGGCCACCCCAAAATCATCGCCACCCCCCACGCCGCCTCGGTCACCGCCGAAGGCCGCGCCCGCATGGAACGCATGGCCATCCAGCGGGTCATCGCCTTCTTCACCGGCGAATGGGTGGAGAGTATCGTCAACCCGGATGTGATGAAGTGAGGTTGATTGGTTGATTTTTTTTCGTCTCCAATGAGCCAAATCTCTCAATCTCCCAATCACTCAATCCCCTCACGCCAACCAACAAATGACTCTGCTGAAAAAAGGTCAAATTCACCGCAAAGACGCCAAGAACG
>CAZKEX010000315.1:0-5949 GCA_964551895.1 uncultured Caldilineaceae bacterium | reverse complement strand
TCGGCCCATCTCCGTCCGTCCGCCACATACCCCCCCACCGGAATGCGCTGATTCTCCCGCGGCACGCCAGGATGGATACGGAAGGCCGTGTTGGGGATCGGGCCAGTCAAGGCGAGTTGCGAGTTGCGAGTTGCGAGTTGTATGGACGGGGCGTCAGCCACACCATTGTCCATTGTCCATTGTGCATTGATCATTGGCACCCCCTGCCCGATCATCCAATCCCGGTATTCCGGGCCGAGGAGCCAGTAGACCCGATTTTGGATGCGGGCGGGCGGAGTGTCGGGGGCCGCCGGCTGGCCAGTCTCCCGATCAATGGCAAAGGAGACAAACTGGTCGTCGAGCAGGCTAGGTTGTGTACCTTCAATAAAAAGCTCCCGCTTGACCCGAGGACATTCCGGCGTGGGCAACAACCCGCTGGGCGCGCAGACCACCACATCCACCACATCCACCGGCCGCGGGAAGGCGGGCGGCGGCACAGGGTGGGCGGCCCGCATCAGGTCATTCCAGATCGGCCCGGCGCCGTCCACGCCGCTGATGTCCAGCATGGGCGTGTTGTCCGCGTTGCCCACCCACACCCCCACCAGCCGCCGGGTGGAATAGCCCACGGTCCAATTGTCCCGCCAATCCGTCGTCGTCCCCGTCTTGGCCGCCGCGGGGAAGGGCAAATGCAGCACCGACTCCGCCCCATACGCCGGAATCCGCGCCGTGTTGTCCGACAGGATGTCGGTGATCAGATAAGCAGTCTCAGGATTCAAGATTTTCGATTTTGGATTTTGGATTGGCGCAGAAGAGCCATCGACGCCGAAATCCAAAATCGAAAATCCCCAATCCAAAATTGCCACGGGTTCCACGGGCACGCCGGCCCGGGCGAAGACGCCGAAGGCCGCGGTCAGTTCCAGCAGACGCACTTCGCCGCCGCCCAGGGTGAGGGCCAGGCCGTAGTCGCCGGTGAAGCTGCTGATGCCGGCCTGGGCGGCCAGGGCGCGCAGGCTCTCCACGCCGATGCGGTCCAGCGCCTTCACCGCGGGGATGTTGTAGCTGTTGGCCAAGGCCGTGCGCACGCTGACCGGGCCGTGATAGCGCTGGTCGTAGTTCATGGGCACATAGGGTACGTTGCCGCCGTTTTCGTCCACGACCTGAAAAGTCGTGGGCAGGTCGGCGATGATGCTGGCCGGGGTCAACGGCTCCAGCCCGTGCTGGGCGCTGAGGGCCGGGTCCATTGCCGCGGCGTAGGTGAAGGGCTTGATGGCGCTGCCTGGCTGGCGCAGGCTGAGGGCGGCGTTCACATTGCCCTGGATGGTCGGGTCAAAATAGTCCGGGCTGCCCACCATGGCCAATATTTGGCCGGTTTGGGCGTCCAACACCACCGCGGCCGCGTTCTCCACCCGCCGGTTGGGGTCCACGGTCGCCGCGCACGCGCCGGGGATGCGGCAGTTGAGCAGGTCCAGCCGATAGCGCACCGAGGCCTCGGCCTCTTCCTGCAGGGCCAGGTCCAACGTGGTCGTCACCGTCAGCCCGCCATCCCGCAGCCGGTCCGCGCCCAGACGCTGGGCCAGCAGATCCTGCACATAGATCACAAAGTGGGGGGCCTGGATCTCGAAGAGCCGGGAGCGATAGCGCAGAGGTTCCGCGGCCACCGTGCGGGCCTCCTCCGCGCTCAGATAGCCCGACTCCTGCATCAAGCGCAGCACGGTCAACTGCCGCCCCTTGGCCGCGTCTGGGTCCAGCAGGGGGTTATAGCCCGTGGGAAATTGGATCAACCCCACCAGCAGGGCGCACTCCCCCCGGCTCAGTTGGGCCGCCGGTTTGCCAAAGAAATTCTGCCCCGCCGCCTCCAGCCCAAAGGCGAAATTGCCAAAATAGGTCTGGTTCAAATAGAGAGCGAGTAGTTCATCCTTTGTATAACGGCGTTCAAGCCCGAAAGCCAGCCACGCCTCACGGATCTTGCGGGCGTAGGATTGTTCATAGCGTTCCTTCGGGGGCAGAAGCAGGCCCCGGGCCAACTGTTGGGTCAACGTGCTGGCCCCGCTGGCGATCCCCCGCTGCGCCCGCAGATTCTGCCAGAACGCCCGGCCAATCGCAATCGGGTCCACGCCCGGGTGGGCGTAGAAACGGCTGTCCTCCGTGGACAGGGTAGCGGCCACACAGGCCGGGGGGATGGCGGACAGATCCAAATTCACCTGCTTCCCCGCCTCCGGGTCCATCACCTCGTACAACAACCGCCCATTGCGGTCCAGGATGCGGGAGGTGGGCCGTACCAACCGCGTCTCCGCCTGGGAAACGGGGGGGAGGTCGCTGAGGAGAGTGGCATAGATCACAGCAAAAGTCAGCGCAGCCAAAACAGCCAGCGCGGCGAAAGTCCAGCGCAGAACGCGTCCGAAGCGGCGGGGGTTTGGGTGGGGAGATGGGGCAGTGCGGTGCGGTGTGGTCATGTGGAGTAAGACGGCGAGGAGGGGCGGTTGGTTCCGCCGGAAAGGACTTGAAGAACCACTTTATCGTGGCAAATTCCAGAAAAATGGCATAGTCGTCTCTGGATATCTATGCTATACTGGCATCATCAACCGGTTATCCAACTTCACCTGCGAGGGCGCGCCATGCCTGAGATATGCAGATTCTATGGCATCATCATTCGGATATATAAAGAGACGGGCGTTCAGCACCATATACCGCATATTCATGCCTATTATCAGGAGTACGTAGCGGTGTTCAGCATACCCGATATTGAGCTTTTAACCGGCGAACTTCCACGTCGGCAACAGCGCTTTGTTAAGGCCTGGATGGAACTATATCAAGAGGAATTGACGAAGAACTGGGCATTGCTTGAGGCTGGAGAGGAAATCCACAAGTTGCCCCCTCTCCGTTGAAACAAGATTAGGAGACATAAATGAAGCATTTATTGGTAAAGGTAGAGTCGTTCGAACGCACAGGGGCTTACACGTTGACTGTCACATTTGACGACGGCGCTGTACAAACAATCAATTTCGAGCCGGTCCTCTTCGGCCATTATCTCGGTCCTTTGCGCGATCAAGACCTGTTCAATCAGGTTCGCATTGATCCGGAAGTTCACACGCTCGTCTGGCCCAACGGCGCTGACTTTGATCCGGCCACCCTCTACAACTGGCATCGGGGGGACGGGGCCGAACTGGCCCAACGGGCCCAGGGCTGGCAGAAGGTCGGCGCCTCCGTGGCTGCCATTTGATGGGTGTGCAGAATGCGGCAGCGGAGTTCGCACCCCCTGGTGCGAACGGGTCTGCACCAAGGGGTGCAGGCCCCCCCGACCCAACTGATTTTGAATAGATCCACCTGACATTGGCGATGTCTCACCCCACCCCACGAGAAAGAGATCCTCATGTCCACCATCACCACCCTCCAAGACTGGAAAACCGCTGCCCAGGATCGTCTGCGCACCTTTGCCCAAAATATGCAAAGGGCCACCCCTGGCCTGCTCTACGGCAGCCTCTCCGCGGCCACCTTGTGGCCGTTGGTCCAGGCATCCAGCACGGCCATGGCCCAGAATGACTTTGCCACGGTGATGGCCTTGGGGGGCATTGCGGCCAACTTGGGCGTGAACATCCTCTCCCACGAGATCGTGAAGTGGAAGGAGAGTACGGAGGCGGAAGTGGCCGCTGAATTGGCTCACCGCGTGGAGGCAGACCCGGCTTTGCTTGAACAATTGGACCTGCTGATGGCCGAACTCCAAACCGTGACCATTGTGGCGGAGTCAATACCCGACCAGTCGACTCAGGAGCGCTTCTTGACCGACCTGCACGCCGAATTGACCCAGCTTGGCAACCTGCCTCGCTATGAGCAGACCTTTTCGGCCATTAATAGTGGGTCCGGCGTCGCCCAACAGGGCCACCACAATATCGCAGCCGGGGCTGGCGGATTTGCTGCCAGGACCCACACTGGCCCCGTTACCATCATCAATAATCCCCCCGCAGACCCCAAGGCAACCCAACGGGAAGGGTGGCAACGCTACCTGCAAAAGCTGGGTCAACGCTGTAACGTTCTGCCCATCTCTCCTTTGGGGGGAGACGAAACCGCCGGTGACGAAGTGACCCTGGACCAAGTCTATGTGGACCTGGATACCACCACCACGAAACCCGTGAGCGAAGAAGATAAGAAGAAAGCCAAGGATCGGGAACACGTTACCCTGTCCGGTGAACGGGAGGAGGGTCGACTTTCCGCCCTGGAGATCGCCACCCGACACAAGCGGCTGGTCCTCCTGGGAGATCCCGGCAGCGGCAAGAGTACCTTTGCCCGCCAGATGGTAGCCTGGTTAACGGAGGCCATTGTGGACGGCAGAACCGGACCACCGCAATGGGACGCTGGCTTGGTCCCCATCTTTACCGTGCTGCGAGATGTGACACCCCACTTGGCCGCGCTCAAGCTGGAGGGGATGTCCGCCGAAAAGCGGGACAGCGCCTTGGTGCAGGCGGTGTGGGATCAATGGCAAGAGAACCTGGATGAGATGAAAGCAGCCACTTGCGCCGAACAAGTGGAAAAAGCGTTGACCGCTGGGACCGTTCTGGTCATCTTCGATGGGCTTGACGAAGTGCCTGTGGCCATGCGCCCACGGGTGCGTGACATGATCCGGGCCTTGCTGCGTACCTATCCCCACATCCAGCGCATGTTGATCACCTGTCGTATCCGCTCCTATGTGGGGTCCGCCCAACTGCCGGGTTTTGCCAGCCACACTTTGGCCCCTTTCAGCAACGAGAAGATCGCTCAATTTATCCAGGCGTGGTACGGCGCTCAGGTCAAGTTGGAACGGCTGCGCGCCGCCCAGGCCAAGAAAAGGGTCGCAGATCTGCGCGGCGCTGCCCTCTCGGACGAACTGCAAGAACTGGCCTCCAACCCCATGCTTCTCACCACTATGGCCATCATCCACCAGCGGGAGGTGGGATTGCCTAAGCAACGGGTCATGCTCTATGAATTGGCCGTGGAGGTCTTGCTCCATCGCTGGCAACAGCGCAAAGGGCTGGTCCTCTCTTCCGCCCTGGCGGATCTACTGGCAGATCAACTCAAGATGCGCACGGTCTTGGAAGGGATGGCCCATGCTGCCCATGCCGAGAAAAGCAAACAAGAGGCAGACCTGCCCCGATCCCAGTTGCTGACCTTGCTGGAAGACAAAGATTACTTGGGCGATCTAGGGTTGGCCGGAGAGTTTTTGGATTACGTGGATCAGCGGGCGGGGCTGCTGGTGGGTCGGGGCGGAGATGTAGATGGCCAAAAACCCCAAACCTACGCCTTCCCCCACCGCACCTTTCAAGAATATTTAGCCGGCTGTTTCTTGATGGCAGGTCGTAACAGCATCCGCAAGGTCTGGCAGCGCACCGAAGAGGGGGACTACTGGACCCTGGCTGTGCAGCTGGGAGCGGAAGAGCTGCTCTACAATCGGAAAAGCCCGGAAGCTCTGCTGGATCTAACCTATGGCCTTGCTCCTGTCTCTGCGCCGACCACAGAAGCCCAATGGCGGGCCGCGGTCTGGTCGGGGCAGATGGCGGTGGTGGCGGGTAAAATAGCTGTTCAGACCGATCACGATGTGCCCGAGGGGGGACAGGTCTATCTGAATCGGCTGCTGCCGCGCCTCTTGGATGTGATGCGGGCCTCACCCTTACCTGCATTGGAGCGAGCCGAAGCCGGCCGAGTCCTGGCCAAGCTGGGTGATCCTCGCATCGAAGTGCTGGACCCTTTCAAAATGGCCTGGCGCGACATCCCCGCTGGGCCGTTCCTGATGGGCAGCAAGGATGATCCTTTGGCCTTTGATTATGAAAAACCTCAGTTCACATACACCCTCGATCACGACTTCAAGATCGGTCGTTTTCCGGTGACCGTGGCCCAATACCGCGCTTTTGTGGACGCAGGCGGGTACGGCGAAGTTCGCTATTGGAAGGAAGCCAAAAAGGCTGGATATTGGAAAGATGGCCAGGTCAAAGGCCAATACGA
>CAZKEX010000314.1:0-5955 GCA_964551895.1 uncultured Caldilineaceae bacterium | reverse complement strand
CGGTCGATGCCCATGCCAAAGCCACCCGTAGGGGGCATGCCATAGCTGAGGGACTCAACGAAGTCTTCGTCCACCGGGTGGGCCTCGTCATCCCCCCGGGTGGCGGCGTAGGATTCGGCCAGGAAGCGGTCGAGCTGATCGATGGGGTCGTTGATCTCCGAGAAGGCGTTGCACAGTTCCATGCCCGCCATAAAGCCTTCAAAGCGCTCCACCTGCCGGGGATTGTCCGGGGACCCCTTGGCCAAGGGGCTGACATCCTTGGGATAGTCGATCAGGAATGTGGGCTGGATCAGGTTTGGCTCCACATATTTGGAGAGCAGACTGTCCACCAGCTTGCCCCAATTGCTCTTGGGGTCCGGCGCATGGCCCAATCGTTTCATCTCCCCGGCCAAGGACTGGGCGTCCGGGAAGGCCTCGTAGTCGATGTCCGAGGCATCCAGAATGGCCTGGCGTAGGGGGATGCGGGGCCAGGGCGGGGTCAGATCCATCTCTTGGCCCTGCCAGGTGATCACCGTGCCCCCGGTGAGGGTGCGGGCCACATGGGCCACCATCTCCTCCGCGCGGGCCATGACCTGGTTGTAGTCGGCGTAGGCTTCGTAGAACTCCAACTGGGTGAACTCCGGGTTGTGCTTGAAGCTGACCCCCTCGTTGCGGAAGTCCCGCCCGATCTCGTAGACCCGGTCAAAGCCGCCCACGATCAGCCGCTTCAGATAGAGCTCAAAGCTGATGCGCAGATAGAGATCCTGGTGCAACTGGTTGTGGTGGGTGACAAAGGGCCGGGCCGCCGCGCCGCCATAGACCGGCTGCAAGATCGGCGTCTCCACCTCCAGAAAATCCTCGCCGTCCAGATAGTCCCGGATGGCCCGCAGGATGGCGGACCGGGTGCGGAAGATGTCCCGCACCTGGGCGTTGGCGATCAGGTCCACATAGCGGCGGCGATAGCGCTTCTCCTGGTCCTTCACCCCGTGCCATTTGTCCGGCATGGGGCGCAGGGTCTTGCTCAGAAATTGGATGGACTGCACATCCACGCTGATCTCCCCCGTGCGGGTGACGGTCAACGTGCCCGTGGCCCCCACAAAGTCGCCCAGATCGATCATGCGCTTCCACACTTCGTTGTACCAGCCCTCGGCCAAGCTGTCCCGGCGCACCAGGAGTTGAATGCTCCCTGTGCCGTCTTCCAGATCCGCAAAGCTCACCTTGCCCATCACCCGGATGGCCTTGAGCCGTCCGGTGACGCTCACCACTGTCTCGCCGCTCTCGCCGCTTTCGTACAGGGCACGGGCTTCGGCGATGGTGTGGGTGCGAATGGTGCGGGCCGGATAGGGATCGATGCCGGCCGCGATCAGGGCCTGCAACTTTTCGTAGCGGGCCAGTTCCTGGTCGCCCATATTTTCTGGGTTAAACAAATCGGTCGGATTGCTCACGCCGCTTTACCTTTTGATAGATTCAGCCTACAATTGGGGGGAGGTTGGTTGGTTTGTTGGCTGGTTTGTTGGCTGGTTTGTTGGTTGGTTGGTTGGGTTAGTCGATGCGGACGATCTTGTATTTGAAGGTGCCGCCGGGGGACTGGACCTCTACAACATCATTCACCTTGCGGCCTATGATGGCCCGTCCCACGGGACTTTCGTTGCTGATCCGCCCATTGGCCGGGTCCGCCTCGGATGAGCCGACAAGGGAGTAGCTCTCCTCGTCGCTGGCGCCAACTTCCCGCACCACAATTGTGCGGCCCAGGGCCACCTCGTCCCTGGGGGCGTCGGTTTCGTCGATGATCTTGGCAAATTTCAGCTTGTTTGTTAGCTCGCGGATGCGGCCTTCCATGAACGCCTGGGCATTCTTGGCCTCATCATAGCCAGCGTTTTCCCGCAGATCCCCCTCGGCCTTGGCCTCGGCGATCTGGTTGGCCACCTCTGGGCGGCGGATAGCGATCAGATAGTCCAGCTCTTCTTGGAGCTTGATCAACCCTTCTTCGGTCAGATAAACGGCTCGGTCAGTGTTGTTCATACAGTTAATGGCCTTTGTACAATCAGAGTACAGTTAAAATGCAGGCTGGATAAGGGTGTGCGTACACACCTATGGGTGTGCGTACACACCGCCAGTCCTGTGAGTCAATACAAAAATGTTGTCGGTTCGGAATGGGAGCCTTGTGACACAGTAGCAGGGCAAGAGAATAGGGGTCACGCGGGGTATACAACGAAAAACCGCCTGGCAGATGCCGGCGGTGCTACTGCTGAACCCGTAAGCCGATGATTTCAATCAATCAGCTTTTAACCCATTAAGTATAGCCTATTTGCCGAGGAACGCAAAATGAACCCCACCTCATTTGAAAACATAAATAAACCAGCAGATCCGGCGTTAACGTCGGCCCCCTTTGATGCCTTTGCCCGTTTTTACGATGGGGATTATCGAAATTATGCAGAGGATCTGCAACTGGTCACGGATCTGGTGCAGGAGAGTGGGGGGCCGGTGTTGGAGATGGGCTGCGGGACAGGCCGAGTGCTGTTCCCCTTGGCCGCGCTGGGGGTGGATTGCACCGGCATCGACCTCAGCCCGGCCCTGTTGGCCGTGGCGCGGGCCAAACTCACCCAGGCCAACCTGGCCCAGGGGGTGACGTTGATCCAGAGAGACATGCGCACCTTTGACCTCACGGCCTCGACGCCGGGGGGGTTTGGCATGGTCTGCTGCATGAGCAACACCCTCATGCACCTGCCCACCCAGGCCGACCAGCGCATGGCCTTGGCCCGTGCCTTCGATCACCTGCGTCCAGGCGGCTGGCTGCTCCTCGATCTCTTCAGCCCGGACATCCCCCGCCTGCTCCAGGTGGACGGTTTGCAGGAATTGGCCGACAGTTGGCCCGACCCGGTCACCGGGGCCACGGTCTACAAATGGGTGGTGCGCCGCCTCAACCTGGCCGAGCAGATCCAGGAGACCCTCTTCATCTATGAAGAGATCTTCCCCGATGGCCGGGTGCAGCGCACGCCCTGCCCCTTCAATCTGCGCTTCCTCTGGCCCAGCGAGGGTGAACTGCTGCTGGAACTGGCCGGCTTCGATCTGGTGGAAAGCTGGGGCGATTTCGACGGCAACCCCGTTGACGACGCCAGTGAGCGGCTGATCTTCTGGGCCAGAAAGCCGAGCGAATAGCAAAAAATAGAACACGGATTGGACGGATCGGACGGATCAAAACGGATCTTACCTTTCAAAAAGAAAAAATCCGTTTTGATCCGTCAAATCCGTTCGATCCGTGTTCTATTTTTTGAAAATCCAAAATCAAAGGAGTTTTTATGTTTGATACTGTCGGCGTTCGCCGGGAGGCCGCCCGTTCTTTGGGGCGAATTCTGCCCAATCTGCAACGGGAGTTTGCCGCCGATCTGGAGACCCCGGCCTGGCTGGCCTTTATGGACCGGCTGAATGAAAATTTTGAGGAACTCTTTGGCTATTTGGTGGAACTGTACGGGGATCAATATGACTTTTTCTACCACTTGGAACAGATCACGAGCATGATGGGCCAGATGTGGCTGGCCCGCCCGGACGCTCTGCATGATCTGGACGCCCAGCGGGAGAAGAACCCCACGTGGCATCAGTCCGAGAAAATGTTGGGCGGGGTCTGCTACGTGGACCTCTTCGCCGGGGATCTCAAAGGCCTGCAGGCCAAGATCCCCTACTTCAAGGAGCTGGGCCTGACCTATCTGCACCTCATGCCCTGCTATCTTGCGCCGGAAGGGGAGAACGACGGCGGCTACGCGGTCAGCGACTATCGCCAGATGGACCCGAAAGTGGGCGCCCTGCAAGATCTGGAGGATCTGGCCGGGGCCTTGCGGGCCGAGGGCATCAGTCTGGTGCTGGATTTTGTCTTCAACCACACCTCGGACGAACATCGCTGGGCCGAGCGGGCCCTGGCCGGGGTGCCCGAATACCAGGAATACTACTTCATGTTCGAGCGCCGGGAAGAGGCGGACGAATACGACCGCCATCTGCGGGAGATCTTCCCCGACGTGCGCCGGGGCAATTTCACCTATCGGCCAGAGGTGGACAGGTGGGTGTGGACCACCTTCAACAATTTCCAGTGGGATCTAAACTATACCAACCCCGTGGTCTTCCGCAAGATGGCCCAGGAGATGCTGGGCTTGGCCAACGCCGGGGCCGAGGTCCTGCGTCTGGACGCCCTGGCCTTTATCTGGAAGCAGAAGGGCACGGTCAGCGAAAGCATGCCCCAGGCCCACACCCTGGTGCGGGCCTTCAACCGGGTGGCCCGCATCGCCGCCCCCACCCTGCTCTTCAAATCCGAAGCCATCGTCCATCCCGACGAGGTGATCCGCTACATCGGGGCCGAGGAGTGCCAGCTTTCCTACAATCCCCTGCTCATGGCCCTAATGTGGGAGAGCCTGGCCACCCGAGAGGTGCGCCTGCTCTTCCAGTCCATGAGCCACCGCTTTAAGATTCCGGCAGAGGCAAGCTGGGTCAACTATATCCGCTGCCACGACGACATCGGCTGGACCTTTGACGACACCGACGCCCAGCAGTTGGGCATCAACGGCTACGACCACCGCCGTTTTCTCAACAGTTTCTACACAGGCCGCTTCCCCGGCAGCTTCGCCAGGGGCTTGCCCTTCCAAGAGAACCCCGCCACCGGGGACGCCCGCATCTCCGGCTCCCTGGCCTCCCTGGCCGGGCTGGAACGGGCCGTGCAGATGGATGACGCCGCCGAGATCGAGCTGGCCATCCGCCGTATCCTGCTTCTGCACAGCATCATCCTCAGCATCGGCGGCATCCCCCTGATCTACCTCAACGACGAGACCGGGGTACTCAACGACTACAGCTTTCGGGACGATCCCGCCAAGGGCCACGACAGCCGCTGGGTGCATCGTCCGCGCACGGATTGGGCCAGGAACGAGCGGCGGAACGATGCCCAGACCGTGGAGGGGCGTATTTATGCGGCCTTGGGCAGGTTGATCCATCTGCGCAAGACCCACCCGGCCTTTGGCGGCAACGACATGCAGGTGATCGACCTGGGCAACGGCCACGTCTTCGGCTATGTGCGGGCCAACCAGGGCCAGCGGGTCCTGGTCCTGGCCAGCTTCACCGAGCGGGAACAGGCCATCAGCGCCAACGAACTGCGTCTGCGCGGCCTGGGCTACGCCTTCACCGACCTGATCAGCCAGCGTCAGATCGGTTTGGAGCAGGACATTGTGCTGGAGCCGTATCAGGTCATGTGGCTGGTGAGTCGGTAGCCGTTGGCCGACAGCCGATAGCCGTAAAAAAGAGGGCCTCTCATCGTGCGAGAGGCCCTCTTTTGATCAAGCGCTGACGACTGACGGCACTTCTAACATTCGCTGTACGAACAGACATAACACTTGCGGCAGCCCTCGATGTTGAGGAAGCTGGCCTCCCCACAGTCCGGGCAGATGTCGCCGATGGGCCGCTCGTGGATGGGCAGGGCCAACTGCTCGGCGCTCTCTGCCTCAGCCGGGGCGACGGGCATCTCGTTCAGATGGTCGGCGATGATCTGGGCCAAGCCATCGGGCAGGCTGCGCACCCGGTTGGCCCCAAAGCCCAGGGGCCGTCCGCCGCCGATGCCGGCCATCTCGTCCATCACCCAACGCAGGCGCTCGGACGGGGGCAGGGTGGCCGGCATCCGCAGCACCAGGCTGATCAGCCGCCCGATGGCCTCGCTGACCGCGCTGACCTCGCTGCCCGCCTTGCCCACATTCAGGAAAACCTCGAAGGGTTCGTTCTGCTCGTCGCTGTTCACGGTCACATAGGCCGTGCCGATGGGGGTATCCTTGCGATAGGTGCTGCCGTGGAGCAGTTTGGGTCGGGGTCGCTTCATGCCCACGGGCTTGGCCTCCTTGGCATGGCCGTTTGAATGCCCGTTCGCATGTCCATTTGTATGCCCATTCGTATGCCCATTTTGATGACCGTTTTCGTAGGTGACCGGGGCAGGGGGCGCGGTTGCCGCCT
>CAZKEX010000313.1:0-5956 GCA_964551895.1 uncultured Caldilineaceae bacterium | reverse complement strand
TCCACGCCGTCCGCCGGGGCGTGCGGCGCGCACCTGCGCTATGGCGACGGCAGCTTTCAGCACGGGGCCTTTCGCTTCCCCTCTCTGGCCCAGGTGATCATCGACCTCTTCCCTGTGCATCGCCTGCCCGGCGGCCATCGGCTGTTGGACAGCGGGCTGAATGGGCGCTATGCCCGGTCTCTTTGGGAAAAAGGTGAGCCTTTCGTGGTAGACTTCGTGTTGGGGGCAGCGATCATGGTGCGGGGCGAAGCCGTCGGCCAAGTCGGCGGGTTGGATGAAGACTTCTTTATGTATTGCGAAGAGATGGACTGGTGCCTGCGTCTGGCCGAGGCTGGCTGGCCGGTCTATGCCCTGCCCAGCGCAAAGGTGATCCACTTTGAGGGCCAGAGCAGCAAACAGGTGCGCTGGGAGAGCTTTGTGCAACTGTGGCGCAGTCGCTTCCGCTTCTATGCCAAACATCCGGCCCGCTATGGTCCGCTCCACGATGGCGCGCTGCGCTTGATCCTGAAGATCTGGCTGGGCCAGCGGCGGCGGGACGCCCACCGTCGCTTTGCCCGCGGAGAGATCACCGGCGTTCAACTGGACGCTGAACTGGCCGCCTACGCCGCCGTCTCGGCCGCCTGAACTCAGATTAGATTGGGATCTACCCTTTTCCGGGCTAGAGCAGGGATCCGCGGAGTTATCTGCGCCGGGCTGTCCTAGCCAAGGGGCGAGTTGTGAATTGCGAGGACTGCGATGACAGATCAACAGATCAACCACCCACCCAACCACCCAACCACCCAACAAACCCTCGTCGCCATCATCCTAACCCGGGACGAGGCCGCCCACATTGTGGACTGCATCGACAGTGTACGAGATCTGGCGGATACCGTGATCGTGTGGGATTCGGGCAGCACGGACGGCACCCAGGATCTGGCCCAGGCCGCGGGGGCGCAGGTGGTCTTCCGCGCCTTCGACAACTACGCGGCCCAACGCCAAGCCGCCCTGGACGCCGTGAACGCGGAGTGGGTCCTCTTCGTGGACGCCGACGAGCGGGTCACCCCCGCATTGGCCGCGGAGATCAAAATCGCCATTCGCCATTCGCCATTCGCCGGCTACTGGATCCCCCGGCGCAACATCATCGTCGGCCACGAGATGCGGGGCGGCGGTTTCACCCCGGACCATCAACTGCGTCTCCTGCGCCGGGACGCCGCCCACTATGACACGGACCGGGAGGTCCACGAGATCGTGGAGGTGGACGGGGCGGAGGGCTATCTCGCCGAACCTTTCATCCACTACAACTACGCCAACTGGCCCCAGTTTCACCGCAAACAGCGGGTCTATGCCGGCTACGAAGCCCGCATCCTGGCCGAGCGGGGCATCCGCCCCCGGCCCCACAACTTCATCCTGCAACCCCTGCGGGAGTTCCGCCGCCGCTTCTTCACCCTCCACGGCTACCGGGACGGCCTCCACGGCCTGCGCATGGGATTGCTCCTGGCGTGGTATTATGGGGTTGTGCCGTATTGGGTGCTTTTGAAGCGAGATTGAGAGATTGGGAGATTGGGGATTGGAGATCGGGGATTAGGTGGTAGGTTGAGTAGACCGGGGCAGTTTCCGGTCGTATCGAAACCGGACTCGGTGCGAGGGAGATTGGGAGATTGAGGGATTGGTTTGACATAAATTATTTGCGGGACGGCAATCCTCGCCACCGGGCAGCGTGGGAAACGTTGACCGAGCTGGGAATCTTCGACCATCTGGCCCCCTTCACCCCGGCGCTGACTGGCACAGTTCCCATCGGGTTGGATGTAGCCAATAGCGATCTGGATATCATCTGCGCCGCGCAGGAGTTGGATCGGTTCGAGCAAGGGGTGGTCGCCCTCTATGCCCATCATCCTGGGTTTGGGTGCAAGGGGCGGATGTGGCAGGGCCACCCCTCGGTCGTCGTCAACTTTGACACCCCGCTTTTTCCCATAGAGATCTTTGCCCAAGATCGCCCCGTCACCCAACAGAATGCCTTCCGCCACATGCTGATCGAAGAGCGTCTCCTGCGCCTGGGCGGGGACACCGCCCGCACGGCCATCCTGGCCTTGCGGCGTTCCGGCATGAAGACCGAACCGGCCTTTGCCGTCCATTTTGGTCTGACCGGCGACCCCTACATCGAACTACTGCGTCTCTCCCGGCTGGACGACGCGGCCCTGCACGCTTTTCTGGACATCTGCCCATGAGCAATACCCCAACCACCCCATCCCGTTTCCAAGCCCAGCGCAAGGCCCTGCGCAAGCGTCTGCGCCTGGACATTCAGCCCGTGTTGCAAACCGTCGGCATCTGGGCAGGGATCTGGCTGGCGCTGGTCCTCGTCGCCGCCCTGCTGGGCTGGGTGGAGATCCTGTGCTGGACACCGGCCGGCTGGCTGCTGGCCATCCCCGCCGCCCACATGCTCCTGCGCCGCACCCCCAGCCGGGACGGCATGATGCGTCTGCGGGAGGCGACCAGCGCCGGGGCCAGCCTGGGGGTGATCCAAGCCCTCGTCTTCGCCGTGGGCATGAGCGCCACCACCCAGGGCGGCATGGATGGCCGGGCGATTGCGATCAAGATCCTGTTCGGGCTGGGCATGTTTGTGGTTTTGGGGTTTGTGGGCGGCGTGGCGGGCGGGTTGGCGGCGTTTTTTACTGCATCCGCGGCGCAGCGGAGTCTGCGGTGGTAGGGTGGTTTTCTGCATTCAAGAGGATAGGCGGACAGCCTTTTGGCTATCGGGAGGTGAGGGTTGACAATGGTTTCGATTCCGCATGTAGGTCGGGCCAGCAGGCATTGGTGGAAATGTTTCCGCAATCAAGCCCCAATTTGGGTAGTTATGCGGATTGGTTCCGCATATTAATAGTTGGACGGCTTTTTCGAAGAAGCTACTTTTTCACGGGGGGGTGAGGGTTTGGATACATATGGCTCACTCCATCGAGCGGCAAGGCTAGATTATCAATGGAATGATCCGCTTGGTTATGCGTGAGTATTCTGCATAGTCAGGATAGCATGTGCGCAGATACTGTTCTTCGACCCCAATGCGGATAGCAACTGCGCCTGTAATCACCACGCCGATAATCAGGTTGATAGGGGAGATATGCCCCAGAATGCCTGACCAGATGAGAAGCAAGGCCGCGGCATACATTGGATGACGAATAAACTGATAGGGTCCTCTCGATAGCACTTGCCCTTCTTTTGGTTCTGCCTGGATACTGAACTGACCTGTCTGAAAGCTTCGCCGCGCCCACACACTTAGCGCAACGGCTAATAGCTGAGTTGCTATGATGAAGGGTGATGGAGAAAACAGGTTTCCTGAGATCAACAAGTACAGAATCGTAACAATCGCGAATAAGAGGGTAAATTTTGAAATAAATTTCATCATTGGGATTCCTTTTCTAACTGCTCAACTGATGCTTTGGCATTGGCTACGATTGACATCTGTATTCATTACAGTTATATTGTATTGAATACAGTCATAGTATATCCAAATCAACAGAATGTCAAGAGGCAAATGACCCAACCGAAGAAATCCAAACGTCGATATAACTCAACAGCGCGCCAGTCACAAGCGCGAGAGACCCGCCGCCAAATCACTGAAGCAGCTCGCAAGCTGTTTATCGAACGCGGTTATACGGGTGCAACGATAGAAGCCGTTGCCCAGGAAGCTGGGGTGGCTCCGGAAACCATTTATGCAGTTTTCGGGAATAAACGAGCTATCCTGGCACACGTGATTGACATTTCCGTAGGGGGTGATGATGAGTCTATTCCCTTGCTTCAGCGACCAAGGCCACAAGCCGTATTCCAAGAACACGACCCGCGTCAACAGTTGCATCTTTTTGCTCAGGATATCTCGGTGATCTTGGAACGCGTAGCCCCGATTTTCGAGACTATGCGCTTGGCGGGTAAGACCGAACCGGATATTGCCGATCTTTTGCAAAACATTCTCAGAGAACGTTTGCACAATATGGCGATAGTAGTTCAACACCTATCCGAACACAGCCCGCTACGGGCGGGGGTGACTGACGCCCAAGCGGCTGAAACTGTCTGGACCCTCACCAGTCCCGAAGTTTTCCGCCTGTTAACTGTCGATCGCGCTTGGTCCAGAGAGCAATACATTCGGTGGTTGGCTGACGCCCTAACCAGGCTATTGCTGTCCTAAAAGATCTCTCCAGCAAAAGTTGCCGCCCAACAAGTCGTTGTACTTGATGCCTAATCTTGGCTCTTTATCAACCTCGGTTGGGCAGATAAATTGTCTTTGATCATGGAATCCGGGGCAAACCCGGC
The DNA here is from genome assembly GCA_964551895.1 of uncultured Caldilineaceae bacterium. GTDB lineage: Bacteria > Chloroflexota > Anaerolineae > Caldilineales > Caldilineaceae > JAGNDO01. Next base: position 1,678 of record CAZKEX010000313.1, on the reverse strand, counting down.
GCAAGTAAACTCGTAATCGTTCACCCCCCGCCCCCCTAACCCCCCAACTTTGGGGGAAACTGTCCACGACCTCCCCCAGAATTGGGGGCCGGGGGGCCGAGGGGATGAACGATTACGTAAACTCAAGCGTAGAGCGTTTTTCTACCGCGTCACCCCCAGCCACCACCTAAACAACCTCGCCACCATCGGCGTAAACCGTGTCCGGTTGTACGCGTCCGCCACCTTTTTGATGGCCTCGGCCTCTGTGGGGTAGGGGTGGATCACCGTGGCCAGCGTGCCCAATCCCAGGCCGCCCACCATGGCCGTGGTGATCTCGCTGATGCTCTCCCCGGCGTGGGCGGCCACCATGGTCGCCCCCAAAATCTTGTCCGTCCCCTTGCGCACATGCACCTTCACAAAACCCTGCTCGTCTCCGTCGGCCAAGGCCCGGTCGATACGGTCAAAGCGTTGCACAAAGGTCTGCACCGGGATGCCCTGCGCCGCGGCCTCGTGTTCGTAGAGGCCCACATGGGCGATCTCCGGGTCCGTATAGGTGACCCAGGGCACGATCAGCTTGCTGGCCTTTTTGCGGGGACCGGGGAAGAGGGCGTTTTGGAGGGCGATGCGGGCCGTGGCATCGGCCACATGGGTAAATTGATATTTTTGCCCCACATCGCCGGCGGCGAAAATGTTGGCATTGGTTGTCTGCATGGCTTCGTTGACGGTGATGCCCTGTTTGTGATATTCGACTCCGGCGGCCTCCAGGTCTAGCCCCTCGACGTTGGGAACCCGGCCCGCGCCGAGCAACACTTCATCCACGGCCAATTCGTGTTGCGTCCCGCCCTGTCCATAGCGGATCACCTTGCTGAAACCGTCGCTGTCCTCCCGCCCCACCACCTCTTGGATCTTGACGGCCAGCAGGGTGACAACGCCGTCGGCCTCCAGGGATTTCTGGATGATGGCCGCGGCGTCCTTGTCTTCCCGGATCAAGATCTGGGGGGCGATCTCCAGCAACGTGACCTGGCAGCCCAAGCGCTGAAAGGTCTGGGCCAGCTCGCAGCCGATGGGACCGGCCCCGATCACGGCCAGGCGTCTGGGCTGGGTGGTGAGCCGGAAGACCGACTCGTTGGTCAAATAGCCCACCTCTTTTAGCCCAGGGATGGGGATATGAGCCGCCCGTGACCCCGTGGCGATCACTGCCTTCTTGAAGCGGATGGTCTGGCCGCCCACCTCAAAGGTATCCGGCCCGGTGAAACGGCCCTCACCCAAAAAGACATCGATCCCCTCGTTTTTGAAGCGCTGGGCCGAGTCGTGGACGCTGATCTCCGCCTTCACCCGGCGCATACGCTGCATCACCCCGGCAAAGTCCACGGTGACGCCGTCGGGCACGCCGATGCCAAACTGCCCGGCCCGCTGGATCTCCCCCATCACCTTGGCCGACCGGATCACCGTCTTGGAGGGCACGCAGCCCGTGTTCAGGCAGTCTCCGCCCAGCAGCCCCTTCTCCACCAAGGCCACCTTGGCCCCCAGCCCCGCGCCGCCGGCCGCTGCCACCAGCCCAGCGGATCCGCCGCCGATCACCAGCAGATTGTAGCGTCCCCTGGGCGTGGGGTTGTGCCAGTCGGCTGGCCCCACATGGCCGACAAGGGTGGCGTCGTACTCGTCAATGGTGGTCTCGATGGGGCCAAGGTAGGTGGTT
>CAZKEX010000312.1:0-5963 GCA_964551895.1 uncultured Caldilineaceae bacterium | reverse complement strand
TGTTTGTAAAAGAAGGCGACACCATCCGCATCGACACCCGAGATGGCCGCTACGTGACCCGCGTCTAGGCTGAAACCTGAGGGGGTGACAGGGTGAGGGGGTGACAAGGTGACAGGGTGACAAGGTGAAATCTGTCCAGGGCACGGATCACCCCCTCACCTTGTCACTCTGTCACCCCCTCACCCTGTCACCCTGTCACCCCCTCAAATTTGTCATCCGGGTGGCTTTTGGCTATACTTTGGCAGGTAGTTGGATGGTTTATTTGCCGCTGTAGCTCAGTTGGTAGAGCGACGCTCTCGTAAAGCGTAGGTCATCGGTTCAAATCCGATCAGCGGCTCCATAGAGTGCAAAACGCCCCGCCGGGTTTGTCGGCGGGGCGTTTTTTTGTTTGAAAGGGTAAAGTTACTCCTTACTCCTTGCGCATTTCTGGATACAACCCCAACACCCCTTCGGCGGAGGCGGCGCAGATGCCCCGTTCGCTGATCAGCCCGGTGATCAGGCGGCGGGGGGTGACGTCAAAGGCGTAGTTGACCGCAGGGCTATTCTCCGGGGTGAGGAGTACCTGCTTGGTCTCCCCGGCGTGACGGCCCAGGATGGTGCGCACCTCGTCCGCGCCCCGTTGTTCGATGGGGATGGTCAGGCCATCCTCGATCTCCCAGTCAAAGGTGGAGGAGGGCAGGGCCACGTAGAAGGGCACCCCGTTGTCGTGGGCAGCCAGGGCCTTGAGATAGGTGCCGATCTTGTTGGCCACATCCCCGGTGAAGGTGGTGCGGTCTGTGCCGGTGATGACCAGATCCACCTGGCCATGTTGCATCAGATGGCCGCCCACGTTGTCCACGATCACATGGTGGGGCACGCCGTGCTGGCCCAGCTCCCAGGCGGTGAGCCGGGCGCCCTGGTTGCGGGGACGGGTCTCGTCCACCCACACATGCACAGGGATCCCCCGGTCATGGGCGGCATAGATGGGGGCTGTGGCGCTGCCATAGTCCACAAAGGCCAGCCAGCCCGCATTGCAATGGGTGAGGATATTGACCGGCTCGCCCCCCTTGCGACGGCTGATCTCCTCAATCAAGGCCACCCCATGTTCGCCGATGCGCTGACAGGCGGCCGCATCTTCGTCGGCGATGGTGTGGGCCAGGCCCAGGGCGATCTGAATACGGGCAGCGATTCGGGGTTCGGCCTGCTCCAGGGCCACAAGCTGACGTTTAACCGCCCAGGCCAAATTGACCGCAGTCGGTCGGGTGGCCATAAGTTGGGCGCCCGCCGCCCGCACGGATCGCATAAAGCTCTCCAGATCATCTCGGGGGGCGGTGAGGGCGGCAATATACATGCCATAGCCGGCGGCGGCGCCGATCAGCCCAGCCCCTCGCACATGCATATCCTTGATGGCCACGGCCATCTGATCCACCGACATCAGATCTTCGATCACGAAATCGTGGGGCAGGTGACGCTGATCGATGATCTGGACCGTGGCCGAATCGTTGGGCTTCAGCCAAATCGTGCGAAAATGTTTACCATCTACATTCATGTACCCTCTCCTCGTTCAGCTTTTCTCTAATGTTTGTTCTTCGTTCTGCGCTCAGTTTTGCTCTCAAAAAAAGACGCAGGGGGGATAATCCTGAGATCATCCCCCCTGTGTCTTCACATCATTTTGTCATTGCCTGCCCAGAAGTCTACTTGACTTCGGCGACGGCGCCTTCGGCCTCGAGCTTGGTCTTGACGTCAGCCGCCACGTCCTTGCTCACAGCCTGAACAACGGGGGTCGGGGCGCTCTCAACCAGCTCCTTGGCCTCTTTCAGACCCAGGTTGGTGACGGCACGCACGGCCTTAATCACGTTGATCTTCTTGGCGCCCACGTCCTTGAGGATGACGTCGAACTCGGTCTGCTCTTCCGCCTCTTCAGCGGCGGCAGCCGGGCCAGCCGCGGCCATGGCCACAGGGGCCGCAGCGCTCACACCCCAGGCCTCTTCCAACATCTTCACCAGCTCAGCGGCCTCCAACAGGGTCAGGCCGTCCAATTGTTCCTTGATTGCATTCAGATCTGCCATTTGAAACTCCTCCATATTGATAGAAAACGATCTTGTTTACTTTACATGTACAGCCCGCTACCTTGTCCCTGTTTTCCAACCGGTTGATTTTCAAACCGTGGTCGCCAGGGGCCGGGGAGACTAGGCTGCTTCCTTTTGACTTTCGACGTGGGCATTGATCACCCGCACCAAACTGGATTGAGGCGCAGAAATAATACGCACCAAACTGGAGGCCGGGGCGTTGATGGTGCCCAGAACCTTCGCCAACATCTGTTCCTTGGTGGGCAGATCCGCCAGTGATTCGGTGCCTGTCACATCCAAGACCGAATTTTCCAGCACTGCGCCCTTGATCACCATGGTCGTGATCTTGGTTTCCTTCAGCCAATCTTTGAGGACCTTGACACCTTTGCCGATATCCTCGCCCAAAAAGATCACGCCGTTGGTGCCAGTCAGCAGCTCGGTCTCTACATCGATCCCGGCCTCACGCATGGCAATGCCCAACAGGGTGTTCTTCACCACCGCATAGGTGGCCGCGGTATCGCCCAATTTCCCGCGCAGGGATTGCACCTGAGGCACTCTCGTGCCCCGGTAATCCACAAACACGAGCGCCGATGAGTTTGCAATCAACTCGCCGTATCCTTGGACCAACTGTTCTTTCTTTGATCGTGAAATGGCCAAGTGCAGCTTCTCCTTTCTTGTGTAGTCTTGTGTTCTACCAGTCCGCCCTCCGGCGTGACCACCAAAACACAACTAAGGGCTACCAGTCATGGGCCAATAAAAAAGCCCCCGTGTTGAAGACACAGGGGCGTGGATGACACAAAGCCTGGGCGCAGAAAAAAGATATGGCCTATGCCATTCAGATTTCCGCGCTCGTCAGCGTCGTCCAGCGCCTCGGCAGGTGGCCCAATGGCCCTTAAGTCGCCCAAGCTTGGGAGACGCCTGCTGTCTTCAGCACATATCGACATGAAAGCCGAATATTCAGGTTAACTTCGCACAAACTATGCCAGTATACTGATTTCGAAGACGGGTGGCAAATTCTATCTTCGCTGCACAACAATTCTCAAATGGCTCCACTGAAAAAAGCTATCTAACCGCCGAGATCAGAGAGATTTCGCCGAGGACGCAGAGAAAAAACTGCTTTTCCTCTGCGCGTTCTCAGCGTCCTCGGCGATTAAATACTTTCCGCCGTAGAGCCATTCAGAACCAACTATCCATCATACTTCATATTCAGGGCGGTATTGGTATCCACCTTGATCCCAGGTCCCATTGTGCTGGACAGGGTCACCCGCTTGAGGTAGATCCCCTTCAAGCCAGTGGGCCGGGCGGACGCAATGGCCTCCATAAAGGCGGACAGGTTGCCCATCAACTTCTCTTCGCTAAAGCTGGCCTTGCCGATGGGGGCATGGATGTTGGAGGTCTTGTCGACCCGGAACTCCACACGACCCAGACGGGTCTCGTTGATGATCCGGGGCAGATCCTCCGCCGGGACGATGGTGCCGGCCTTGGGGCTGGGCATCATACCACGGGGACCAAGCACACGCCCCAAACGACCCACCACCCGCATCATGTCCGGGGTGGCCAAAACCACATCAAAATCGGTCCAGCCGCCCGAAATCTGGGCCGCCAGATCGTCACCGCCCACATAGTCGGCTCCGGCTTCGGTGGCCAAAGGCGCACCGTCCGGGCCGGCGAAGACCAGGATGCGCACCGTGCGCCCTGTGCCGTTGGGCAGAGTCACCACACCGCGCACCTGCTGATCCGCATAGCGGGGGTCCACACCTGTGTTCAGGTGGATCTCGATGCTCTCATCAAACTTGGCGTTGGCGTTGGCCTTCACCAAGGCAATGGCCTCTTCCGGAGAATATAATTGTTGGCGATCTATTTTGCTGCGGATTTCGTTGTAGCGTTTTCCATGCTTAGGCATAACATAACTCCTCTGTGGTCATAGCGGGCAAAGCCCTCCCACACAAAATGATTATCGATCGGTATTCGTCGCCTGTTTTCAGGCCCCAACCCCATCCTGGCGGTCAGTCGGACCCATCCACCTAGTCAACCACCTTGATGCCCATGCTGCGGGCGGAGCCAGCGATCATGCGCATGGCCATCTCCAGATCACGGGCGTTGAGGTCGGTCATCTTGGCCTCGGCAATTTCCCGCACCTGTTGCTGGGTGATATTGCCCACCTTGGTCTTGTTGGGTTCTGCGCTGCCTCGGGACACGCCAGCGGCCTTCTTGATCATGTCCGCGGCCGGCGCAGTCTTGGTGACGAAGGTGAATGACCCATCGGTGAAGATAGAGATCTCGGCCGGGATGATCTGGCCGATCTGCTGCTGGGTTCGGGCGTTGTACTCCTTGCAGAAGCCCATGATGTTGACCCCATGGGGGCCAAGCGCGGTACCCACTGGCGGGGCCGGGTTGGCCTTGCCCGCGGGAATCTGCAATTTGACGACTGCTTTAAGTTTCTTTGCCATAAGATATCACTCCTTCTGACCTGGTAAACGCCGTTCCGGGTTGGCAGTGACCGGTTCGGCTCCCAGTTGTCAGCGCTAAATGGGTAAACTGCCAATCTTGCTCAAAAACTAAACTATCCAACCAACTATCCAACCAACCAACCACCCAACACCACCCAAACCAAAAATCACTCCCGATCCAACTGAACCAGATCCACTTCCACCGGGGTTTCTCGGTTAAAGAAGCTGACCATAATGCGGGCTTTGCCCCGCTCCGGGTAGATCTCGTCCACCAAGCCAGAAAACTCGGTGAAGGGACCGCCGGTGATACGCACTTGCTCGCCAACCGCGAAACTGACCTTGACCGTGGGCTGATCCGAGTCGATCCGCTTCATGATCTGGTCGATTTCGACCTGGGTGAGGGCGGTGGGCTTGTTGCCCATGCCCACAAACCCTGTGACCCCAGGGGTGTTACGCACAACGTACCAGCTATCTTCATCCATGATCATGTTGACCAGGATGTAGCCCGGAAAGACCCGACGCTCGACTTCTTTGCGAACACCCTTGCGGATCTCGATTTCAGTCTCCGTGGGCACCACCACATCCAAAATGCGGTCGGTCATGCCCATAGATTCGGCCCGATGTTCCAGGTTCTTCTTGACTTTGTTCTCCATGCCCGAATAGCCGTGTACGACAAACCATTCGGCTTTGAGTTCGGCTTCGGCGCCTTCCGCGTCCAACTGGGCCTGGATTTCAGCATCCAGTTCCGCCAGTTCTGCTGCGCTTAGGGCCGCGCCCTGACTATCGTTTTGCTCGCTTGCCACGAGCACCTCCCTTATCTCACTCGGGTATCTGCCAATAAAGAGCGCCGAAGGACGGATTTCTCCCGACTACACCCGAACAACAACATGGTGCAAGAATATCACAGAGACCGTTAACCAGGTCTCCTGAAAAACCCTCATGCCAAACCCTCTACAGCGAGATCAACCAGGTGATCACAAAGCTGAAGAGCGAATCAAAGCCAAACAGGAAAAGGGCCGAGGCGACAGTCACAGCCATCACCACAATGGTCAAACGTATTCCTTCTTCCCGAGTCGGCCAAGTTACTTTGGAAACCTCAGCACGCACATCCTTGAAATAGCGTACCAAGGCGTTGTCAGTCTTTACTGCTGCGGAGCGGCTCACGGTATGCCCCCGTCATTGAATAAAACTTCTGAATAAACGCGTGGTTCTTTTTTGCCGAAAACGGCCACCGGCTTTCACCGGTGGCCATATCGAGGCAGGCGAGGCAGGACTTGAACCCGCAACCTGTGGTTTTGGAGACCACCGCTCTGCCAGTTGAGCTACTCGCCTGTGAACCGGCTGGGGTCAGTCAGCCAACCCCAGCCGAAATTGCATATACCCTACTTGATGATCGAGGTGATGACGCCGGCGCCCACCGTGCGACCACCCTCCCGGATGGCGAAGCGGCTGCCGTTCTCCAACG
>CAZKEX010000311.1:0-5997 GCA_964551895.1 uncultured Caldilineaceae bacterium | reverse complement strand
CTTCAAAATCCTGCAGAAGTCGCCCGGTGCGCTGAATTCCACAGTCCGCTCGGATCTGGCGGGCGTTCACATCCTGTTGGGCTATGGGGATCTGGACATAGATCGGGCCACGGATACCCTATACTTCACTAACGGCCAGCGGGTCTACCGGATCGAGCCAAGCGGGCCACCGGTGGCCATCTACTCCCCAAATGTGCCGGGCGGGGAGATTGTCATCAACGGACTCAGCTTCAATCCCGGTGACGGCACCCTCTACGTGGCCACGGATCACCACGCGTTCCAGATGGACCCGACCACAGGCGAGCAGATCCGCGGTCTGAACTGTTTCCGCTTGGGGGGTGTCTGTCTGGATGCTGGGGTTGTGGATTTCCGGGACGTGGTCGTGGATGCAGGGGGACGGGTCTACGCAACCACCCGGGAGCCGGCCCGGGGCAGCGTCACCTTCAGCGATTGGGGTAACCTCTACTATTGGGAGAATGGCTGGCTGCCCGTGGCCTATGGCTTCGCCGATCCCCAGGGGCTGGCTGCGGATGATGCAGGCAATGTCTACGTCGCCAACTTTCGGGGTGACGCCATTTCCGTGGTCTCCGGCGCGGATCCCCAGGTGGTGGGGGTCATGCGTAACATACCCTTCCCTCTCTCCCTGGCCGTGTGGGGCAACACCCTGGTGACCAGAGCCTCCAGAACCATCTCTGCCCTGCCCCTGACCCGGCGGGATGGCCTGCCCCACTCCCTGGAGGTTGCGTCTATCTCCCCAGCAGGGAGTCTCTCCGGCCAGGGTAGCCATGTCGTCGTCCAGGTCAGCGATCCGGATCCCATCCCCGCCCACAATGTGCTGCGGGTGGGGGATCGGGTCATCCACGAGATCGCTTCCTTCGCCCAGGACAGCATCCTCTACCAGCTTCCTATCGAATTGACGCCCATCACTGTGGCCAGAAATCTATCAATCCCATCGGGCGGGTATCGCTTCTCCGTCGGGGCATCCCACTTCTCCCAGGGAAGCTTGCGTGTGCCAATGCCAGGCAAATGGCACTTTGCCCAATGGTACATCACCGACACCATCGGCGTGGCCCAAGGCGATTGGCTGGTCTGGACCATTTCGCCCGGCTCATCCCTGCAGTCCCTGTCGTCAAAGGAAGCCCTGTTTCCACCGTGGAATGGCAGCCGGGGTTCTTGGCTAACCTACCAGTTCAACCAACTGGGCCGCTTCACCTTCACCGTCACAGAGACCAACGGCATCAGCCTCACCCGCTATGTAGAGGTGACCCGCACTGGCCCTGGGAATCTGGGCGGCAGCGCCAACATCGACCCTGCCCAGGGCGGCGTGGTCTTCAGCCAGGGCGTACGTGTGGAGATCCCGCCGGGTGCGCTGCCGGGCAGCGCTGTCTACACCATCACCGTCAGCAACCGGCGTATGGATAACCCTGGACCGGACAGCCAGGCCATCATGGGCTACCAATACACAGTAAAGTTTGAGCCGGAGCCGATCGAACTGTACAAGGATATTGTGCTGCACCTGCCCTATGATCCTGCGGCCTTGCCCGAAGATCCCCGGGCCGCCCTCTTCGACCCGGAGCTGGAAGACTTTATCCCCCTGGATGCCCAGGTGGCGGATGGTTATGTCTCCATCACCCTCTTCGCCGGCCGGTACGAGGACCCATCGACTGTGGCCGGGGCTGGGGAGAGCCGAAGCGCACAGCCCCGATCCACTGACTACTGGGGACAGCGGTTGGTGGGCGCCATCAACAATGTGGGCAAAAGCCTCTGGTGGGTGGTGGGGATGCCCAACGAGAAGGTGGAAAACGCCTACTTTGTCGTACTCTACAACACACGAGATGGCGTGTCCGAGGCCTATGCCCAGAAGCTGCTGGACGCCCTGCTCTACTCCCGATCAGTCTTCGATATCCAGGGCTACACCCAGCCCAGCGGCCAGGTGATCGTCAAGATCGCCCCCTGGCTGACCAAGGGTACCCAGTCCGAGGGCTTTGTGCCCGGCATCGGCACCCTGGGCAACTGGTACATGTTCTTCAACGACCAGTTGAGCGACGACGAGATCAAGGTCACAGCGGCCCATGAATACTTCCACATTTTGCAGAAGGAGAATATGTCCGCGGGGGCACGCTTTATCACGGCTCCTACCTGGTGGCTGGAGGGCACGGCAACGTGGGCCGAATATCTGGTCTATCCCGACATTAAGAGCTACCACATGCGCATCGAGGCCGGCGGAGACTTTGTCAACATACCCTTTCCTGGTGGTTGGGGATCCCTGGATGCCAATCAGCAGTATGCCACGGTGGCTTTCGCCATCTATCTGGAGAAGAAAGTCGGAGGCAACACCATCAAGCAGATATTCGGCAATCTGGGGGTCAACACCAACCTTGAGGAAGCCCTGACCAGTGTCGTGGGGGATATTGCTCCCTTCTACACAGAGTTTGCTCTGGACTACTGGCAGCAGAACTACACCCCAGCCGAGGAGTGGAACCTGATCAACTTCATCCCCATCCAGCGGTTGACCTCGGCAGAAACCCCAATCGATTTTGACGGTGGCGGGCTGACCTCGTATTTGACCAAGATTTATAGCAGTGGACAAGGCCTGCCGCCGTCATTCACCCAGGCCAGCGGAAGTCTGCTCCGGGCAGAGACTATGTGCGAGGGGGAGGCCGGCGCTGTGGTCCACCTGCTGAATGCAGAGCGCAAGACGATTCTGGCCACCTTCCGCAACGATGCGGATCCCATCCCCAGCCACAAACTTTCACCCTTGGCCACCTACGATCTGAGAAACCCGCTCTATCTGCTCTTTGTCAATGCCCGACCCCAGCATTGCAATGTGACTATGGTCCTGGAGACGCCGACCCTGTCCACCCTCTCCCCAAGTATCATGTCCAAGGGGGATATCAGGGTAGTGGAGATTCGAGGGGATGGCTTTGGCAATGAAGCCGGGAGCGTCAGCGTCAGTGGGCTGGACGCCACGGCGGAGGTGGTGAGCTGGCAGAAGGACCGCGTGTTCGTGACTATCGGACTGGAAGATCCGGAGCAGATCGGAACTCTGAACGTTCGGGTGGTCCACGCAGAGGGGATCAGCAGCAACGCCGGACACGTGACGGTGGAATGACCTGTCTTGCCGGTGAGTAAACGTTCACAATACCCATATCTATGATATGATCTTAAAGACTGCTCAAAACTCAGGATAATGTTCCTGATAACGCTTCGACTTTCTTGTCTACTGTGTGGAGGCAGACGAAACCCTATGAACTTCCAACACCTGGCGGTGATGATCGCCCAAAGCGCCCAAAAATATGCCGATCAACCGGCGATGAATGCCTACTATGCCAACGGAGAGGGCGCGCACCCTGGCCCGATCTCCTATGCCGAGATGTACAGGCGTATCCGCACCATCGGCCGGGCCCTGCTTTCCTTGGGTGTGCAGCCGGGTGACCGCATTGGTATCTTCGCCCCCAACTGTTCGGAATGGACGCTGGTTGACTTTGGCATCCTCAGCGTACGCGCCGTTCCCGTGCCCATCTATGCCACCAACACCCGGCAGCAGGCCGCCTATATCATCGACGAAACGGAGATGACCCTGCTCTTTGTGGGCGACCAGGAAGCCTATGCCAAAATCGCCACCGACCCGGATCGCTCTCCCGCTCTGCGCACCCTCATTGTCTTTGATGAAGGGGATGCGGAGGAAGAGACGCCACTTCACGCGCCGGATCTTCACTTTGGCCAATTTCTCCAGTTGGGCGCGGATACGGATCTGGATGGAGCCCTGGATGGCCGTCTGGCCGAGGCTGGCCCGGACGAACTGGCGACCATCATCTATACTTCCGGCACAACCGGCGAGCCAAAGGGGGTGATGCTGACCCATGCCAACCTGTTGCACCAGTTCAAGGCGCTGGACGGACAATTTCACGTTGGGCCTGGCGACCGCTCCCTGTGCTTCTTGCCCCTCAGCCACGTCTACGAACGAAGCTGGTCCTATTATATCTTCCACACCGGGGCGGAAAACTACTATCTGACTGATTCCAAGGCTGTGATAGCCGGCATGCAGGCGGTGAAGCCGACGGTGATGGTCAGCGTGCCCCGCCTCTACGAGAAGATATTTGCCGCCGCCCATCATGGCCTGGAAGAGGGATCCGGGCTGAAAAAGAAGCTCTTTCACTGGGCGCTGGGCGTGGGGTTCGACTATCAGCTTCGTCGCAAGGAGGATCGCCCCATAGGTGTGGGGCTGACGCTGCAACAGGGTCTGGCGGATCGGCTGGTGCTTTCCAAGATTCGGACGATTGTGGGCGGGGACAAGAAGTTCTTTTCCGCTGGCGGCGCGCCCCTGGCCCCTTCCATCGAGGAATTCTTTTTCGCCGCGGGGCTGCTGATCTGTGAAGGCTACGGCCTTACCGAAACCTCACCCATGGTTACCTACAACACGCCCAACGCGTTCAAATTCGGCACGGTGGGTCGCCCGATTGTCGATTGCCAGGTGAAGATCGCGGCCAACGGCGAAATTCTGGTCAAAAGCCCCAGCGTCACCCAGGGCTATTATCGGAAGCCTGAGGCGACTGCGGCTGCCTTCGTCGATGGCTGGTTCCACACAGGGGATGTGGGCGAGTTTGACGACGAGGGGTTTCTGCGCATTACAGACCGCATCAAGGACCTGATCATTACATCCGGCGGCAAGAATGTGGCGCCCCAACATATCGAGACCGTACTGGCCCAGGACTATTTTATCGAGCAATCGATTGCGATTGGAGACCGACGCAAGTACATCAGCGTCCTGATCGTGCCGAATTTCGTCGCCCTGGAAGAGTACGCGGCCGGGCAGGGGATCACTTGGCAGACACGCCAGGAGCTGGTGGATCACCCCACAATTGTGGCCTTCTATCAATCCCACATCGACCACTATTCACAGGAATTGGCCCCGTTTGAGCAGGTGAAAGCATTCACTTTGCTGCCTGCGCCGTTGACACAGGAAGGGGGCGAAATCACCCCTTCGCAAAAAACCCGACGTCGGGCGGTCATGGCGAAGTACGCCCACCTGATCGAGGCTATGTACTAAAGGGCCAGCATGGAGATGTCACCCTGGCCCGGCTGCCCCACGCCGCACGACCGTGCAACACGAAAACCATTATTTTACCACGCCAAGAGGCCGGGCTTTCGGAAAAAGCCCGGCCTCTTGGCGTTTAGATTGTGCAACTTCCCAGCGGTCGTGTCGTCGGTCCTCCACCTACACCGGATACGCCTCCATCCCGGCCCGCATGGCCCCTTCGACTGTACCATTCACTTGGCTATCTCCGGGGAAGAACCATTCGTCGGGATCGTATCGGTTCTTGCTGTGGCGGTAGATGGCGAACTCCCAGTCGTTCATGTCACCGGTCCATTTAAGGCGGCAAATTTCAACCGGTTGCCCATTCCAGCCGATCCGTTTTAGATAGAGGAAGGCTCCTCTGAAAGAGGGGACGTAACTGCCCTCGGCGAGACCATCGGGCATTGACGGCACCGCCCCCAGCCTGCGTAGGAGCCGTGTCATGGCAGCGGGTTTGGCGGGGATGACATTTGCGGCGTTGAAGGCGTCCACTTTGGCGACAACTTGTTCACGCACGCCGTCGGGGATCAGTTTCTGTTTGGCCATCAGGTTTTTCCTCCGATCTGTCGTTTCTGTGGCGGATCACGCAAGGGACCGATTTCCTCTCAGGAAATCGGTCCCTTGTATACTATCATCTGTTTACTACAACTTGCAACTCGAGTTCGTATGTTACTTGTCATTCCCAATACACTGGTAGAACCGTTACTTAGTCCACCGCCAGAGGCAATGGTTTATATCTTTAATCAACAAGCAAAAGGTACACGCTTGATGTCAGAGTTGTTGACCGATATTTCGAAGTAGCTTAAGTTGCGAAGAAACATTGATCTTTTGTTTCTGCATACTATGAATCAAAATACAGAGTTTTGCATCTCGTGGAACCTGAGGCCGGTTTTCCATTACCATCTGCATAGCACTCTTCT
>CAZKEX010000310.1:0-6018 GCA_964551895.1 uncultured Caldilineaceae bacterium | reverse complement strand
TTCTCTGCGTCCTCTGCGTCTCCTCTGCGCCCTCTGCGGTTAAATGTTGTTATTGCCAGGGCCACGCCCCGGTGGTGAGGTTGCGGCGGTCAAAGGCGAGGATGGCGAGGCCAAGAAAGGCCGCGCCCACGCCCAGCAGGATCAGCAGATCCGCCGTACCCATGCTGCCCTGGGCGATGGAGAGCATGGAGCGGTCGTAATATTGGTAGAGGAAGAGGGGCTTGAGGGGCTTGAGCGCGTCCACCAGGGGGACCAGATTGTTGGCGAAGAAGGTGAGGACGACCACGGTGGTGGCGGCGCTGATGGCGGCTCGGCGGGTGGGCAGATAGGCCCCCAGCCAGAGGCAGATCATCATGTGGGCAAAGGTGATGGGCCAGGCTTCCAGGGCCAGGGTGAAAGCCCGTTGGGGGGTGAGGACATCCTGGTCCAGCAGGGATTGCATGGTGGAGACGATGAGGGCGGCGGCGACCCCGGAGATGGCGAGGACGAAGAGCAAGGCGATGCTCAGGGCCAGGGCCTTGATGACGACCACCTGCCAGCGGGCCAGGGGCAGGGTGGCGAGGAGTTCCAGGGTGCCGGCGTCCTCTTCCCCGGCCAGGGTGGCCGTGGCGTTGGTGAGGGCGAAGATGATGGCCAGCAGGGAGAGGAAGTTGAGTACGGTGGAGGCGTAGTAGGCCCCAAAGGTGCTCATGTCCATGCTGCCCAGGGACTGGTAGAGGGGGATGTTGTTGAGATCCATGTTCTTCATCTCGGCGGGCAGATAGGGGTAGAAGACGGTGTAGAGGGCCACAAAGCCGCTCAGCCCCAGGCCCCAGCCGATGACGGCCCCTCGGCGTGCGGTGAGTTCGTAGCGCAGAAAACTAAGCATGGTTGACCCCCCACTCCCCATTGTTGCGGCTGTTGCGGCTGTTGCCCCCGTAGTAGGCCAGGAAGATGTCCTCCAGGGTGACGGGCTGTTCTTCGATGTCTTGGATGCCGATCTGCACCGCGGTGACCATGACGGCCTGCAAGTTGCGTTGGATTTCCAGGGTGATGGCGGCGCCGTCCCGTTCGATCTCGGTGACGCCGTCCAGGTTGAAGGCGTTGGGCGAGGCGGCTTTTTGCAGGCTTAGGCGCAGACGGCGGAACTGCTGGCCGATCAGGGCGTCCACCCACTCCACGGCCACCAGCTTGCCGGCGCGGATGATGCCCACCCGATCACACACGGCCTGGACTTCGGGCAGGATGTGGGAGGAGAAGAAGACCGTGCGCCCCTCGTCCCGGGTCTCCCGCACCAGGTCCAGGATGGTCTGCTGCACCAAGGGGTCCAGGCCGCTGGTGGGTTCGTCCAAAATCAGCAGATCTGGCCTGTGCATCATGGCCGCCACCAGCCCCACCTTCTGTTTGTTGCCCCGGGAATACTGTTTGAGATGACGGCTGGGGTCCAGGTCCAGCCGCTCGATCAGTTCGTCCCGGTATGTCTTGTCCTTCATTCCCCGCACAGACCCCATGACATCCAAAAACTGACGACCGGTCATGGTGTCGGGCAGGCTGAGTTCCCCGGGCAGATAGCCCACCCGCTTGCGGATCTCCACGCCGTCGTCCCGGCTGTCCAGGCCAAAGATGGCGGCCTTGCCCCGGTCGGCCCGGATCACGTCCATCAACACCCGCTGGGTGGTCGTCTTCCCCGCGCCGTTGGGGCCGAGGAAGCCGAAGACCTCCCCCTGCTCCACGGTCATGGTTACCTCTTCAATGCCCAAATGACGGCCATAATAGAGGGTCAGATCCCGGATGTCGATGACGGTTTGCATGGTGGTTGGGTTCCTTTCCAAAATTTCACCACAAAGACACGAAGGCACAAAAGGACACGAAATTTTCCTCTTTTAGTGTTCCTTCGTGTCTTTGTGCCTTTGTGGTGAAAATAGTTTCGTCCTGCCCGATCACCCATTTAGACGATAGAAATCGGCACACCCAACCCCGCGGATCGGTACGCGGCCAGCACAATTTCTGTGGCCCGCAGACCGTCCAATCCGGTGATGGCGGGGGGGCGGCCTGTGCGGATGGCGGCCACGAATTCGTCGATCATGGCTTGGTTGGCGTCGGATCCCCAGTAGGCCCAGGCCATGTGTTGGGCCGGGTTGCCGTGGAGGGTCAGGTTCTGGCGGAAGGGGTCGGTGAGGATCACGCCGTCGTCGCCCACGATTTCCATGGTCATCCCGCCCCAGGTGGGGAAGAGACGGGGGCGGCTCCAACTGCAATCGATGCTGGCGAAGATGCCGTTGGCAAAGGTGAGCATGACCAGCCCGCCGGTCTCCACATCCACCTCGTCGGCGTGGAGGATGTGGTTGAACTGGGCGTAGACCTCGGTGACTTCGCTGGCCAGGATCCAACGCAAAATGTCGGCCAGATGGACGATGTGGTCCATGGCCGCGCCGCCGCCGGCCAGGGCTTTGTCCACAAACCAGGCTCGGTGATGGCTGGGCATCTGCCCCTGGTTTGTGGTGTTGAAGGCCCGCAACGCGCCCACGGCCCCGGCGTCCAAGGCCGATTTGACCTCGACCAACGGGGCGCTGAAGCGCATGGGAAAGGCGGTCATCAACACCACCCCGGCCCGATCACAGGCATCCAGCATAGCCTGGGCGTCTTCCGCCGTGGTTGCCAGGGGCTTCTCGCACAGCACATGCACCCCGGCGGCCGCGGCCATCTCCACCAGGGGGCGGTGCCGGGTGTTTTCCGAGCAGACCACCACCGCGTCGGCGTCGGCCAGGAGGGCCGCATAGGTGGGATAGCGTTTCGTGTCGAATTTGGCGGCAAAGTCGCGGCCCCGTTGGGCGTCGTCCTCGTCGGCCATGCCGATCATGGTGACGCCGGGGACGGCCCGCAGGTTGCCCACATAGCTGTCGGCGTGGAGATGGGCCACGTTCATGATGCCGATGCGCAGGTCGCTCATGATTTCACCTCCGGGGCGATGGTGACGGGCTGGCCCGTCTTGGCGGATTCCATGACGGCCAGGGCCAGTTCCACCGCGGCCACCCCTTCGCCGCCGGGGACGGGGACCGGTTTATCGTGGATCACGGCATCATAAAAGGCCTTGATCTCCGTGGTGTAGGGGCTTTCGCTCAACGGACTGCCGGCCACGGGGATGTCGGGACCATCGCCGCCGCGCTTGTGCAGATGCAGGCTGACCGGGGCGGTGCTTTCGGAGTCGCAGGTGATCAGCCCCTTCTCCCCGGCGATCTCGAAGGCCGTACGGAAGGTGGGGGGCGGATAGGCCCAGGAGCCGACCACATGGCTGATGGCCCCGCTGGCATGGGTGAGGATGGTCAAAGCGTGGGTGCCCGTGTTTTTGGCGAAGACCCGGGTGACCGGACCGGCCACCCAGCGGGCATAGTCCAGATCGTGGATCATCAGGTCCAGTACCATGCCGCCGGATTTGTCGAAGTCCACAAACCAGTTGTCCGCCGCCTTTTTGGGTTCGAAGGACTCCCGGCTCAGGCGGATCACCCCGGGGCGGCCGATCTCCCCGGCCATCACCCGGCGGTAGGCCTGGGCATAGTCGGGGAAGAAGCGCACCACGTGGGCCGCCATCAGCTTGACCCCGGCCTTTTCGCAGGCGGCGGTCATCTGTTGGGCCTGGGCCAATGTGCGGCCCAAAGGCTTTTCGCACAGGATATGTTTGCCCGCACCCGCGGCCTGGATCACCAATTCGTAGTGGCGGTGGGTGGGCGCGCAGATGTCCACAATATCCACATCTTCCAACATGGCGGCCAGGTCCGGGTAAAGCTGACCGCCATATTTTTCGATCAAAACTTGCGCTTCGTCCGGGGCCTTGGTGACAAACCCAGCGATCTGGGCGCCAGTCTGCGCCCAGCCCGCCGCATGGGTCGATCCCATAAAGCCCGTGCCGATTATGCCGATTCGCATGGGAGAGCCTTTCTAATGAGTGAGGAGTAAGGAGTAATTTTTGTGGGTGAGCGGAAATTCGTGCTTTGTAAACAGGGATACGTGCATGATCCCACGCATCTCCCCCCCACACGCCTTACTCATCACTCATTACTCATTACTCGTTTTGTCCTATTTCACCGCGCCCGCGGTCAAGCCGCTGATCAACTGGCGGGAGAAGATGACGTAGAGGATGAAGACGGGCAGCATGGCCAGGGTGAGGGAGGCCAGGACCGCGTTCCAGTCGCTGACAAACTGGCCCAGGAATTGCTGGGTGCCCAGGGTGATGGTCTTTTTGGCCTCACCGGGGGCCAAAATCAGGGGGAACCAGAGGTCGTTCCAGACCGGGATCATGGTGAAGACGGCCACGGTGGCGATGGCCGGGCGCACCATAGGCAGGATCAGGCCGAAGACCCGGTATTCGTTGGCCCCATCCATGCGGGCGGCGTCTTTCAGCTCCCGAGGCACTTGGCGCATGAACTGTTGCAGAATGAAGATGGTGAGGGGCAGCCCCATGGCCGTGTAGACCAGGATCAGGGCGGTCAACGTGTTGATCAACCCCATAGCCACCACCAGGCGCAGGATGCTCACCGTGCCCAGGCGGATGGGGATCATGATGCCCAGGGCCAGGTAGATCCCCATGAAGGCGTTGCCGGGAAACTCATATTCCGAGAGGGCATAGGCGGCCATGGACCCGGTCAGCAGAATCAAGGCCATGGCGATCAGGGTCACGGTCAGGCTGTTGCCCAGATAGGAGACAAAATTGGAGCGGGCCAACACGGTCTCGAAGCCGCCCAGGCTGAAGGCATCCCCCATGGGCAGGGCATAGGGCGTGTTGAAGATGGCCCGCCGGGTCTTGAAGGCGTTGATCACGGTCAGATAGATGGGGAAGAGGGAGAGCAGGGTGAAAAAGGCCAGCACCACATAGGGCACAATGGGGCCAAAGGTGCGTTCGTACCAGGAAGTTCGCATGGTTCGCCTCTCCTATAGCTCGTAGGTCTGAACCCGACGCTGCCACGCAAACATATAGAGCAGCACGCCAGCCAGAATAATCAGGAACATCATGGTGGCGACCGTGGCCCCCATGGTCGGGTTGCCAAGCTGAAGTTGGTTCCCAAAAAAGGTGCGATAGAAGAGGGTGCCCAAAATATCCGTGGAATAGTTGGGACCGGCCAGCGCGCCTTGGGTGGTGTAGATCAGGTCAAAGGCATTGAAGTTGCCCACATAGGTGAGGATGGTGACAATGCCCACCGTGGGCAGGATCAGGGGGAATTTGATACGCCAAAACGCGGTCCACATAGAGGCCCCGTCGACCCTGGCCGCCTCGATCAACTCTTCGGGGATGCTGATCAGCGAGGCATAGAAGAGCATCATGGGGATGCCGACAAACTGCCAGACCGAGATCAGGGCCAGGGCGATCAGCGCCGGGCCTTGCAGACCGAGCCAGGGCTTGAAGAGTGATTCCAGCCCCACCGTCCCCAATATGCCTTCGGCCACGCCCCACAAGGGGCTGAGGATCAGTTGCCAGATAAAGCCCACGATCACAAAGGAGAGCATGGTGGGCATGAAGAAGATCGTGCGAAAAATGCCCCGTCCCCGGGTGGTGGCTTGGGCCAGCAACGCGGCCAAGAGCAGCCCCACCGGGTTCTGCACCGCCATGTTGACGGCAAAAAAGATGAAATTATTGCGCAGCGCCCCCCAGAATCTGGGCGACCAGAGGGAATCGGTCAGCAGGGTGACATAGTTGCCCATGCCCACAAAAGCCTCCTGCCCTGGCCCCACGGACGTGAAGAAGCTCAGACGCACAGAATCGGCCAGGGGATAGATCATGAACAGGGTATAGATCAGCGTGGCCGGGGCCAAGAAGACCAGAATATGGGTCGGGAAGGGCTTGCGCCCCCGTTTTGTGGATGTGGATTGGCTCATGTTTCCCCCTTTCTGTGACAGGGTGACAGGGTGACAGGGTGACAAGGTGACAGGGTGACAAGGTGACAAGGTGAGGGGGTGACATGGTGATTTTTCCTTGTCACCCTGTCACCCTGTCACCTTGTCACCTTGTCACCTTGTCACCTTGTCACCTTGTCACCTTGTCACCTT
>CAZKEX010000309.1:3196-6021 GCA_964551895.1 uncultured Caldilineaceae bacterium | reverse complement strand
CTTTCTCTAAAATCCAAGAGAAAGATCCGTTTTTGATCCGTCCGATCCGTCAAATCCGTGGCCTATTTTTTCCTATTTACGCCGTTTGGTGAAGAGGTCCAGCATGACGGCCAGGATGAAGACGATGCCTTTGATGACCTGCTGGTAATACGAGGAGATGCCCAGCAGGTTCAGCCCGTTGGAGAGGACGCCGATGATGAACGCGCCCACCACTGTGCCGCCCACGCTGCCCACGCCGCCGAAGAGACTGGTGCCCCCCAGCACGGGCGCGGCGATGGCGTCCAGTTCCCAGCCTGTGGCCGCGTTGGGCTGGGCAGACCAGAGCCGGGCCGTGAGCAAAATCCCGGCCAGGGCCGCGCACAGGCCGCTGATCACATAGACCATCAGGGTCACCCAGTCGGTGGAGACACCGGCCAGGCGGGTGGTCTCTGGATTGCCGCCCGTGGCATAGACGTGCAGGCCAAAGCGGGTGTGGCGGAGGACAAAATAGGCCACAAAGGCCAGTACCAGCATGATCAACACGGGGACGGGCAGGCCCAGCACTTTGCCGTTGCCCAGCCAGATAAAGCGCTCGTCCAGCCCGGCGATAGGGCGGCCCTGGGTGTAGACCAATGTCGCGCCCCGAGCCACGGCCAGCATGGCCAGGGTGGCGACAAAGGGAGGCACGCCGCCCCGCACGATCAACAGCCCGTTGATGGCCCCGACCCCACCGCCGGCGGCCAGGGCCAACAGGATCGCCACGGGCGTGGCCATCCCCTGGCGGGCGGCCAGCCCCGCGGCCAGTGCCCCGGCCAGGGCCATCACCGAGCCAACCGAGAGGTCGATCCCCGCGGTCAAGATGGTGAAGGTCATGCCGATGGCGACGATGGCGATCATGGAGGTCTGCAACGCGATGTTGAGCAGATTATCCACCAGCAAAAAACGCTCGGACCCCAGGGCAAAGATGGCGCCGATGCCCAGCAGGATCACGAAGACGCTGAAACGGCGGAAGAGATCCCCCAGCACCATCATGCTCGATTTGTTGTCAACTGCCCTCGTTGCTGCCATGATCGTCCCCGTTCTTCAAGAAAAATAGAACACGGATTGAACGGATTTGACGGATAAAAACGGATCTTTTTTGATCCGTAAAAATCCGTTTAATCCGTGGCATCCGTGGCCTATTTTTTCATTCCAGTCGCCGCCCGCATGATGGCGTCTTGGGTGGCTTCGTCTCGGCTGAATTCGCCGGTGATGCGGCCTTCGTGCATGACCAGGATGCGGTCGGCCACGCCCAGGACTTCGGGCAGTTCGGACGAGATCATGAGTACGCCCACGCCTTGCTGGGCCAGTTGGTCCATCAGCCCGTGGATCTCGGCCTTGGCCCCCACGTCGATGCCCCGGGTCGGCTCGTCCAACATCAACACCTTGGGCTGCAAGGTGAGCCAGCGGGCGATCACCACCTTCTGCTGGTTGCCGCCGGAGAGGTTGCCCACCCGCTGCGTGATGCCCGGCGTGCGGATGTCCAGCCGCTTGACGTAGGTCTTGGCCATGCTGTCGGCCTGCTTGGCGTTGACAAAACCCAGGCGGGTGACCTGGTGCATGGCGCTCATGGTCACATTTTCCCGCACGGCCATGTTGAGGAACAGCCCCTGCTGCTTGCGGTCTTCGGGGACCAAGCCCAGCCCCAGCTTCATGGCGTCCCCCGGCGACTTGATGCGCACAGGCTTGCCGTCCATGCGGATCTCTCCGGCAGTGGCCCTGCGCACACCGAAGAGGGTCTCGGCCAGGGCTGTGCGCCCCGCGCCCACCAGCCCGGCGATGCCCAAAACCTCTCCCCGGCGCAGGGTGAAGCTGACGCCTCGCAGCTCGTCCCCGTCCGCCAGATCGGTCACAGTCAACACATCCCCCTGGGTAGCGCCGCTCTTTTTGGGATAGAGTTCGCCCAGATCCCGGCCCACCATCATGGAGACGATCTTCTCCTCGTCCAGCTCCGCGGTGGGCAGGGTGGCGATCCATTGGCCGTCCCGCAGCACGGTCACCCGGTCGGTGATGGCGAAGACCTCGTCCAGCCGGTGGGAAATGAAGATCAGGGCCACGCCCTGGTCCCGCAGATCGCCCATGACCCGGAAAAGCACGTCGGTCTCCCGGTCGGTGAGGGAGGAGGTGGGCTCGTCCATGGCGATGATGTCGGCGTTGAGGCTGAGGGCCTTGGCCACCTCCACCATCTGCTGTTGGGCGATGCTCAGTCCCTCGACCAGATCCTTGGCGTCCACGTCCACGTTGAGCCGATCCAGCAGGGCCTGGGCCTCTCTGTAGAGGGTGGGCCAGGCGATGGTCCCCGGCAGCCAGCCCCGTGGTTCCCGGCCCAAATAGATGTTCTGGCCCACGGTCAAATAGGGGATCAGGGAAAGCTCCTGGTGGATCATGCTGATGCCCAGGGCCTGGGCATCGCCGGGGCTGTTGATGACCACGGGCTTGCCGTCCAGGGTGATCTCCCCGCTGTCGCCCACGTAGGCCCCGGTCAGGATCTTCATCAGCGTGCTCTTGCCCGCGCCGTTCTCCCCCACCAAGGCGTGGATCTCCCCCTTGGCAAGCTCGAAGGTGACGTCTTGCAACGCCTTGACGCCGGGAAAAGATTTGGAAATGGATTGCATGTGGAGATAGGGCATGGTGGGTTGGTTGGTTTGTTTGTTGGTTGGTTGGTTGGGGGAATGAGTAATGAGTAATGAAGTAATGTGAGTGGTGAAGTCGTGGCGTTGTGTGCAACGAAGAAGGTCACGTACCCCGACAAGTTACACACAACGCCCTTACTCATTACTCCTTACTCATTTTACCCATTACTCATT
>CAZKEX010000309.1:0-3096 GCA_964551895.1 uncultured Caldilineaceae bacterium | reverse complement strand
TTACCCATTACTCATTCACTTACTTCACGACCAGCGCCAGCGACACGGGAATATAGCTCTCCACCGCGCCGCCGCTGAGGAACTTGATGGACTCTTCGACGCCCAGGCGACCCATTTCCGAGGGCTGTTGGGCGACGGTGGCGGCCAGGGTACCGGCGTTGACCGCGGCCACGGCGTCGTCCACGGCGTCAAAGCCGACGAAGACGATGCCATCACGACCCGCGGCCTGGGCGGCTTCCACCGCACCCAGGATCATCTCGTCGTTGTGGGCGAAGACACCGGCGATCTCCGGCTGGGCTTGCAGGATGTTCTCGAAGACGCTGAGTCCCTCGGCCCGGTTGAAGTTGGCGGTCTGCTTGGCCACGATGGGGGCGCCGGCGCAGTTGGCCGCCATGTAGTCGTTGAAGCCCTGACCTCGATCACGGGCCGCAGAGGTACCGGCGATGCCTTCCAGCTCCACCACGTTCCCCGCGCCGCCGATGACGCCACACAGGAACTCGGCGGCCATTGCCCCGCCGGCCGCGTTGTCGCTGGCGATGTGGGAGACGACCTCGCCGCCGGCCGCGCCACGATCAATGGTGAAGACCGGGATACCGGCCGCGTTGGCCTTCTGGATGGAGGGCACGATGGCGTCCGCGTCCGTGGGGTTGATGAGCAGGGCGCTGACACCCCGCTGGATCAGGTCCTCGATGTTGGTGGCTTCCTTGGCCGGGTCATCCTGGGCATCGACCACGATCAGGGTCACACCCGCGGCCTTGGCCGCGGCCTCCGCGCCGTCCTTCAGGGTGACGAAGAAGGGGTTGTTCAGGGTGGAGAGGGAGAGGCCCAGGGTGTACTCCATGGCCGGGGCGGCAGCTTCACCGCCGGTGACCAGGGCCAGGGCCACGGGGATGTAGGCATCCACCGCCGTGCCACCCAGGGAGGCCATGGCCGTTTCCACGCCCAGACGGCCCATTTCCGAGGGCTGTTGGGCGACGGTGGCGGCCAGGGTGCCGGCGTTGACCGCGGCCACAGCGTCGTCCACGGCGTCAAAGCCGACGAAGACGATGCCATCACGACCCGCGGCCTGGGCGGCTTCCACCGCACCCAGGATCATCTCGTCGTTGTGGGCGAAGACACCGGCGATCTCCGGCTGGGCTTGCAGGATGTTCTCGAAGACGCTGAGTCCCTCGGCCCGGTTGAAGTTGGCGGTCTGCTTGGCCACGATGGGGGCGCCGGCGCAGTTGGCCGCCATGTAGTCGTTGAAGCCCTGACCTCGATCACGGGCCGCAGAGGTACCGGCGATGCCTTCCAGCTCCACCACGTTCCCCGCGCCGCCGATGACGCCACACAGGAACTCGGCGGCCATTGCCCCGCCGGCCGCGTTGTCGCTGGCGATGTGGGAGACGACCTCGCCGCCGGCCGCGCCACGATCAATGGTGAAGACCGGGATACCGGCCGCGTTGGCCTTCTGGATGGAGGGCACGATGGCGTCCGCGTCCGTGGGGTTGATGAGCAGGGCGCTGACACCCCGCTGGATCAGGTCCTCGATGTTGGTGGCTTCCTTGGCCGGGTCATCCTGGGCATCGACCACGATCAGGGTCACACCCGCGGCCTTGGCCGCGGCCTCCGCGCCGTCCTTCAGGGTGACGAAGAAGGGGTTGTTCAGAGTGGAGAGGGAGAGGCCCAACTTTACGCCTGTGTCCGCGGGGGCGGCGGGGGCAGCGGGCTGGGCGGCCGGGGCCGGACATGCGGCCAACAACATGGCCGCAATGACCAGCACAGCGATTACGATACGGTTTCTCATTGTTTGTTTCTCCTTTGAAATGGAACAATTTGGGTTGCGAGATGTGAGATGCGGGTTGCGGGTTGCGGGTTGCGGGTTGCGAGATGCGGGTTGCGAGATGCGGGTTGCGAGATGCGGGTTGCGAGATGCGAGATGCGGGTTGCGAGATGCGGGTTGCGGGTTGCGTGAAGCGTCATTTACAACTCACATCTCGCATCTCGCATCTCACATCTCACATCTCACAACTCACATCTCGCATCTCGCATCTCGCATCTCACTTAAGCGCTTTATACAACAACAGAGCCAGGGCGATCACCACGCCGGTGACCACGGGCTGGTAAAACGACGAGACGTTGAGCAGGTTGAGGCCGTTGTTGAGTACGGCGATCACCAACACGCCCAGGAGCGTGCCCATGAGACTGCCTTCCCCACCGGCAAAGCTGGTGCCCCCCACCACCACTGCGGCAATGGCGTCAAATTCATAGGCCACCCCGGCCGTGGGCTGGGCGGAGTTGAGCCGAGCCACCAAGATCATGCCGGCCAGAGATGCCAGGGTCCCGGCCAGGCTGTAGACAAAGATGATGTAGCGATCTGTGGGGATGCCGGCAAAGCGGGCGGCGGTGGGGTTGGTGCCCAGGGCCAAGATATGCTGCCCCACCTGGGTGCGGGTGAGCAGGATATAGCCCACCAAAAAGACCACCCCGGCGATGATGATGGGCATGGGGATGGGGCCGATGCTGCCCGTGCCCAGGGCCCGGAAGCTGTCGGGCATGCCGGTGATGGGCTTGCCCTGGGTATAGGTGAGGGCCAGTCCCCGGGCAATGGTCATCATGCCCAGGGTGGCCACAAAGGGGGGGACCTTGGCCTTG
The DNA here is from genome assembly GCA_964551895.1 of uncultured Caldilineaceae bacterium. GTDB lineage: Bacteria > Chloroflexota > Anaerolineae > Caldilineales > Caldilineaceae > JAGNDO01. The sequence continues at coordinate 462 of CAZKEX010000309.1, read as the reverse complement.
GCGATGATCAGCCCATTGGCCAGCCCCAGCCCGGCCCCCAGCCCCAGGCCCAGGACAATGGCCACGGGCACGGGCATCCCCTGCTGCAGCAGGTCCGCGGTGACCACGGTGGAGAGGGCCAGCACCGCCCCCACCGAGAGGTCGATCCCCGCGGTCAGGATCACGTAGGTCATGCCCACGGCGATGATGCCGTTGATGGTGGACTGGCGCAGGACATTGACCAGATTGCTGACCGTGAAGAAGCGATCCGACAGCAGGCTCAGGGCCAGACAGAGGATCAGAAACGAGACCAACAACCCATAACGCTGAGACAGCTCCCGCAGGTTTACCTTCGACATGCCATACCTCGGCTACAGTTTGAACTGGAAATTGGGGGTTGGGGATTTGGGATTTGGGATTTGGGATTTGGGATTTGGGATTTAGGATTTTCGTATTGCCCTGCCAGCGATGCAATACCCAAAT
>CAZKEX010000308.1:0-6032 GCA_964551895.1 uncultured Caldilineaceae bacterium | reverse complement strand
CCTACCCAAACCCCTACGTTTTTTCATTCTCTCGGCTGGCCCACACCATGACGGCCAGGGCCACCAGTCCTAATCCGGCCAGAGCCACCAATTTATAAAGCCGATCATCCAACAGCAGGGTGAGGGCGCCGAAGCTGGCGGCGAAGAGCCAATAGCCGGCCACGATCACCCGGTCGCTGATGCCCCGATCTTGCAGGCGGAAGTGGAGGTGATCCCGTCCGCCCTGGCCGGGGGAGACGCCCCGCCGCCAGCGGTCGAAGATCAGCCAGGCCACGTCCACCACGGGCAGACCGATCACCATCATCACCGCGGCCAGACGTGCGCCGCCGATGATGCCCAGGGCGGCCAGGGTAAAGCCCAAAAAGTAGCTGCCGCTGCTGCCCATGAAGATCCGTGAGGCATAGTTGAAGGGCAAGAAGCCCACCGCCGCCCCCAACAGCGCCACGGGCAAGATCGCCACGCTCAACTGGGGCGGATCCGCCCGCAGCAGCATGTGGACGGCAAGCACCACACACAGGATGGCCGTGATCCCCGTGACCAGCCCGCTCAACCCGTCCAGCCAGTTGACCGTGTTCATCATGCCCATAAACCAAAAGAGGGTGAGGGGGGCCACGATCCACCAGGGAAAGCCGTCCTCGCCAAAGAAGAAGCCGGGGGCAAAGGGGTTGTTGACGTGCTTGAGAAAGATCAGCCCGGCCAGGGCGATCCCGGCCGCGCCCACCTGCACCAGATATTGGGGGCCGCTGGACCACTGATAGCGGTCATCCAAAAAACCGGCCACCGCGCAAAAGACGCCCCCGGCCAGCAGGGCGATCAGACGCCGCATCTCTTTGGGATCTTCACGGGGTGGGAACCAGGCCGCCCACTCCGGGGGCAAAATGTGGGGCAGGATCAGCATCAACAGCACGGTGAGGGTAAAGGCTCCAAAGAGGGCCAACCCGCCGGTGCGGGCCACCTCCCCCCGATGACGCCGCCGCCCGCCAGGCCGATCCACCATGCCCAGGCGCGCGCCCATGCGCATGGCCAAAGGCGTCAGCCCCGCGCAGATCAGCAGGGCGGTGAGGAAGGTGAGGAGGTAGATCATGGCAGGGTGACAGGGTGAGGGGGTGACAAGGTGACAGGGTGACAAGGTGAGGGGGTGATTTTCACCTTGTCACCTTGTCACCCTGTCACCTTGTCACGATTAGGGTCGCATATACGTCAGCGTGCGCGGGAAGGCGATGGTTTCGCGGACGTGGTCCAGGCCGCAGATCCAGGCCACGGTGCGCTCGACGCCAAGGCCGAAGCCGCTGTGGACCGTGGAGCCGTACTTGCGCAGGTCCACGTACCAGTCGTAGGCCTCTTGGGGCAGGCCGTGTTTGTCGATGGCGGCGATCAGCTTGACCGGGTCGCTCATGCGCTCGCTGCCGCCGGTGATCTCGCCGTAGCCCTCGGGGGCCAGGAGATCCACGCTGCGACAGACTTCGCCCCGGCCCGGTTCCGGCTCCATGTAAAAGGCCTTGATCTGGGTGGGATAGTGATGCACAAAGACCGGCTTGTCGAACTGGGCGGCAATATAGGTCTCGTGGGGGCTGCCGAAGTCGTCGCCCCACTCGATGGGGGGAACCGTGTCCTCGTAGCCGGGGACCAGCTCGCCGGCCGCCGCGGCCGTGTTGATCATGGCCACCGCTTCGTCGTAGTGGATGCGGGGGAAGGGGGGCATCACCTGCTGCAGATGGGTGAGATCCCGTTCCAGCACGGCCAGTTCGGCGGCCCGCTCGGTCAGGCACTTGTTGACGATGTGGCTGACGAACTGCTCCTCGATCTCCATCAACTGCTCCAGATCGCAGAAAGCGATCTCCGGCTCCACCATCCAAAACTCTTGCAGATGGCGGCGGGTCTTGCTCTTCTCCGCCCGGAAGGTGGGGCCAAAGCAGTAGACCTTGCCAAAGGCGAAGATGTTGGCCTCGTTGTAGAGCTGGCCGGTCTGGGCCAGGAAAGCCGGCTCGCCGTGATAGTCGATCTCGAAGAGCGTGGTGGTCCCCTCCGCCGCGGACGGGGTGAGGATGGGCGTATCCACATTGAGATAGCCGTTGCCGTCCAGCCATTCTCGAATGCCCTGGATAATGGTGGCCCGCACCCGAATCGCCGCCCACTGCTTGCTGGATCGCAGCCACAGATGGCGATTCTTCATCAAAAACTCCACCCCATGCTCCTTCGGGCTGATGGGGTACTCCTCGGCGATCTGTGCCACGGTCAGGGCCTTGGCATCGATCTCGAAGCCGCCGGGGACGCCGGGGGCGCGCTCGTCCGCCCGCACAGTGCCGGTGACGGTGAGGCTGCTCTCCTGGGTCAACTCCTTGGCCGCCTCGAAATCTTCTTCGCTGACATTCCTCTTGAAGACCACCGCCTGGCAGATGCCGGTGCCATCCCGCATCTGCAAAAACTGTAGCTTGCCCTTGCCGGTCTTGGCATAAAGCCAGCCCTGGACGGTGACTTCGCTGTCTACATGGTCCTTGAGGGATTCAATTGCAACGACGGGCACGGTTGTTTCTCCGGTTTGTTGGTTGGTTTATTGGTTGGTTTGTTGGTTGGATAAGAGAAAATTTCACCGCAAAGACGCAAAGGTCGCAAAGGGCTAAAGAAAGCTTTTTTTCTTTGTGTTCTCTGCGCCTTTGCGGTGAAATCGGTTGATTAAGCGTCCGGTTCAGACGCGGCTTCCGGCTCGATCTCTTCGTCGGGTTCCGGGTTTTCGGCGAAGAAGGTGCGGATGGCCTCTTTGGGGTTCACCACGGGCGAGCCGCCCTCTTGATGATAGGGGGCGTCTTCGGGATGCTCTTCGATGGGATATTGGGGATGATATAGCCCCACATATTGGCCCAAGAGTTGGCTGGCCCCAGGCTCGCTGTGGTCAAACTGCTGAGAAAACGAGTCCGGTCGATAGTCGCTGGCGTCCCGATAGGCCGGGCGGATCAGATGTTCGTAGACATAGACCGCGTCCGGCTCCACATAGCCCACGGTCTCCGGCACCACAATGCCGGTCTCCACCATGGGTTCGACGGGTGGCCGCCGGCTGCGCCGTTTGCGGTTGCTGGACCGCCGCTTGTTGGAGGATGACGAACGCTCTTTGTTTTGGTTCGAGTTCTGCGTCTTGTTCCGGCCACTTTTGTTCCTGCGGTTCGAGCGTCGCCGCCGAGAGGATGAGCTACTGGATCCTTCGCTGGCCGGCTTGGTCTCTCCTTGCCCGCCCTTGGCTTCCGGGCTGCTGCCTGTGGACGCCGCCCCTTCTGTGGAGCCGCCTCCCTGGCCACCCTTCTTCTTGCCCCGCTGTCGATAGTAGCGGCGCTTGGATCGATTGCCCCCGCCATCGTTCTTTTTGTCGTCCGATTTCTTCTGGGTTTCGTCGGTCATGAAATGCTTCTCCTGGGATAGGCATTCAAAATAGGCCACGGATGACACGGATTCGACGGATAAAAACGGATTTTCTCTTTTTCAAAACAAAAATCCGTTTTTTATCCGTTAAATCCGTCCAATCTGTGTTCTATTTCGAACGCCACAAAATACTATTTTGCTTCAACCAAAAACAGCGGCGTCGCCGACCCGCCCCCGGCGCTCACATTGAGCAGGCTGCTGGTCCCCAGGCGCACCCCGGCGTGGGCCACGGTTCGTCCTCGCCACACATAGGGGTCCACATCGGCCATGCGAGAGACCAGGCGCAGTTCACCATCCTCGCAGATGGGGAAGATGGCCTGGGGTGTGGGCGCCCGGCGTTGAACGATGCTGGGCCGGGACAGGGCGATCTCCACCTCGGCGGCCCAGCTCTCCGGGTCGGTCTCCCAGCCCAGGATGACGCCGGCGCCGCCGTACTCTTTGACCGGCTTGAGGACCAGGTCATCCTTGTGCTGCCGGATCCATGATACCAGATCCACCGCCTGACCCTCGAACCGGGTGGTGCGTTCCTCCACAAAGCGGGTCCACGGAATGTGGGCCTTGACCGCGGCCCGCTCGTCCGCATCGAAAAGATGGGCGTTTTCTTCGTCGCTGATCAGGGCGAAGATGGCCTTGTTGTAGAGCATCTGGCAGTTGAAGCTGTTGACCATACACACGGCCTGATCCTGCACCGCCCGCACCAGGGGATGGGCCATCAGCTCGGCCGGGGTGGCAAAGGCCTTCACAAACTCGTTGACCACCACCCGTTTGTACACGATATCCACGGGGAAGTCGCCCTTGGCCCACAGCCGCCCTTCTTGATACGCCAACTCGTCGGGATCACAGATCACCACCCGGCTGCCCTGGGCCTGGAAAACCTGGGCCGAGAGGGTGAACTCGTGCCGGGTGCGCACGGCCCGCCAGTCCACAATGGCGATGGTGGGTTTTTCGACCGGGGCCACGCCCTTGGTGCGGCTCCAATCCGTGTAACAATCGATCAGCGTACCGTACACATGCTGGCGCACGGGCAGGCTGTTCAGGGTATATTCCTGGGCGAAGCGCTGCATCACCGGCAATTCGAGAAAGAGATCGGTCAGCACATCCCCAAAGGCCAGACCGCCGGGGGTGTCGGCGTTGTATTCCAAAAAGTGCAGATCCCCCTGGCCCAACGTTTCGCCGGGGAGATAAAACGCATCCATGCGGGCCGAGGCGTCCGGCGCGCCGTAGAAATCGGGGATGCCCATGAGGGCCGCCTCGTTGGGCGAAAGGGCCAGGCTGCCGGTCATGTCCAACTCCCCGGCCCGCAGGGCGGCATAGACTTTGTGCAGCGCGCCCATCACCCGCTCGGTGGCCTGGGCAATGAAGGCGTATTCCGCCGGGTGCAGAAAGAAGGGGCGCAGCACATTGCAGATGGGTCGATCCCCAAAGACCAGCAGATTGTCCTGCATCCGGCCCTTGAAGGCTTCCCAAAGGGCGGGCACATCTTCTTGGGCCAAGAGTTCGTGGTAACGCTCGACGGCCTGTTGGGTGGGGTGCATGGGCCTAGCCTTCGCCATAGCCCTTGCCCCGGGGAAAGGGGGCGGCGTGGGCTTTTTCGATCACAAAGTCGGCCATTGCGTCAAGCACCCAGTTGAAGTGCCATTCGCCCAGGCTGGCCACATCAAAGTCCGGCGCGGCGTTGGTAAAGTCGATGGCAACCGGCACGCCGTCGGAGATGGCAAACTCCACGGTGTTCATATCATAGCCCAGGCCACGGGAGAGGGCCAGGGCCTGATCGATCACCAACTGGCCCAGTTCCGGGGAGAGCAGGCCGGGGGTTTGGGAATAGCGCTGGTGATGGGGCACATTGGGGTTCCAGGCAATGGGCATCACCTTCTCTTGGCCCACACACAGACAGCGCAGATAGTGTTCCCACTCAATAAACTCCTGCACGATCATGGTCAATTGGCCGCTGCGGTTGTAGGCCGTGATCAGCTCGTCCACGTCGTGAACAATGCTCACCGACTTCCAGCCGCCGCCGGACGCCGGTTTGAGTACCGCGGGCATGCCCACATAGTCGGCGATCCCCCGCCAGTCCACAGGGAACTTCAGATTGGAAAGGCTCTCGGCCACGATGTCCAAGATGTAGTCTTTGTTGGGCAAAACTACGGTCTTGGGCACGGCAACACCCAATTGTTGCGCCATGTAATTGGCGTTGAACTTGTCCTCGGCGGCCCGGCGGAAGGGGTTGTTGATCACATGCACCCCCTGGCTGTAGGCGTGCTTGAGATAATCCGCATAGTAGGGCACTTCGTGGCTGATGCGGTCAACGATCACCGAATACTCGCACACATCGTCCAAGGCCGTGCCGCCCAGCTTGACCCACTCCACCATCACGCCGGCGTCCCGCTCGGCCACCCGATGGATCAATCCATGGGGGAAACTACGCTCTTTTCCGACTAGAATTCCGACTTTTTTCATGGGAGTGCCTCGGTTGGTTGGTTGGTTGGTTAGTTGGTTGGTTGGTTAGTTGGTTGGTTGGGTAGTTGGTTGGTTGGGTAGTTGGTTAGTTGGTTAGTTGGTTAGTTGGTTGGGAGATTGGGAGATTGGGAGATTGGGAGATTGGGAGATTGGGAGATTGGGAG
>CAZKEX010000307.1:0-6049 GCA_964551895.1 uncultured Caldilineaceae bacterium | reverse complement strand
TACAAATCCGACCGTCTAGGTGGACCCGGTCGGACTCGAACCGACGATCTTCTCCTTGCAAAGGAGACGCCTTCCCAGCTAGGCCACGGGCCCATGCCTGCGTATGCCCGGCGATGGTGCTTCAGGTGCCGACGAGAGGACTTGAACCTCCACACCCTGTCGGGCAATAGATCCTAAATCTATCGCGTCTGCCAATTCCGCCACGTCGGCATGAACTTGCCTCTACTATCCCAAAGGATACGTGAAATCGGCAAAAAACGCAAATTTGACGAACAACATACCCCCGATTCTGTAGCACCGGTCTTGCGACCCGTCCTCGCTGTCATCTGTCTCAACAATCCACCGACATGCGGCAGATTCCTGGCTGTGACTGGCTCTCCGGGTGTTGCCCGGTCTCACCGTCACCGCTGCGACGAGATCCAGCCGCCCACCCTGCCCGAAGGCATTGTTGACTAGCCGAACCCTCTCGCCTTGCTCCCAGTTGCACGCTCGCCCAGCCGGAACCATTGCTGATCCCGCTGGTGGGCTCTTACCCCACCGTTTCAGCCCTCACCACGAGTCCGTAGACTTCGGGCGGGTATACTTTCTGTTGCGGTTGTAGTCATGCACCCGTTGCCAGATGCACGCCCCCACTTGCTGTTTCATGGGGCAACCGGCCGGTCTGGGACCGAAATCCACACACCGGCAGGGAGTCGGGAAGTTCCTCTGACCACCGATCTCTCGAAAGAGACCGACCGCCAGCGACAGCAGTTGTTCGTCATTTTCGGCTTTTAAGCTGCAATTCTCATGGTCCAAAACCCAAGAGTCTGGCCCCAAGAACGTCCATAAATATACCACGCAGGGGGTCAACTGTCAAATTGACCACGCTGATTTCTGACTTCAAAAATAGGCCACGGATTTGACGGATGGGACGGATTAAAACGGATTTTTCAAAAAAGATCAGTGAAAATCCGTCCCATCCGTCAAATCCGTGGCCTATTTTTCTTCCCGATCCACATCCAATTCCGGCTGGCGCGGCCCTTCCACCCAGACCTGGCCGTCGGACCAGTTTTCCTGTTTCCAGATGGGGACGATGGCCTTGAGCCGCTCAATGGCGTAGCGGCAGGCGTCGAAGCAGCCGTCGCCCCGGTGGGGGGTGGCCACGGCAATGGCCACGCTGGGCTCGCCGATCTCGCAGCGGCCTGTGCGGTGCAGGATGCTGACCGCGGTGACCGCCGGCCATTTCTGGCGGATCTCGTCGCCGATCTGGGCCAGCATGGCCTCGGCCATCTCGCCATAGGCCTCATAGTCCAGAAAATCCGTGCCCCGTTGCCCCGTGTCCGTGGCCGTGACGCCCCGCACCACGCCGCTGAAGACCGTGATGGCCCCACAGTCCGGGCTGATGACCCGGGCGGCCACGTCGTCTAGAGAAAGGGGATCGGGGGTGAGTTGGAAAAGTTTTGTCATGGTTATTTGTTGATTTGTTGATTGGTTGATTTGTTGGTTGGTGGACTGGTTGACTGGCTAATTTTTTGATCCATTGATATGACCTGAACCGCAGACAAATCAACAAATCAACCAGCCCCCCCCGGACACCGGCGGAAACAACGCCACTTCGTCCCCATCGCTCAAAGCATGATCCCGTTCCACATATCTTTGGTTGACCGCGGCGTACACCGGGCGACCACTCAAAACAAGCTCAGGGGTGCTTTGCTCAACATGGATCAGAAGCTCGGCCACGGTGGTTCCGGCGGCCAAGACAATCTCTTTTTGAGACCACCCCGCCGCTTCCCGCAGACCGGCGAAAAGACGCAGCCGAATCGTTATGTCACCCATTTGCTGCCTCCTCTCTGTCATCGTCTCTGCGCCACTCGCCGGACTTGCCGCCCCGTTTTTCCAGCAAGCGGATGTCCCGGATCTCCATGCCTTTTTCCAAGGCCTTGGCCATATCATAGATGGTGAGGGCGGCCACGCTGACCGCGGTCAGGGCCTCCATCTCCACCCCCGTCTGCCCTTTGCAGCGCACGGTGGCGGTGATCACCACCCGGCTGGCCGCCTCGTCGATCTCAAAATCCACGGCCACTTTGCTCAAAAGCAGGGTGTGGCAGAGGGGGATCAGCTCCGGCGTGCGCTTGGCGGCCATGATGCCGGCGATGCGGGCCGCGGCCAACACATCCCCCTTGGGCACATCGCCGTCCCGGATGGCGGCCAAAGTGGAGGGGGCCATGTGGACCGCGCCTTGGGCCACAGCTTCCCGGCTGGTGATCTTCTTTTCGCTGACGTCTACCATGGCGGCGTGGCCGCGTTCGTCCAGGTGGGTTAGCATAGGCAAAGGAAAATGGTTGATGGTTAATGGTTGATGGTTACTTTTTAATTGGTGTGGGTAGAGAAGATGGTAGATCTTATGAAAATGGCAGGTTGATGACCACGAATCATTAAAAATTAAAAATTAACCATCAACCATTAACCATTGTTGGGAGATCAACCAATAATCAACGCCTCCACCACCGCGCCCGCGGCCAGTTCGCCATCCGCGGCGGGGAGGGCGAGGAGGGCGTTGGCGGTGCGCATGGAGAGCAGGCGGCTGCTGGATTGGCTGCCTGTGCTGAGGGCGACGTAGCCCCCCCGCCCGCCGTTGAGTACCCGGTCCCAGCGCAGGATGGCCCGGTGATATTCGGGTCGTTCCGGGTCCAGGCGCAGGGGCTGGCCCAGATGGGCCTGGACCCGGCGCAGATGGGGGTTGGGCCACCCGGCCAGTTTGCGCAGGGCCGGCCCGGCCATCAAATAGAAGGTGACCAAACTGCTCACCGGGTTCCCCGGCAGGGCAAAGACCAGCACTGTGCGGGGAACTTCTTCGCCCTGATCGTCCCAATCGGCCACGCCCACGGTGGCGAAGGTGCAGGGCTTGCCCGGCTTCATGCGCAGACGGCCAAAATGCACCTGGCCCATCTCCTCCAACAGGGGCTTGAGCAGGTCCAGATCGCCCATGGAGACCCCGCCGGAGGTGATCAGCACGTCCGCATGGTCCATAGCCACGGCCAGGCGTTCGTTGAGCTGGTCCAAATCATCCCCGGCGATGCCCAGATCCACGGGGACGCCGCCCAGGGCGGTCACCGCGGCCAGTAGCGTGGCCCGGTTGCTGTCCCGGATCTGGCCGGGGCCGGGCAGTTCGCCGGGGGCAACCAGTTCGTCCCCGGTGGAAAGAATCGCCACCCGGGGCCGGGGATGCACCAGCGCCCGGTCCGCGCCCACGGTGGCCAACAGGCCGATCTCCGCCGGGCCGATCAAGCCGCCGGCGGCCAGCACAAGCTCCCCCGCGGCCACGTCCACCCCCACAGGGCGCACATCATGGCCGGGCTGCACTTGGGCCTGGATCTGCACTCGCGGCCCGGCTTCGTCCGCTTCCCCAAGGGGCTGGGTCTGCTCCACCATCACCACGGCGTCGGCCCCCTTGGGCAAGGGCGCGCCCGTGGTGATGTAGGCCACCTGGCCCGGATGTAGGACAAAGTCCGGCGTGTGGCCGGCGGTGGATTGGCCCACAATCGGATAGTCCCCCGGACCATCCCCGGCCACCACGGCATAGCCGTCCTTGACCGCGGCCCGAAAGGGGGGCAAGGGGTCAGCGGCATAGACCGGCGCGGCCAACACATGGCCCTGGGCGGCCAGCAGATCCACGGTCACCGGGGGCAAAGGCTGGGCGTGGGACAGGACCAGATCCAGGGCCTGGTCCACCGCAAGCATGGGATAGGTAGAGTCGGACATGGCAAGACCTCGTTACCTTCAAGAAAAGCGCAAAACGACCAAGTAGGTTGGTCATTTTACATCAATCTGTCAAAATCGCCATGCTGATGGCAGGCCAAGTCAGGTGGGGCGCAGACAGAGGGGCAGATCGATGGGCCAGCGGTAGGCAACGGGGGATTCGGGCGACCGATCTTTCCCGTTTTACACAAATAGTGGTAAGATCTGCATGAGAATCTGACGACCCATCTTTCAACAAGGAGCATACGGCTGTGAGCGAACCGAAATCCATCGAACCAACCCAAGAGAAGCACATAGCCGACACCGATTCTGATTCCGACACCGGTTCTGATTCTGATTCTGATACCGGCGCCGAACGAAGCGAAGTCGTCCAGATCGGGCCGCGCATCCGCCGCCTGCGCACGGAGCGCAATTTGGCCCTGCGCAACCTGGCTGAATCCAGCGGCCTCTCCATCAACACCATCAGCCTGGTGGAGCGCAACAAGATCTCCCCCAGTGTCAGCACCCTGCACCGCATGGCCGTGGCGCTGGATGTGCCCATCACCGCCTTTTTCGAGGATGAGGCGGAGAACCAGACGGTGATCCATACGCCGGCCCAAAGCCGCCGGGCCATCGCCATCCCCGGCGGGCAGATGGAGAAACTGGGCAGCGGTCTGGCCCACCAGTGCATCGAGCCCCTCTTGATCCACCTGGAGCCAGGTGCGTCCAGCGGCAGGGACACCATCGCCCACTCCGGCCACGAGCTGATCTACTGTGTGCGGGGGCGTCTTTTCTACGAAGTGGACGGGGAGCAGTTCCACCTGGAGCCCGGGGACAGTCTGCTCTTCGAGGCCCAACTGCCCCACCGCTGGGGCAACGAGGGCACAGTTCCGGTCTCCGCCCTGATGCTCTTCGCCCGGCCCGATGGCACCGAAGGCATTTTGCAACGGCATATTCACAGTTGAGATAGACCGCCGAGAGCGCATCCTCTGCGCTCTCGGCGGTTAAACAGTTCACCGCATCCCCAAAGGAGCTTATGTCATGTCAACCCGCTTCACCCGATCCCTGATCTGCTTGGCCCTGCTTGGCTCGATCCTGGCCGGTCTGCTGCCCGCCCCGGTCCATGCTCAACGGGTCGAGCCCCTTGGCCCTGTGGCCAAACCCGTTGTCCAGGCTGTCCTCTTCTATTCCCCCTCCTGCCCCCACTGTCATGATGTGATCGACAATGTGCTGCCCCCCCTGGCTGCCCAATACGGCGACCAGTTGGAGATCATCGGCGTGGATGTGAGCCAGGATTGGGGCCAGGCCCTCTATCAAGGGGCCATCCGCACCTTCAACATCGGCGAAGATCGGCGGGGCGTCCCGGCGCTGGTTGTGGGAAACCGGGTGCTGGTGGGATCCGGGGAGATCCCGGCCATCTTCCCTGGGCTGATCGAGGTCTATTTGGCCGGGGGCGGGATCGGCTGGCCCGCCATCCCCGAACTGCAACAGATGATGGCCGCCCAAGAGGCTGCGGCGCAGGAAGCCGCCGCTCAAGAAACAGTTGCCCAACAGCCAGCAGCGGAAACCGTGTCGGAAACCCCGGCAGAGGTCCAAGCCCCCCTGGCCATGGCGGAAGATGTGCAGAGTCTGGCCGCGGCCCCGCCCCCCACCTGGCGGGATCGCTTCAATCAGGACCCCACGGGCAACAGCCTCTCCCTGGTTGTGCTGGCCGGGATGGTGATCGGCTTGGCCTCGGTGTTGCGCCCAAGACCCAAGGGACTTAAAGCGGCTGGTTCCGGCTTTGCCCAGAGCGCTTGGTTGATCCCGGTTTTGGCTGTGGCAGGGTTGGGGGTGGCGGGCTATTTGGCCTATATCGAGACCACCCTGGCCGTGGCCGTGTGCGGGCCGGTGGGGGATTGCAACGCCGTGCAGCAGAGTGAGTATGCCAAGCTCTTTGGCATCCCCATCGCCCTGTACGGCTTGGCCGGCTATGTGGGCATCCTGGCCCTGTGGGCAGCCCAGCGCTGGATGAAGGCCCCGATCGCCCAACAAGCAGGCACAGGCATCTTCGTGATCGCCGTGATCGGCGTCCTCTTCTCCATCTATCTCACCTTCTTGGAACCCTTCGTGATCGGCGCCACCTGCATCTGGTGCCTCTCCTCCGCGGTGATCATGACCGCCATCCTTTTGCTCAGCGCCGGGCGGGGGGGTGAGGGGGTGACAGGGTGAGGGGGTGACAAGGTGACAAGGTGAGGGGGTGACAAGGTGACAAGGTGAGGGGGTGACAAGGTGACAGGGTGAGGGGGTGAGGGGGTGACAAGGTGCGTGTCAATCGATCACCTTGTCACCC
>CAZKEX010000306.1:5517-6064 GCA_964551895.1 uncultured Caldilineaceae bacterium | reverse complement strand
ATTCCTTATCCATCTAGATTTGTTCGATAATCCCGGCCTGAAGCAGTTGGCGCATAATCCGCTCCACAATCGCATCGGCGCTGTGCAGGTCGGTTTCCACCACCAGTTCGGGCTGGGTCGGTTCCTCGTAGGGGGCGTCGATGCCGGTAAAGTTCACGATTTCGCCCCGCATGGCCTTGGCGTAGAGACCCTTGGGGTCTCGCCGCTTCACCACTTCCAGATCGCACTTGACGAAGACCTCGTAGAAACGGCCTTCGGGCAGGAGGGAACGGGCAAAGTCCCGGTCTTCCTGGTAGGGGGAGATGAAAGTGCAGAGGACGATGTTGCCAAAGTCGAAGCCCAGCTTGGCCACCTCCCCCACCCGGCGGATGTTCTCCTTGCGGGCCTCGGCGGTGAAGCCCAGGTCGCCGTTGAGACCGTGGCGCAGGTTGTCCCCGTCCAAGAACATGGTGCGGGCCCCCAGGTCGAAGAGCCGCCGTTCCAGTCGCTTGGAGAGGGTGGACTTGCCCGACCCGGACAGCCCGGTGAACCAGAGTACCGCGGCTTT
>CAZKEX010000306.1:3869-5507 GCA_964551895.1 uncultured Caldilineaceae bacterium | reverse complement strand
GTGGCCGTTGCGCTTCTCCCGCATCTCCCGGCTGATGTACGCCTCCTCCCAGATCACATCACTGGATGTCTGGCGGCTGGTCTCTTCTTCCACCACGGCGATGTCGGCCACCTGTTGCGATTTGCCCCGGATCATGCCGGCGGCCACGGTGGCGTTGGTGAAGGGGTCGATCAGGATAAAGCTGCCTGTGGCCCGGTTGAGCTGATAGCGGTCGAAGAAGAGAGGCTGGGTGGTGGTGATCTGGACCCGGCCGATCTCGTTCAGGGTGAGGGTGTCGGCTTGGTCCCGGTGCATGGTGTCCACGTCGATCTTGTAGTTGATCTCGCTGACCATCGCCTGCACCCGGCGGGTGTTCTGTTGCAGCCAATAGGTGCGCTTGGGGTCCAGGGGTTCCTCGTTCATCCAGGCCAGGGTGACATCGATCTGGTTGCTGCGCTGGGGCAGGTTGCGCACACGCACGATCATGTCCCCCCGGCTGATGTCGATCTCGTCGGCCAGGGTCAGCACCACAGAATCTCCGGCGGCGGCCTCGGCCTGCTCTCCGTCCAGGGTCACAATGGACGCCACCCGGCTGCCCAGGCCCGAGGGCAGCGCCACCACCTCTTCCCCAACCTGGATGCGCCCGGAGCCGATCTGGCCGGCAAAGCCCCGGAAATCCTGGTTGGGCCGGATTACATACTGCACCGGCAAGCGGAAGTCGATCAGGTTGCGGCTGGCCCCCACATTCACATTTTCCAGATGGTGGAGCAGGGTGGGGCCGTCATACCAGGGCATGTTGTCCCCCTTGTCCACCACGTTGTCCCCCTTCAGGGCCGAGATGGGGATGAAGATCATGTCCCCGGTGGAGAGGGAGGCAGCGAACTCCTTGTAGTCGGCCACGATACGGTTGTAGACGGCTTCGCTGTAGTCCACCAGATCCATCTTGTTGATGGCCACCAAAATGTGGGGGATCTGCAGCAGGCTGGCCAAAAAACCGTGGCGTTTGGACTGGGTCAGCACCCCCTTGCGGGCGTCGATCAGGATCACGGTCAGCTCCGCCGTGGACGCGCCGGTGATCATGTTGCGCGTATACTGGATATGCCCCGGCGTGTCGGCGATGATGAACTTGCGCTTGGGCGTGGCAAAATAGCGATAGGCCACATCGATGGTGATCCCCTGCTCCCGCTCCGCCCGCAGCCCGTCGGTGAGCAGGGCCAGGTCCACATACTCATCCCCCCGGTTGCGACTGGCTAGCTCCACCGCCTCCATTTGGTCCTCGAAGATGGCCTTGGAATCGTAAAGGAGGCGGCCAATCAGGGTGCTTTTACCATCGTCCACACTGCCTGCCGTGCTGAAGCGCAGCAAGTCCATGTGGTCGGGAGCGCTAATAGAACGCAGATTTTCAGGATGCACGCTGATTTGCGCTGATTTTTGTGGTGAATTGCTCATGGGTTTTCCTTGCTTTTTGTCTGATTTAGATGCGAATCGGTATCACGAAAGACCAACGCAGGTTGAGTAGCCCGGCGCACGGCTGGCACTCCGAATATCCTTGGAATAGGGCGTATCGCTTGTACTGAGTGCGAAGCGTATCGAAGTGAAACCGCAGTGGGTATTTGGAGCGATCTCGGTCAACCCGCTCTGGTTTCGATACGCCGCCAG
>CAZKEX010000306.1:0-3769 GCA_964551895.1 uncultured Caldilineaceae bacterium | reverse complement strand
AGTGGGTATTTGGAGCGATCTCGGTCAACCCGCTCTGGTTTCGATACGCCGCCAGTACCTGAAGGGTCAACGCAGATTTCGGCGGCGGCTACTCAACCGACGCTAGATCGCGCTCAACCGGTACGAGATCAGAAGTACCCCTGCTTCTTCCTATCTTCCATGGCTGCTTCCGATCGCTTATCATCCGCCCGCGCCCCACGCTCGGTTACCCTAGCCGTGGCAACCTCATCGATGATCTCGTCCAACGTGGCGGCGGGGGAGAGGACCGCGCCGGTGCAGGTAGCGTCGCCGATGGTGCGGAAGCGGATGGTTTGGATCTCCGGCGTCTCATTGGCCAGGGGCTGAATGAAGGACGTCACGGCCAGCAACATGCCTTCCCGTCGGATGATCTCCCGCTGGTGCGAAAAGTAGAGACTGGGCAGGTCGATCTGCTCCATTTGGATATATTGCCAGATGTCCAGCTCGGTCCAGTTGCTGATGGGGAAGACCCGGAAATGTTCGTTTACATTTTTGCGCCCGTTGTAGAGATTCCACAACTCCGGGCGCTGGTTCTTAGGGTCCCACTGGCCAAAGGCGTCCCGGTGGGAGAAGAAACGCTCCTTGGCCCGAGCCTTTTCCTCGTCTCGCCGCGCCCCGCCGATGGCAGCGTCGAACTTGAACTCGGCCAACCCGTCCAGCAGGGTGACGGTTTGCAGGGCGTTGCGGGTGGCCGTGGGGCCGGTCTCCTCCATCACCCGGCCCTGGTCGATGGAATCCTGCACATAGCGCACGATCAGCCGAGCGCCCACATCTTCCACCAACTTGTCCCGAAAGACCAGGGTTTCGGGGAAGTTGTGGCCCGTGTCCACGTGCATCAGCGGAAAAGGAATCTTGCCCGGATGAAAGGCCCGTCGGGCCAAATGGACCATGACGATGGAATCCTTGCCCCCGGAGAAGAGCAGCACGGGCCGTTCAAACTGGGCCGCCACCTCCCGCATGACGTAGATCGCCTCAGATTCCAACTGTTTCAAATGCGAACGAATATACGAAGTCATCGGTAAAGCTCCTCTATACCTGCATTGGAACGCTGATTTTCAGGATGCACGCTGATTTTCCTGATTTAAAATCAGAGAAGATCTGCGTGCATCCTGAAAATCAGCGTTCTATTCAAAGTTCAGCAACCAGCCGTTCCAAATATTGACCATACCCATTCTGGCGCAATCCTTGGGCCAGGTCGCTCAGTTGGGCCAGGCTGATAAAGCCGCGCCGATAGGCGATCTCCTCCACGCAAGACATCATCAGCCCTTGACGTTCTTGCAGGGCATAGACAAATTGGCTGGCCTGCAACAGAGATTCGTGGGTGCCGGCGTCCAGCCAGGCCACACCCCGGCCCAGTTCGGTGACCTGCAACTGGCCCCGCTCCAAATAGATGCGGTTCAGATCCGTGATCTCCAGCTCGCCCCGGGGGGAGGGCTTGAGATTCTCGGCGATGCCGACCACCTGGTTGTCGTAGAAATAGAGACCGGGCACGGCGAAGTGGGACCGAGGCTTGGCCGGCTTCTCCTCCAGGTGGACGGCCTTGCCGTTCTCGTCGAAATCCACCACGCCATAGCGCTCCGGGTCCCGCACAGGATAGGCGAAGATCAGCGCCCCCGCTTCCAGCTTGGCGGCCTGTTGAAGCTGCACAGGCAGACCATTGCCATAGAAGATATTGTCCCCCAAGATCAGCCCCACGGTGTCGTCGCCGATAAAGTCCTTGCCCAGGATGAAGGCCTCGGCCAGGCCCCGGGGCGCGCTCTGCTCGATATAGCTAAAGCTCATCCCCCACTGGCTGCCATCCCGCAGCAGATCTTGGAAGAGGGGCAGATGGTCCGGGGTGCTGATGATCAGCACCTCCCGAATCCCGGCCAGCATGAGCATGGAGAGGGGGTAGTAGATCATGGGTTTGTCATAGACCGGCAGCAACTGCTTGCTGATGGCCACGGTGATGGGATAGAGCCGGGTACCGTGGCCCCCGGCCAGGATAATGCCTTTCATGGGAGGTCTCCTTGGGTGAACTGAACGAAACAGATTTCACCGCAAAGGCGCGGAGGGCGCAAAGTTTTTTCTTTTTCTTTGCTGTTCTTTGCGTCCTCTGCGCCTTTGCGGTAATGCCTTTGATCTCTCTATTTACCGATCACATGCCGAGTATCCACAATCACCCCGGCGCTGGTATGGGCGATGTGGCCCCAATCATAGCTCGAATGGTCGGTCACCACCATGACACAGTCGGCGGCGGACAGGGCAGCGTCCAGATCCGCCACACCGGTCATCTCCAGCCCGTCGGTGTGGAAGTGGGGGACAAAGGGGTCGTGATAGCTGACGACCGCGCCCTTTTCCTGCAACAAATGGATGATGTCCAAAGCCGGGGACTCCCGCAGGTCGGCCACGTCCCGTTTGTAGCTCACCCCCAGGACCAGCACCCGGCTGCCCTTGACCGACTTGGCGGCGTCGTTGAGCCGATCCTGCACCTTCTGCACCCAATAGCGGGGCATCTCCGTGTTGATCTCGCTGGCCAGCTCGATAAAACGGGCGTTGTATTTGAGCGTCTTCAGCTTCCACGAAAGATAGAGGGGGTCAATCGGGATGCAGTGACCGCCCAGCCCCGGTCCCGGCGTGAACTTCATAAAGCCAAAGGGTTTGCTCCCGGCCGCGGCCAGGACTTCCCAGGCATCCAGCCCCAATTTGTCACACATGAGCAGCAGCTCGTTGGCCAGGCCGATGTTCACCGAGCGGAAGGTGTTCTCGAAGAGCTTGGCCAACTCCGCCGCGGCCGGGGAAGAGACCGGCACCAGGGTCTCGATGGCCGGGGCATAGAAGGCGGACGCCACCTCCAGGCAATCCGGCGTCACCCCGCCCATCACCTTGGGCGTCGTCTTCACCGTCCAATCCGTCCGCCCCGGGTCGATGCGTTCGGGGGAGAAGGCGAGGAAGAAGCTGTCGCCGATTTTGGATTGGGGATATTGGATTTTGGATTGAGGATCGTCCACCAATCCAAAATCGGCAATCGGCAATCCAAAATCATTGCCTTCCAACAAGGGCAACAACACCTCGGTCGTCGTGCCCGGATAGGTGGTGGATTCCAGGACGATGACCATGCCGGGGTGGAGATAGCGGGCGATCTCTTCCCCGGCGCTGACCATGTAGGAGATGTCCGGGTCGCCGGTCTTGTTGAGGGGGGTGGGCACGCAGATGGAGACAGCGTCGCAGGTGGCGAGGGCGGAGAAGTCGGTGGTGGCCCGTAGGGATTTTGGATTTTGGATTGAGGATTTTGGATTGTTGATCAGGGGGGCGAGTTGGGACGAGGGGATGTCGCCGATGTAGGATTCGCCCCGGTTGATGGCGTCGACTTTGTGGGGGTCCAGGTCGATACCGGTGACCTGATAGCCGGCCTCGGCAAAGGCCACGGCCAGGGGCAGGCCCACATAGCCCAGGCCGATCACGGCCACATGGGCGTTGCGGGTTTGGAATTTGGTGAGCAGGGTTTGTTTATGGCTCATAGTTGATAGTCCTGTTGAAAAGATGATCCACGAATCTGCACGAATCTGCACGAATCTTTATTTTTCTTGATTCGTGTAGATTTGTGAAGATTCGTGGATAAAACCACGCTTGACATACCGCTTTCATGGCTATGAGGCTACCATAAGTGGATCAGTTGTGGCAAAGGTGAGGGGCGGTTTTGCCTGTGTAAGGTAGCTCGCCTATACTTTATACTCATTGCTCATTACTCATTACTCGTTACTCGTTACTC
>CAZKEX010000305.1:0-6068 GCA_964551895.1 uncultured Caldilineaceae bacterium | reverse complement strand
TTCAGGATCGGGTCTTGATGGGGATCGGGGATCGGGGACTGGGGATTCGGATGTGGAACTGAAGAAGGCAAAAGGCAAAGTGCAAAAGGCAAAAGGCAAAAGGAGGCGGGTTGACAGCCCAATCTCTCAATCTCCCAATCCCCCAATCCCCAATCCCCAATCCCCAACCCCCCGCCCCCTCCTGCGCAGCTTCCACTTCGCCGCCCAAGGCATTGCCCACACCTTCCGCACCCAGCGCAACGCCCAGATCGAGGCGGGGATCGCTGGGGTTGTTGTGATTCTGGGGTTGTGGCTCCGGATCACCCCGACCCAATGGGCCGTGCTGGTGGGGTGCATGGGGCTGGTCTTGGGGCTGGAGATCCTCAACACGGCCATCGAAGCCCTGGTCGATCTGGTCTCGCCGGACCCCCATCCCCTGGCCAAAGTCGCCAAAGACGCCGCCGCCGGCGCCGTCCTCTGGGCCGCTATCTTCAGCGTCATCGTCGGGGTGTTGGTGCTGGGGCCGGGATTGGTTGGGTGGGTGGTTAGTTGGTTGGTTGGTTGAATCAGTTCAACCAACCAGCTAAACTCAGATTAGATTGAGATCTACAGTCTGTCGCGCTCTAGCCCGGTCCGTGACCGGGCGGGGCTACCTGGGGAGAACCTTGAAAGCACACACCGGGTCACGGGTCCGGCTAGAACGCAAAAGTGCAGGTTTCAATCTGAACTCAGTTTAACCAACCAACCAACTAACCAACCAACTACTCCCCCTTCGGCAACAAGAAAACCCCCGGTATACTGAGCGCGGCCACCACTGCGCTGATCAGGAAGGCGGCGATCAGTCCATAGCCGTCCGCCCAGGAGCCCACGGCCCAGATGGCTACTGCCCGGATCAAAAAGGAGAGGGTGAGGAAGAGGCCATTGGCCACGGCCCGGTTGTCGGGGAACTGATCCTGGACCAGGGCCAGCAGTACCGGCATGGGGGAGAGGGTGGTGAAGCCCACGATCAACAGCAGGGGGATGCCCAGCCAGGTGGGGCTATAGAGAAAGGCAAGCAGGGAGAGGGGCGCGCTGACAAGCAGGGCCAGCAACACCTTGCGCCGCCCCCAATTGTCGCTGAGGGTACCCGTGGACAAAGCCCCCACCACCCCGGCCCCCTGCAGAATGGTCAACGCCGAGGAGTAGAGCCACAGATCTGCCATACGCACATCCTGCATGAAGATGGGCAAATAGGTGGTCAAGGCCGCCTCCATAAAGGCCCTGGGCAGCAGCACCACGGCCAAGATCAGATAGAAGCCCTTCGCCCGTTCCCACAGCAGACCCAGATTGCCCGCCTTTTCCCCCGCTGGACGGCCCGGCACATTTCTCAGCCGCCAATAGAGGACCGCGGAGGTCAACCAGCCCAGGGCGGCCAGCCGCCACATCCCCTCCAGCCCCCACCATGTCACCGCAGAGGCCGCCAAGATCGGCCCAAAGGTGCGCCCCAATTCGCCCCCGCCCATAAAAAAGCTCATGCCCCGCCCGGTCTGGGGGCCAGAGACCCGGGCCACCATTGCCGGGGCCGGGGCGTGGAAGGCGGCCACGCTGATCCCCGTGGCCAGGAGTATGATCACCAGAAAGGTGTAGCTGTTGACCAACCCCAAGCTGCTCATCAACGTGGCGGTGACCGCCGGGGCCAGGATCACAAAATAGCGCACGCTCACCCGATCCGCCATATAGCCGATCAGGGGGTTAAGCAGGCTGCCCAGTTGCAAAAAGATGGCCAGACTGCCCGTGGTGGCGATGTTGACCCCCAATGACGTGCGCAGGATAGGCAGCAAGGGGGACAAAAAGGCGCTAAACGCATCGTGCATGGCGTGGCCACCCACAATGGTCGTCACCTGGCCCATGTCAAAGTTATTGGGGGTGGGGCGGTCAGCCTTGGCCCCAGGGGGAACCGGGACAGAGGGTCGGACGGGTGCGGATTTGGCGGTCATGGTCTTTTCCTGAGGCGAATGGTGAATGGCGGGAGGCGAATGGCGAGCAGTTACTAAACTGGTTAAGCTGGGGCGAATCCGATTATAACGCCTGGTGCGCCCCTTGTCCATTTCGTTATGCGTAAACAGCCGTTGTGCCCGACTTGACCCAACCGCCCATTTGGGCGAAACTAGAGTCCTGATCTCCCAATTACCCAATCTCTCAATCTCTCAATCCCCAATCAACCCACCACATTTCCGAGGAGAAAACACCCATGCGATACCCTAAGTCGTCCCAATCTCGCATCCTGGCCCTGCTTTTGGCGCTGGGATTGCTCTTGGGCGCGTGTGCGCCGGTTGCCCCTGCGCCCGCCGCCAGTGAACCCGCCACCGCTCCCGTGGCGGCTGCTCCCGCCGCCCCTGCTGCCCCCGAGACCCAGCCCGAGGCCGACATGGCCGCCGGTCTGCCGGACCTGGCTGGCCGTGAAATTCAGGCTGTCACGGGCAACGACTACATCCCGCTCAACTTTGTCGATCCCATCGATGGCGTGGCCAAGGGCTGGGAATACGACGCCGTCGAGGAGATCTGCCGCCGTCTCAACTGCACGGTGAACTGGAATGTCACCGCCTGGGACACCATGATCGCGGCCGTGGCCGACGACCAGTTCGACGTGGGCATGGACGGCATCACCATCACCGAGGAGCGGGCCACCCAGGTCGCCTTCTCCGTGCCCTACATGACCAGCCAACAGTTCATGCTGGTGCGGGCGGACGATGACCGCTTTGCCACCGCCGAAGAGTTCGCCGCCGACCCGGACCTGCTGGTCGGCTCCCAGACCGGCACCACGGGCTTCTACACCGCGGTCTACAGCATCTTGGACGGGGACGAGGCCAACCCCCGCATCATTTTGCTGGAGAACTTCGGGGCCACGGTCCAAGCCCTGCTGGCCGGGGACGTGGACATGGTGCTGGTGGATGCGGCATCGGGCCGGGGCTATATCGGGGCCAACCCGGACAAGCTCAAGATCGTGGGCGACCCCCTGGGCACCGAAGACTTCGGCTTCATCTTCAACCTGGAGAGCGACCTGACCGATCCCTTCAACGCTGCCATCGAGAGCATGAAGACCGACGGCTATCTGGACTATCTGAACACCAAGTGGTTCTTCCTCACCGACACCACAGGCGCGGACCTCTATGACAGCCTGCCCGATCTGGCTGGCCGGGAGATCCAGGCCGTCACGGGCAACGACTACATCCCGCTGAACTTTGTCGATCCCAAGAGCGGCAAGGCGATGGGGTGGGAATACGACGCGGTGGAGGAGATCTGCCGCCGTCTCAACTGTGCGGTGAACTGGAACGTCACCGCCTGGGACACCATGATCGCGGCCGTGGCCGACAACCAGTTCGACGTGGGCATGGACGGCATCACCATCACCGAGGAGCGGGCCACCCAGGTCGCCTTCTCCGTGCCCTACATGACCAGCCAACAGTTCATGCTGGTGCGGGCGGACGATGACCGCTTTGCCACCGCCGAAGAGTTCGCCGCCGACCCGGACCTGCTGGTCGGCTCCCAGACCGGCACCACGGGCTTCTACACCGCGGTCTACAGCATCTTGGACGGGGACGAGGCCAACCCCCGCATCATTTTGCTGGAGAACTTCGGGGCCACGGTCCAAGCCCTGCTGGCCGGGGATGTGGACATGGTGCTGGTCGATGCGGCCTCGGGCCGAGGCTACATCGGGGCCAACCCGGACAAGCTCAAGATCGTGGGCGACCCCTTGGGTACCGAGGACTTCGGCTTCATCTTCAACCTGGAAAGCGATCTGGTCGGTCCCTTCAACAGCGCCATCGAGAGCCTATACGCCGACGGCTTCACCGAGCATCTGAACACCAAGTGGTTCTTTGTGTACGATCCGGCGAAATAGGAAGGGCAATGAGTAATGAGTAAGGGGTAATGCGTGGTCAAGTTCTTTCAGACGTTTGAAAGTTCTCAACCACACATTACTCATTACTCGTTACTCATTGCTCATCAATTTCAGAGCGTCGGGCCGCGGCTCGGCGCTCTTTTCTTTTGAGGAGGTACGACTATGGCTGTTCAGACCCTCTCCGCGCCCAAGCGGCGCAGTGGATTGGCCGACCGGTTGGCGGCCTTGCCCTATTGGCTGCTGGCCACCATCCTGTTGGGGGTGATCCTCTTTTGGAATATCCTCTCCAACTCGGACTACAACACCATCTTTCAGGCGGTGAGCAAGGGCGTGGGGGTGACGGCCTATGTCTGTCTGGTCTCCTTTGCCTTTGCGTTGATCATCGGGCTGGTTGTGGGCATGGCCCGGCTGGCCAAAAACCGTCTTGTGATCGAAGTCTCCTCGTTTTACGTGGAGATCCTGCGGGGCGTGCCCATGTTGGTGCTCCTCTACTACGTGGCCTTTGTGGGCGCGCCGGGGCTGGTCGATCTGATCAACTGGGCCGGGGACGGGCTGATCCGCCTGGGCGTGACCGGCATGGGGACGACCTGGGCCGACTTCAGCGTGCGGGATCTGGACTTCACCACCCGGGCCATGATCGCCCTGGTGGTGGGCTACAGCGCCTTCATCAGCGAGATCTTCCGGGCCGGCATCGAGAGCATCGAACAGGGCCAGACCGAGGCTGCCCGCAGCATGGGCATGAACTATTGGCAGACCATGCGCTTCATCATCCTGCCCCAGGCCACCCGCCGGGTACTGCCCCCCCTTGGCAACGACTTCATCGCCATGCTCAAGGACTCGGCCCTGGTCTCCGTCCTGGGTGTGCAGGACATCACCCAGATGGGCAAGGTCTATGCCAGCAGCACCTTTCGCTTCTTCGAGACCTACAACGTCGTCGCCTTCCTCTACCTGGCCATGACCATCGCCCTCTCCCTCGTCGTCCGCTACATGGAACAGCGCATGCCCAGGGGGTAGGGAGACAGGGAGACAAGGAGACAAGGAGACAAGGAGACAAGGAGATCGTGGGACACCCTTGCCTCCCCTTCTCCCTGTCTCCTCTTCTCCTCTTCTCCTCTTCTCCTTGTCTCCCTGTCTCCTTGTCTCCAAAAATCCCTTGCAATTTCAATCCCGCCCCAATCGGTGCTATACTCATAAATTCAGAACCTTGATGTGGCTGGGCAGACTCCCCCTCGCCCTGCGAACGGCAACCTGTGGGATCCTTGGGATCGAAGACCATTACCATAAAGGGGGAAAGATATGTCCAACGAAACGAATAGCGGTAAAAACGGCATCGGCCAGAAGGAGATCGCCACCTTTGCGGTCAAAGCTGGGCTGGCCCAAATGTTGAAGGGGGGCGTGATCATGGATGTGGTGACGCCGGAGCAGGCCCGTATTGCCGAAGAGGCCGGGGCCTGCGCAGTCATGGCACTGGAGCGGGTCCCCGCGGACATCCGCAAGGACGGCGGCGTCTCTCGCATGAGCGACCCGGATATGATCAACGGCATCATCGCCGCGGTCACCATCCCGGTGATGGCCAAGGCCCGTATCGGCCACTTTGTCGAGGCCCAGATCCTGGAAGCCTTGGGCGTCGACTACATCGACGAGAGCGAAGTCCTCACCCCCGCGGACGAGGAACACCACATCAACAAGCACAAGTTTGGCGTGCCCTTTGTCTGTGGCTGCCGTAACCTGGGCGAGGCCCTGCGCCGCATCGCCGAGGGCGCGGCCATGATCCGCACCAAGGGCGAGGCCGGGACCGGCAACGTGGTCGAGGCCGTGCGCCACGCCCGGGCCGTCAACGGGGCCATCCGCCAACTGCGCACCATGGACGAGGACGAACTCTTCGCCTACGCCAAGGAGATCCAGGCCCCCTACGCCCTGGTCAAGCAGACTGCGGAGCTGGGCCGACTGCCCGTGGTCAACTTCGCCGCCGGCGGCCTGGCCACCCCGGCGGACGCAGCCCTGATGATGCAGCTCGGCGTGGACGGCGTCTTCGTCGGCTCCGGCATCTTCAAGAGCGGCAACCCGGCCAAGCGGGCCAAAGCCATTGTGCAGGCTGTTACCCACTACAACGACCCCACCATCCTGGCCGAGATCAGCGCCAACCTGGGCGAGGCCATGGTCGGCATCAACATCGACACCCTCTCCGAACAGGAGAAACTGGCCCATC
>CAZKEX010000304.1:1990-6076 GCA_964551895.1 uncultured Caldilineaceae bacterium | reverse complement strand
AAGAACGCAAAGAAAAGCAAGATTTTTTCCTCTGCGTTCTCTGCGAAATCTCTGTATCCTCGGCGGTTAAATGGCTTTTTGCAGCAGAGTCACTAATCAACTAATCAACAAATCAACCAATCTCCACTGAACGATATGAATGGTCGGCACAATCATACAGCCCCCAGGTGGGGGAGCCGAGGCGGCCCATGACTTCGCCGGGGTTGACCAGGTGACACGCGCCCACGGTTTCCCAATGGTTGAGATGGTTGTGGCCATAGCAGACCAGGTCGAAGAGGCCGGAATGGGCGATGGGCCGGGCCGGTTCCGGGTAGTGGATCAGGGCGATCCTGCGCTCGTCCACGGTGAGTTCGGCGTAGATCCCGTGCAGGGTGACGTGGGGGAAGTTGGCCGCCACCTGCTGCTGCAAGCGGCCATCCCCGTCGTTGTTGCCCTGGATGATGTGGATGGGCCCGGTAAAGGCCTGGGCCAGTTGGGCCACAATAAACGGGGCCACCAGATCCCCAAGATGAACCAGCACATCCGCCCCGCTCTCGTTCACCTGGACCAGGGCCTGCTCCAAATTCCAGATATTGTCATGGCTGTCGGACAGAATGGCAATTTTTGACATATCATTTGTCTCCCAACAAAAATGAGTGACGAGTAATGAGTAATGGCGTGGTTGGGGGCTTCTTGCCGTTGCCCCAAAACCAATGGAACACCTCTCACACGTTCTTACTCGTTACTTTTTACTCGTTGCCCTTCACGACGACCCCATCCTTGATCACAACCCGAATGTTGGCCGTGTCTTCCAGGCTGCGGATGTTTTTGAGCGGGTCTGTGCGGGTGATGATCAGGTCGGCCAGCTTGCCCGTTTCCACTGTGCCCAGGCGATCTTGCCAGCCCAGACATTCGGCCGCGGTGCGGGTGGTGGCGACGATGGCCTGCATGGGGGTCATGCCGATGTTGACCATCAGCCCCAGTTCCCGCAGGTTGGCGCCGTGGGGCATCACCCCGGCGTCCGTGCCCATGGCGATCTTGACCCCGGCTTTGTGGGCCTTGGCGATGCTTTCGCTGTGGATCTCCATCACCTCCTGGGCCTTGCGGATGCCATAGTCGGGCATGGCCCCGGCCTTGCCGATCTCCAGCACAGCCAGGGGAGCCAGGAGGGTGGGGACGAGAAATGCGCCGGTCTCCAAAAAGAGGTCGATGGCCTCGTCGTCCAAAAAGATGCCATGCTCGATGGAGTGGATGCCCGCCCGCAGGGCGTTCTTGACCCCCTCGGCTCCCTGGGCGTGGGACATGACCTTGATCCCCCGCCGAAAACGGGCCTCCTCCACCATCACCCGCAGCTCCTCTTCGCAAAACTGGGTGAATTCCGGGTGATCCGTGGGGCTGAGGACACCGCCGGTGGAGCAGACCTTGATCACCTCGGCCCCGGCCCGCAGCACCTCCCGTACCTTCTTGCGCACGGCTTCCACCCCATCACAGCGCCCGTCCGGGTTGCCGGGATAGGCCGGGAAGAGGTTGAACTCATTGCCGGAGAGGGTCCAGCCGTCCCCGTGGCCGCCGGTGGTGGTGAGGACGCTGATGCTGATCTGCATCCGGGGTCCGGCCACCAGCCCCTGCTCCACGGCCTGCTTCACCCCCACGTCCGCGCCCCCGGCGTCCCGCACGCTGGTGATGCCGGCGTCCAAGGTGCGGCGCATGTTGTCGATAGCCGTGTAGAAGTTGAGGGAAAAGGGCGTGCCCATCATCTTGGGGATGTTGATGCCCTCGAACATGAGATGGACATGGGTGTCGATCAGCCCGGGCAGGATGGCGCCGCCCTGGGCGTCAATGCGCCGGGCATCCGCCGGGGCGGAGACGCTGGCCGCCGTCCCCACGGCGCGGATGCGGTTGTCTTCCAGCAGCACCGCCGCGTCCGTCACCGGTGCGCGGCCCGTGCCGTCGATCAATGTACCGTTGTGGATTAGGGTGTGGGTCATGGTTTGTTGGTTTGTTGGTTTGTTGGTTGATTGGTTGATTGAGATTGGGAGATTAGGCGATTGGGAGATTGTCATTCCGCACACCCATTGTGCATTGTGCATTGTGCATTGTGCATTGTCCAGTATACTGGAAATTTTGGGGATGGGACAATCTGCGCGGGCGGTGTGGGTTGTGGTATACTTTTGCCCATTATGGAGAGAGAAATGAGGGGCCAAACATCTTGGAAATTGACACAAGAAGTCGGACTTTTGAAAAAAGTCCGACTTCTACGCGTTGCTCTAGCCGGGTCCGTAACCCGGCGGGTTGACCCAGCGGGCGCTTTCCAGGATCTTCTGTGGCAGACCCGCCGGGTCACGGACCCGGCTAGAGCGTGGGAATCCCGGACTTGTTTTCGCCAGGCTGGATTCATTTGCCTGTTGATTCTGGGCATGATCGCCCTGGCCGGCTGCGGCCAGGTGATCACCCTGCCGCCTACGCCCACCCCGGCCCCCACGGCCACCATTGCCGTGGAGGTGGTGGCTCCTCTGCCGCCCACGGCCACCCCGGCTCCCTACACCCCGGCCCCCACCCCCACGCCCACGGTGACGCCCACCCCCGTGATCTACGTGATCCGCCCTGGGGACAGCCTGCTCAGTATTGCCACCAACTTCAGCGTCAGCGTGGCCGCCCTGCAAGAGGTCAACGGCATCCTGGACCCCCGCACCCTTCAGGTCAACCAAGAGCTGATCATCCCCCGGCTGGACGAGCTGGCCGAGGCCGCCGAGGCCACCACCACGCCCACACCCCTGCCCTTCACCGTGCAAAATGTGCATTTCAGCGAGACGGCTATCGGCGGTCTGTGGGTGCTGGGCGAGGTGCTCAACGGCAGCGGGATGGCTTTGGAGCAGGTGCGGGCCGGGGTTGCCCTCTTTGACAAGGAGAGCCGGGAGATCGGTCGGGCCACGGGCTTGGTGGCCCTGGATCTGGTGGACGTCAACGAGACCGCCCCCTTCGCCATTCTCTTTGGCAATGTGCCGGGCAAGTTTGAAAACTACCAGGCCTATCCGGTGAGCGGGGTGCCCGCCTTTGTGGGCAGCTATTACCGGGACCTGGACGTGCAAGACCTGGCCGGGGAGGGCGAGCGCTACGCCGCCTACACGGTCACCGGGCGCATTGTCAACACCGGGCCAGAGGAAGCCGTCAGCGTGCAGGTGGTGCTGACCGCCTACGACGCCCTGGACCGGGTGATCGCCGTGCGCAAGGTGGACCCAGACCACAATGTGGTGCCCCGGGGCGGCGAAACCACCTTCACCGGCGTCCTGGCCCCGGTGGGCGGCCCCGTAGCCCGGGTCTCCGCGGTCGCCCAAGGCCGCCGCATCTCCGCCATCACCACCCCCACCCCCTAATCCCATCTCCCATCCCAACCAACAAACCAACCAACAAACAAACCAACCAACAAACAGGAGTTCCCCTGTGCCCGACATCGACTACGGCAGCCTGGACTATCAATGCTGGACCCTGCTTCAACGGGCCGTGCATTGGATCATGCGCTTTTTGGTGCGGCTGTTGGCCAAGGTGACCATCGAAGGGTTGGAAAACGTCCCGGCCCAAGGGGCTTTTGTGCTGGCGGTGAACCACCTGGACTATCTGGATGCGCCCATTGTCTTTGCCAAGATGCCCCGGCGCACGGTGGTTTTTGCCGCGGACAAGTGGGCACAGACACCCTTTTCGGGCTGGCTGCTCTCCCATGTGGGGACGGCGATCTATGTGGAGCGGGGCACGCCGGATCGCAAGGCCTTGGCCGCGGCGTTGACGGTGTTGAAGGCGGGCGGGGCGCTGGCTATGGCGCCAGAGGGGACCCGCAGCCCCACGGGGGGGCTGACCGAAGGCCACACCGGCGTCGCCTATCTGTCCACTCGATCCGCCGCCCCTATCCTGCCCATGGTTGCCTATGGACAAGAACAGGCCGAACATTTTTGGAAACGCCTGCGCCGGGTCCCGGTCCACATCCAGATCGGCCCCCTGATCCACCTGCCGTCGGGTAAAGCCCGCACGGAACAGCTCCACCAATACACAGAGCAGCTCATGCTCACCCTGGCGGCCATGCTCCCGCCGCAGTATCGGGGCGTTTATGGAGAC
>CAZKEX010000304.1:0-1890 GCA_964551895.1 uncultured Caldilineaceae bacterium | reverse complement strand
GGGGAGACAAGGAGAAGGGGAGACAAGGAGACAGGGAGACAGGGAGAAGGGGGAACAAAAAAGGGGAAGATAAGGAGAGAGGGTGAGTTTCCCTCTCCTTGTCTCCCCCTCTCCTTGTCTCCTTGTCTCCCTGTCTCCCCGTCTCCCCCTCTAATTCTCCACTCGAATCGTGACCTGACAGGTGGGGGGGAAGTTGCCTGCGTTGTCCACGACGGTCAATTTGAGGGTATAGGTGCCGTTGCCCAGGGCGGCGCTGTTGAGCTTGGCCAGCTCCCCCTCGGTGATCTGGCGCTCGGCCCCGGCGAAGTAGACAAAGCCTTCGCTGGCGTTGGCCCCTGGCGCAAATTCCAATTTATAATACCAGAAGTCATCGTGGAAGACCGTGCCGCTGATGGTGACTTGCCCCTGGACCCGTTGGTTCACACCGGGGCTGAGAATCACAGAGCGCTCGTCTGCGCAGGTCGGGGGCGGAAATTCTGGGGCGGAGGCGGCCTCTTCGGTTGGCGTTTCGACCACCACTTCCGGGGTGGGTTCCTCGACCACGGGCTGGGCGACGACTTCCGTGGGGGTAGGCGTTGAGGCCGGATCCAGGGCGACGGGTGTAAGCGTGGGCACAGCTGGGATCGGCGTGGCCGTGGGCGGATCGATAGGGGCGGCAACCTCGGGCACGGGTGTGGCGGTCGGGTCGGTCACAAGCGCGGCGGCTGTCCCACCGCTATCCGAGATCACCGGCGTGGCGGGGATGGCTGTGGCTGGCTCAGTGGCGCGGATCTCGGCGACTCGGGTCTGCACACTGTCCACGGTATCGCCGAAGAAGTTGCCAAGACGAGGCGAAAGCTGCTGGAAGCTCCACCAGCCGCCGGCCCCGATTAAAACCACAAACAACAGGACGATCAAAGGGCTGAATCGTCGCCAGTCAATCTCGATGTCATCGAAATCGATCAACGGCTCTCGGATCAACGCAACATCCCTGGGGCGATAGTCCACATCTCGGCCGGCCGGCATGGGGGCGCCAGCGCTCGTACTCTCCAAGGCCCGTTGCAGGTGGGGATCTACCGAGACCCGGCGTCGTTCCAAAATGGATTCGACATCCAGATCCAAAAAGCGCGTATAGTTGCGCAGGAAGCCCCGGCCCACCACTTCACCGGGCAAGAGATGCCACTCGTCGGATTCCAGAGCGGCCAGATATTTTTGACGGATACGGGTGCCCGCTTCGACATCGGCCAGATTCAGGCCCAGGGCTTCCCGTCTTTCGCGCAGCAATGCGCCGAGATCTTGCATAGTTGGGTTGTTTTCTACGTCATACCTATCGACGTGGGTAAAGTTCAAAACGCGTAGACAATAGTGTGATTGTACCAAAAAGCCCGGAAAACACTAAAATGGCATGAGTTAACGACAGAAGTTCACCCCACCCAGCCCCTATTCGACGTTAGCCACCGCCCAATCGTTCCCAAAAACCATTCGGGTGCGCTCAAGATGAGTTGGCGGCAACCTCCGCCCTGGGCTGAAAGCCACAGGGCTAGAACAGCAACGCCCCCTCAAAGGGGGCTTGAGTGGGTGACCAGCCTGGTGAACCAGGTGTAGATTTTTTGCTAAACTCAGATTAGATTGAGATCTACAGTTTGTCGCGCTCTAGCCCGGTCCGTGACCGGGCGGGTCTGCCGAGGAAGATCATGGGATCGACCCGCCGGGTCCGTGACCCATAGGCATCAAGCTAGGGGATCGGGTATGGGTCAGCGGGTTGAAAACGAGCTGGGCAATCCCGGAATGGGCCGGTTCTTCCTGGGATCGTGTAGTAGCCTTGGCCCATTCCGGGATTGGTGGCGAGTCCTCGTCCATTCCGGGAATGGGCCAGCACGACTTGCTCTACCCCAGATCGTCCGGCCCTTT
>CAZKEX010000303.1:0-6088 GCA_964551895.1 uncultured Caldilineaceae bacterium | reverse complement strand
CGCGGAAACGCTGGGTTGGCGGACCGAAATGGATCTTCTTCTTCAAAAGAAAAATCCACGGTGATCCGCCAAATCCGCGTTCTCCGCGGCCTATTTTTTTGCTCTCTATTCCTTTGTTCTGCCGATCCCGACCATCATGATCCATGCCAGGGCGTAGATGGCCATGCCGACGAGCAGGGTACCCCGCAGACCGATGTTGAGGCTGACCACGGTGGCCAGAACCGAGGCGACCACGGAGGTGGCCCCGTTGATGCCCCACATCCACGGGATGAGCTGGGGGCGCACTTTGTCCAGGGCGGCGATGCCAAGGGGCATGGGCATGCCCATGAAGAGGCCAAGGGGGGCGATGAGGACCACGGACATGAGGATGCGCACGGGCAGCTCCAGGTGCAGTTGGCTGCCCAGGAGGGGGGTGAGGGTGAAGGCGTAGACCGTGAGCAGGGCCAGAAGCGCGGGCAGCATACGCACGGCCAGCCGGGCGGGCCGGTCCCCGGCCAGCCGCCCGCTGAGATAGGAGCCCACGCCGCTGAAGAGCAAAACGCTGAACAAAATCACGGCCAGGGCGTAGATGGGGTGGCCCAAAAAGAGGCCAAAGCGCTGGATCAGGGGGATCTCCACCAGGAGGAAGGCGATGCCCAGGCTGAAGAAGTAGCCCACATAGAGCCAGCGGCCCGGGGCGTTGGCCAAGGCGTCCCGGCGCTTCCACCACAGGGGGACCAGGATGGTCAGCACGGCCAGGACGGTGACGATGATCAGCAGGCTGTAGAGGACAAAGATGCCCTGGTTGTTCATGTTGCTGACCCCCTGCTCGTTGCGCAGATCGCCCAGGTTGCCCAGACGCAGGGTGTAGAAGAAGTAGGGTTTGTCGTCGGTGGTGGGCGAGACATCCGCCGGGTAGTTGTTCCAGAAGTCGGCCCGGTTCTGGTTGTAGATCAGATCCCGCACAGGGGGTTCGGCCACCCGGCCAGGGATCTGCAGGGCCACAAAGCCCCGCTCTTCGCTCACCCGCAGCAGGGTGTCGGTCTCCTCGGCGGTGAAGGGGGAGCGCTTGACCAGCAGGGTGGCGATCAGGGCCTCGGGCCGGATCACGATGGCGATATGGTCGGCGGGATTCTCGATGCCCATCTTTTCCAGGGCGACCAGGGCCACGGCGGTCATGCGCAGGGTCTCGGTGGGGCGGTCGCCGTGGAACCAGCGGCTCATGGTGAAGATGCCGTCCGGGGTGAGGTGGTCGATGTAGTCCTCGAAGGCCTCCACGGTGTAGAGGTTGCTCTCGCTGAGGACGAAGGCCCCGGCGCTGGTGGCGGCCCAGGTGTCCACCAAACTGGACTGGATGATATCCCACTTGCCCTCGGCCCGGGCGATAAAGTTGCGCCCCTCGTCCACGGTGATGTTGACGTTGGGCAGGTCGTAGATGCCGCCGCTGAGGTAGCCGAACTCGTCCACGGCTTCCAGCATGATGGGGTTGATCTCCACCCCGTCCACCTGGGCCTGGCCCGAGGCCAACGCGGCCAGCACATCCCGCCCGCCGCCAGGGCCGATGACCAGGACGTGGGCATCCTGGCGCAGGTTGTAGGCCAGGTTGGTGACATCGTTCATCAGATAGCGGGCCTGCTCCAGGTCGCCGTCATAGAGGGCGATGGGGGTGGCGGCGTCGCCGTCGATGAGCAGGATCACCTGTTCGGCCAGGGTGGGCCGGTTGGGATCGCCGCTCAACCCCCAGCCCTCCATCTCTTCGTTGGTCAGGCGGAAGCCGACGATGCGGCTGAAGCTGTTCCACTGCTCGAAGACCCGGTCCCGCTGGGTGGCTTCGTCCACACCCTTGACCCGGTTGATCTGGAAGAGGCCCAGGGGACCGTCCAGTACCAGGAGCAGGGCGAGGAAGGCGATCACCCCAAAGCCGGCCCGGCGCAGGTTGAGCTGGGGCCAGCCAAAGATCAGCCCGGCCAAGGCGCCCACGGCAGAGATGGCCACGATCCCCTGGGGCGCGGGGATCAAGGTCAGCATGACCAAGGTCAGCGCACAGCCCAGGCCGGCCCCCACCAGGTCATAGAAGTAGACCCGGCTGATCACCTGGCTGCGGTGGCGAAAGGCCAGGGAGATGGCCATACCCCCCAGCAAAAAGGGGATGGCCGAAAGGATGTAGATATAGGTCAGTTGGCGAAAGCTCTGCCACGAAATGCCGCCGTCAAAGGGAATGCGGATGATGGTGGCGAAGATCAGGGGCAGGGTGGCGGCAAAGAGCAGCATCCAGCGGCTGGACTGGCTCTCCAGCTTCTCGGCGGGGAAGCGCTCGGGCCACAGATAGAGGTAGATGGCCCCAACGCCCAGGCCAAAGAGGGCCAGGGAGATGGCCATAAAGGCGAAGTGATACCACATTGTCACCGAAAAGACACGGGTCAGGGTCAATTCCAGCATCAAGGTGGCCATAGCCGTCAAGCTGATGCCGAGGAAGTAGCGTTGGGTGGTTCCGTTGATCAAGAGTTGGATCTCCTGTTGCGAATGGCGAATGGCGAATGGCGAATGGCGAGGGGCGAATAGCGAGGGGCGAATAGCCACGAAACTCGCCATTTGCCATTCGCCATTCGCCATTTGCCATCTGCCATTCGCAACAGTATAGCCTATTGGTCAAAGGCCCGACAAAAAGCGTCATAGAATGCAGGCTCATTGGGATCTTCCGTGGTCCGCGGGCCAGCGCAGGTTGAGTAGACCGGGGCAGTTTCCGGTCGTATCGCCTGTACTGAGTGCGAAGCATATCGAAGTGAAACCGCAGCGGGTTGACCACGGATATTCCCAATGAACCAGAATGCAAAAGCATAGAACGTCGATCTTTGACAAGCCATCCCCAGACGCATATAGTTACCCGATACCCAACCAATACTCGATACTCGACACTCGACACACGATACACGACACACGATACCCAACACCCCTTATGAAGCCTTTGACCGTCACCCAACAAACCTGTGCCCGCATCCCCACCGACGAGGGGCAGTTCCAGCTCTGCTACTACAGCAACAGCCGGGACAAAAAAGAGCATCTGGCCTTGGTCATGGGGGATGTGGCGGGCCAGGCAAATGTGCTGGTCCGGGTGCATTCCGAGTGCTTCACCGGGGATGTGCTGGGCTCTCTGCGCTGTGACTGCGGCCCTCAACTACACGAAGCCATGCGCCAGATCGCCGAGGAGGGCAGGGGCGTGCTGCTCTATCTGCGCCAGGAAGGTCGGGGGATTGGGCTGTTGAGCAAGCTGCGGGCCTACAATTTGCAGGACGACGGCCTGGACACCGTGGATGCCAACCTAGTTCTGGGCCACCAGGCCGACGAGCGGGAATACAGCGTGGCCGCCCGCATCCTGGCCGATCTGGGCGTGGGTTCCATCCGCCTGCTCACCAACAACCCGGCCAAGATCGAGAGTCTGCGCGGCCTGGGCGTCACCGTGGCCGACCGGGTGCCCATGCCCCCCCAGGTCAACGAGGAAAACTCGGTCTACTTGACCACAAAAGTGCGCCGTATGCGCCATCTGCTCAACCTGGACAACTCGGCCCCATCGCCCCAAGCCGCCGCCGACCAACCTGCCGAAATCCTGGCCGATCTCGCAGAATCCGCCGCGGCCCACCACGCCCGCATGGGTCGCCCTCTGGTCACCCTGGCCTATGCCCAGAGCCTGGACGGCAGCATCGCCGCCCAGCCCGGCCAGCCCCTTGCCCTCAGCGGACCCGACTCCCTGGCCATGACCCACCGCCTGCGCGCCCGCCACGACGCCATTCTGGTCGGCATCGGCACCGTCCTGGCCGATAACCCCCGGCTCACCGTGCGTCTGGCCGACGGCCCCAATCCCCAGGCCGTGATCCTGGACAGCCGCCTGCGCACGCCCCCCACGGCCAACCTCTTCCACGCCGCCGCCCCGTGGATCTTCACCGCAGATCCCGTGGACCCAGACCGCCGCGCCCAACTCGAAGCCCAGGGCGCACAGCTTTTCGTCGTGCCGGTTGGGGATGATGGAAAATTAGATCTAGCTGCGGTCTTGACCAAGCTTGGGGATCTAGCCATCCTCAGCGTCATGGTCGAAGGGGGCGCAGAGATCATCCAAACATTTTTGGCCAATGGCCTGGTGGACCAAGCAGCGGTCACCGTGGCTCCCCTCTTCGTAGGGGGGGTGAAGGCGTACACTACACGAAATCAACCCATTTTTCCCCAAATTACCCAACCTACCGTCGCCCAACTTGGGCGCGACACTGTGATCTGGGGCAGCCTCACCTTTGAATAATCAACGCCTTCTCTTTGTCGGTCCCCGGACCGTCCGAATCGAAGAAAGCCCCCTGCCCCAGGCCGCCCCTGGCCAACTGCTGGTGCGCACCCTGGTCTCGGCCATCAGCCCCGGCACAGAGATGTTGGTCTATCGAGACCAGTTTCCCCCGGACCTGCCCGTGGACGCCGCCATCGTCGGCATGGGGGAGACCTTCGCCTACCCTCTGGCCTATGGCTACGCGGCCGTGGGCCAAGTCATCGCCGCAGGCGACCAGGCCGACGACGGCTGGCTGGGCCAACGGGTCTTCGCCTTCCACCCCCACGAAGCCTATTTCTGCGCCACGCCGGACCAACTGTTCCCCGTGCCCGACCACATCCCCACCGAGTTGGCCGCCCTCTTGCCCAACATGGAGACCGGGGTCAACCTGGTGCTGGACGCCGCCCCAAGGCTGGGGGAAAAGGTGATCGTCCTGGGCCAGGGCATTGTCGGCCTGCTGGTCACGGCTCTTTTGGCCCGCTTCCCCTTGAAAGAGCTGATCACCACGGATGCCTATCCCCTGCGCCGGGCGCTCTCGGTCACACTGGGCGCACACCAGAGCCTGGACTCCGTCGACCCGGCCTGGGCCAACCTTTTTACCGCTCTCCCTGGCCCCCCCGGAACTGACGAGGCGAATCCAATCGGCGCTGACCTGCTCTTGGAGCTATCGGGAAACCCCATCGCCTTGGACCAAGCCATCGCCTGGGCCGGCTATGCCGGTCGCATAGTCATCGGCTCCTGGTATGGGCAAAAGCGGGCCAGCCTCGACCTGGGCGGCGGCTTCCACCGCAAGCGCCTGCGCCTGACCAGCAGCCAGGTCAGCACCCTCGACCCCAGCCTCAGCGGGCGCTGGACCCATCCCCGCCGCCTGGGCGCGGCCTGGGACGCCCTGACTACCCTGGCCGGCCAGATCGACATGGACCGACTCATCACCCACCGCTTCCCCATCGCCCAGGCCGCTGACGCCTATCGGCTCATCGATCAGCGGGCGGGGGAGACGGTGCAGGTGATCATTGAGTATCGAGAGACGAGTAATGAGTGATGAGTAATGAACGTGGTTGAGGAGTGATCGACAATGATGGCAACCACGTTCATTACTCATTACTCGTGACTCGTTGCTTTGTAAAGAAAGGCATACCTTCATGTACACCGTCGCCGTCAAACGAGATTTTGTGGCCCAACACTTCCTGATCGGGGGGGATTGGGGCGCGGAGAACGCTTGGCACTCCCATGCCTATCAAGTTGAGGTGCGGCTCTACGGGGCCGAGTTGGACCAGCACGGCTATCTGGTCGATATCGTGGACATCGAACACAACTTGGACCAGATGGTCGCCTATTTTCGGGACAAAACCCTCAACGGCCTGCCCGAATTCGCCGGTCTCAACCCCAGCATCGAACACTTCGCCCGCATCTTCTGCACGCAATTCTCCGCCCGCATCGCCGCGCCCAACATCACCGCCATCACCGTGCGGCTGTGGGAGAACGAGATTGCGTGGGCGGCGTATCGGGTGGTGCGTTGATTGGTTGGTTGGTTTGTTGGTTGGTTGGTTTGTTGGTTGGTTGGGGAGATTGAGAGATTGGGTGATTGAGAGATTGAAAAGATTCGTGAAGATTCGTGAAGATTCGTGGATAAAATTTCGTGGATAATTTGCGCGTCGGCTTGATAATTTATGGCAGTCTGGACACCATTTCTGGCGGCTATTTGTATGACCGGCAGATGGTGCAGTACCTGAAAAGCCAGGGGGACACGGTGGAGATCATCTCCCTGCCCTGGCGCAACTATGGCCGTCATTTTGGGGACAA
>CAZKEX010000302.1:1728-6094 GCA_964551895.1 uncultured Caldilineaceae bacterium | reverse complement strand
AGTCGGATTCGTCCAGAATGGCGAACTTGGGCTCCAACATGGCCATCTGCAACACTTCCGTGCGCTTCTTCTCGCCACCGGAAAAGCCGTCGTTGAGATAGCGCCGGGAGAAGCTGGAATCCACGTTGTATTCCTTCATCTTGGCGGTCAGCTCCCGGCGGAAGTCCCGCATGGGCATCAGATTGCTGCCTACCACGCCGCCCCGACTTCCATTTTGGCCTTCCTTCTGTTTGAAGCCCCGCACATTGGAGACCGCGGTGCGCAAGAAGTTGGCCACGCTCACCCCAGGGATGGCCACGGGATATTGGAAGGCCAGAAAGATCCCGGCCCGGGCCCGCTCGTCGGCCTCCATCTCCAAGATGCTCTCGCCATCCAGCAGAATGTCGCCTTCGGTGATCTCATAGTGGGGATGGCCGGCGATCACATTGGACAGGGTGGACTTGCCCGATCCATTGGGCCCCATCAGGGCGTGGATCTCACCGCTTCGCAGGGTCAGGTTGACCCCCTTGAGGATCTCGACATCCTCGACGCTGGCATGTAGGTTACGAATTTCAAGTACGCTCATCGTGACTTTAACTCCTGTGGAAAATGCTTGTCGTGTTTCGTGAAATTTAATTGACCTGTCCTGGCTTGGCCAGAGACAAAAAGGTTTACCACAAAGGCACAAAAGGACACAAAAGGACACAAAATTTTCTTTCTTCGTGAAATTTCGTGTCTTTGTGGCTTCGTGGTGTAAGTTGCTCTCTATCTAGTCGCCACCACAAACGAACAACTGCTGTGCCCATCCATCATACAACTGCTCAAATTAACCTCGGACCCCAGCACCTTGCTCATCATCCCCTGCTCCATCTCGCACACTTCCCGGTACTCCTGGGCCAGTTCGTGATAGGGGCAATTGTAGGTCTTGAGGATGATGGTGTCGTTTTCTTGGGCAAACACATCGGTCAACACGCCCTGGCCACTCAAAGCCCTGGCCAATTGATGCACCCGATCCTGCATGGCCTCGGCTTTCACCCCGGCCACATAACGCTGGGCCAGCCGGTCGCTAACCCGTCCCATCAGGACCGGCACCTTGTCCTTGCCCACAATGTGCAACACTTCCTCCAACATGGTCAGGGCCAGGTCGTCGCAATGGCAGTCGAACAGCTCCCGCACCTTGTCCGTGGTCACATAGACATGGTACGGACGCCCCACCCCCTCGCTCACCCGCCGCCGATCCACATAGCCCTCGGCCTGCAAAGCGGTCAGTTGGGCGCGCACAGCCGTGGTGGTCACCTGCAACCACGCTTCCAACTCTCGGATTGAGGCAGACCCGTTGCGCTGCAAAAACTCCACAATGCGCCAGGCCTGGGACCCCCGCTGATTTGCTAGACCAAGACTCATGCCACTTCCCAAAGGCTAGGCGGACCGGACTGGGTCCGCGACAAGAACGATGCTATATATAGACCATCATACCAGCCTTTGGGGATTTTGTCAAAAAAATATGTTTTTATTGTGTTAATCGAAATGGGGGCATAGAGATCCCCCTTTCGCGGACACGCCCTCACAGCACTTTGGGCGTGCGGGTGGCGGGCAGAGTGAGGGCGCACAACCCGGCCAAGATCGGCAACAGGGCCACCCCGTGCAACGCCACGCCCAGCCCGGTGAAGTCCGAGATCCAGCCCACCACCGCGCCGGCGGCCGCGCCACTGGCAAACATGAAGCCCAACACCGCGCCGCTGGCCAACCCCTGGCGCTTGGGCAACAGCCGCTGGGCCATCACCACCAAAATGCTGTGGGGGATGTTGAGCAAAAAACCCGCCGTGATCGCCAGCAGATAGTAGTTGATCCCTGTGGCGTTGAGCAGCAAAAAGCTGACCGGCCCGCCCAGCGCCATGGCCACAAAGATCACCTGGCGACGGCTGAATTTGTCCGCCAAAAAGCCGCCGGACAGGGTGCCAAAGGCTCCGGCCAGACTGAACGCCCCCATCATGCGCCCATATTCGCCCGAGGCAAAGCCCTGATCCGCCAGAAATTTGGGCAGCAGGCTGGTGAAGCTCTGCAACGTGGTGGAGCGCAAGGCGATCAGGGCCACAAAGGCCAACAGGGCCATCCACCCGATCTGCATCCGTGGCTTGGTCGGGGTCGGGCCATCCCTGGCCGGGGCAACCACCGGGGCCGCCTCGTGTTCCGCGTGGATGGGTTGGCGCAGAAAGGCCACCATGATCACCACCGCGGGGAACATGGCCAGGGCCACCCAAGGCAGCCCGGCCACCCCATAGCGCTGCAAGACCATCCCCGACGCCACCGGCCCCAGGGCCAGCCCGGTCTGCCCAAAGAGGAAGAAGATGGACGTGGCGCTGCCCCCGCCCTTGGTCCCGCCGGCATGGGTGGCGCTCATGGCCCCCACAGGATGAAAGGCCGCGCTGCCCAACGCACCGATCACCAGCAACCCCAACATGCCCTCGTAGGTGGCCGCAAAGGAAGACGCGCTGAAGAAGATCATGGTCCATGTCAGCCCCGCCGCGGCCAGCCAGCGCCCCTTCACCCGATCCGCCAACAGCCCAAAGAAGGGCTGGGTCAGCGCGGCCGCAAAGGTGTAAAACATGGTCCCCAGGGCAATCTGGCTGTTGCTCAGATCAAAACGCCCGACCATGGAGACCAGAATGATCGCCACGGACGAGTTGAGTACGTCAATGGCAAAATGCCCGGCGCTGATGGCAGACAGACGACGATAGTTCATGCGGATTCCTCGATTTTATGAGACGTCATTCAAGATTGCCACGAAGAGGGGAAGAAGGGAAGGGTCACGAAGGATCTTGCCTCTGAAAAGCCCATGACTCTCTGCGATTTCTTCGCGCCCTCCGCGCCCTCTGCGGTTGATCAGCTCCCCGCCAATGCGGCCAAAAGTTCAGCCACGACGCGTTCCGGCTGTTCCAAATGGACCGTGTGTCCGGCTTCGGGGACCACGACCAAGCGGGCGTTGGGCATCTGCGCCGCCATCTGCCGGTTGATGGCGGCAAACTTGGCATCCTCCGCCCCGGCCAGGAGCAGGGTGGGGACGGTCAAGCTCGACAGACGGTCCCACAGGCTGGGCTGAGTACCGGTCCCCATCCCCCGCAGGCTGTGGGCCAGACCGGTGGCGCTGTTTTGCAGCCGTTGACGGCGCAACCTTTGGCGCACATCCTCCGCCAGCCGCACTTGACTTTGCCACAGGGCCAGGGATTCCCAAAACGCCACAAAGGCCGGAATGCCCTCGGCCTCAATGCGGGCGGCCAGGGCATGGTCGGAGGCTTGGCGGGCGGCCCGCTCGGTCTCCGTGGCCAGCCCCGGCGACGCGCTTTCCAACACCAAAGAGCGCACCTTTTCGGGGAAGGCCAGGGCGAAATAGAGGGCCAACCGTCCGCCCATGGAATAGCCCGCCAAATGCACGGCTCCGCCACATTCGTGGTCGATCAGATCCGCCAAGGCCTCGGCCACCCGGGCCATGCCATACTCTGCGGCCTCCACCGGCAGGTTCCCCCCATGCCCCGGCAGATCCGGCGCGATCACCCGATAGCCCGCCGCGGCCACGGGCACAGCCAGATCCCCCCACCCCTCCCCGCGCCCGGTGAAGCCGTGGAGAAGCAGCAGGGGCGGGTGGTCCGCCTGGCCCCACTGGGCCGTCGGGTATGGGAGATGCGGTTTGGGGAAGGATTGGGTCATGGATGGGTTGCCTTCATTCTGAAAAATAGAACACGGATTGGACGGATGCGACGGATCAAAAACGGATTTTTAAGATCAGTACGAATCCGTTTTATCCGTTCAATCCGTGTTCTATTTTTTCTGCGGTTAAACAGCCTTTGCCATCATCTCGGCCACGGCCCGGCGTTCGATCTTGCCGGAAGCGGTTTGGGGCAGGGTGTCCAAAATCCGCAGTCGCCGGGGGACTTTGTAGCCGGCCAAGTTTTCCCGGCAAAAGGTCAAAAGCGCTTCCGGGGTGACCGTTGCGCCGGATTTCAATTCGACCGCCGCGGCCACCCGCTGCCCCCATTCCACATCGGGGACGCCCACCACGCAGGCCTCGGCCACGGCGGGGTGACGGCGCAGGGCGGTTTCGACCTCGATCGGGTAGACATTTTCGCCGCCGCTGACGATCAGGTCGCTGCGCCGCTGGACGAGGAAGAGATCGCCGTCCGCGTCCACATAGCCCAGGTCGCCCGTGTGCAGCCAGCCGTTTTGGAGGGTGCGGGCCGTGGCCTCTGGGTTCTCGAAATAGCCGGTCATCACCTGGGGACCCCGTACCAAAATTTCGCCGATCTCCCCGGCGGGCAGGGAAAAATCGTGTTCGTCCACAATGCGCACCTCGGTGAAGAGGAGGGGCTTGCCCACGCTGCCGGGCTTGCGC
>CAZKEX010000302.1:0-1628 GCA_964551895.1 uncultured Caldilineaceae bacterium | reverse complement strand
CGTCCAGGGCGGCATTGAAGGCATCCACGTCGAAGCGGCTGTGCAATAAAATGGCCGTGCCGTAGAGACAGGATCGAAAGACCACGGCCTGTCCGCCCACATGATAGAGGGGCAGACAGCTCAACCAGCGGTCGTCCACATCCACCCCCAGGCGCATGGCCGAACTGTTGGCGCTCCACAAATGGTTGTCGAAGGTGAGGACCGCACCCTTTGGCGTTCCGCTGGTGCCAGAGGTGAAGATGATGGATTGGGGATTGGGGATTGGGGATTGGGGGATTAGGGATTGGGAGATTGGGAGATTGGGGGATTGGGGGTCAGACGCGCCGTAGGTTGAGTAGACCGGGGCAGTTTCCGGTCGTATCGAAACCGGATCGTCAATGATCAAGCGCGGGGTGGTGAGGTCGATTTGGACCGCCACTTCCTGCTCGGTGAGCCGGGTGTTGAGGGGGACCAGCACCGCGCCGACCCGGGCCACGGCGTGGATGAGGGCGACATACTCGATGCTGTTGGGCAGGTTGACCGCCACCCGATCCCCCGGCTGCACGCCCCGGCGCACCATGCCCGCGGCCAAACCGTCGGCCAGCCGGTCCAACTCGGCATAGCTGACAGACCGCCCCTCACACAGGACGGCAAGTTTATGCGGTGTCGCCCGCGTACGGGCGCGCAGCCAATCGCAGGGAGACAAGGAGACAGGGAGACAGGGAGACAAGGAGAAGGGGAGACTGGGAGAGGCGGCTCCCCGGCTCCCCTTCTCCTTGTCTCCCTGTCTCCTTGTCTCCCCCTCTCCCTGCCCCCTCATGGTCGCCACGGATACTGCTTAAAGTCCGGGTCCCGTTGTTCGACGAAGGCATTGCGGCCTTCTTTGCCCTCTTCGGTCATGTAGAAGAGCATGGTGGCGTCACCGGCCAGGACTTGGAGACCGGTTTGGCCGTCCAGGTCGGCGTTGAAACCGGCCTTGAGGAAGCGGATGGCCAGGGGCGACTTGCGCAGGATCTCCCGGGCCCAGTCCACCCCTTCGGCCTCCAACGCCTCGACCGTGGGCAGGACTTTGTTGACCATGCCCATCTCCAAGGCCTCTTGGGCGCTGTATTGGCGGCACAGATACCAGATCTCCCGGGCCTTCTTTTGGCCAACGATGCTGGCCAGATAGCTGGAGCCGTAGCCGCCGTCAAAGCTGCCCACAATCGGCCCGGTCTGGCCGAAGACGGCGTTTTCCGAGGCCAGGCTGAGGTCACAGATCACGTGCAGGACGTGGCCGCCGCCGATGGCGTAGCCGTTGACCAGGGCGATCACCGGCTTGGGCATGGTGCGGATGATGCGCTGGAGTTCCAGCACGTTGAGCCGGGCCACGCCGTCGTCCCCCACATAGCCGGCATGGCCGCGGATCTTCTGATCCCCCCCGGCGCAGAAGGCGTGGACGCCGTCCTTGGACGACGGGCCGTTCCCCGTCAGCAGGACCACGCCCACGGTCTGGTCCGCCCAGGCGTTTTTGAAGGCCTCGGTCATCTCGTCGATGGTGCGGGGCCGGAAGGCGTTGCGCACCTCGGGCCGGTTGAAGGCGATGCGGGCCATGCCCTCGGCCTTGTGATAGGTGATGTCGCTGTACTCTTTGACCTGTTCCCAGGCCA
>CAZKEX010000301.1:0-6155 GCA_964551895.1 uncultured Caldilineaceae bacterium | reverse complement strand
ATGGGGACGACAAGGCCCATGCTATCGCCAAAGCCAAAGCCCTGGCCTTTCGAGTGTTGGCCGATTGGATCGAAACTGGGGAGCAGCCTAACCTGTTAGATAGCGTCAACTTTGCCTACGCATGAGTACTTGGCCTTCGATCAAAGCAAAATCGCTTCTTGCTGCCTTGCAGCGGATTGGGTGGACCGTGAAACGCCAGCGCGGGTCCCACCGCATTTTGACGCGTCCAGGCTGGCCCGATGTTGTGTTTGCATTTCATGATGGGGAAGAAATAGGGCCGCGCATGTTATCCCGTGTTGCCAAGCGAACCGGTCTCCGCCGAGAGGATTTATAGCGACTTGGCGAGAGCTGTGCCCTTTCAAGCTGAATAAAGAAGACCCCCATGAATCCTCGCAATTTTCGTCGTTTGTTGGTTTTTGTCGCTGGCCTGTTCCTGTGGGCCTCAGCTCCTTCCCTGCCCGTCCTGCCCCAACCCGCGCAGCGGACATCCGCGGTGCAGACCCGTATCTTCCAACAGGTCACTGACGGCTACACCGCCCCGGCGGACAAGGCGACCACGAGCTGAAAATCATGGCCGCAGAAGGCAGCAACGGGGCAGCGATCCTGCCCAATGTGGATCTCTTCGACGTGGGGTTGGGTGCGGGGATTCAAAATAGAACACGGATTGGACGGATGCAACGGATCAAAACGGATCAAAAAAAGATCCGTAAAAATCCGTTCGATCCGTCCAATCCGTGTTCTATTTTGAATCCATCCGACGCAATTCTTCCTCGGAAAGAACCGGCACGCCCAGCTTGGTGGCCTTGTCCAGCTTGCTGCCGGCGTTTTCGCCCACCACCACATAGTCCGTCTTGCCGCTGACGCTGCCCGTGACCTTGCCGCCCCGTTCCTCGATGTAGGCCTTGGCCTCGTCTCGGCTGAGGGTGGGGAGGGTGCCGGTGACCACAAAGGTGAGGCCCGCAAAGGGTTGGGGAGAGTCCTCGGTGGCGGCGACAACCTCTTCGGCCACCCGCACGCCCAGGTCGGCAAACTCCTGGATCAGCCGCCGGTTTGGTTCAATTTGGAAAAACTCCACCACGCTCTCGGCGATGCGGGGACCGATGCCGTCGATCTCGCTCAGTTCCTCCACCGTGGCGTCCATGAGCGCAGGCAGGCTGGGGAAGCGGGCCACCAACAACTGGGCCACCCCCTCGCCCACAAAGCGGATGCCCAGGCCGGTGAGCAGTCGAGCCACGGGCCGATCTTTGGCCCCCTCTAC
This sequence comes from uncultured Caldilineaceae bacterium, assembly GCA_964551895.1. Classification (GTDB taxonomy): domain Bacteria; phylum Chloroflexota; class Anaerolineae; order Caldilineales; family Caldilineaceae; genus JAGNDO01. The sequence continues at coordinate 4,897 of CAZKEX010000301.1, read as the reverse complement.
CCCGGCCCGCAGATTTTCCACCCGTTTTTCCTTGTATCCCTCAAGCTGCAAAATTTGATCCCAGGGCAGGCGGAAGAGGTCGGCCAGATCTTTGATGTAGCCCAGGCCCACAAAGAGTTCGGCCTGTTTGCTGCCAAAGCCCTCGATATCCATCGCCCCTCGGCCCACAAAATATTCCACCCCCCGCACCAGCCGGGCCGGGCAGGCGTTGTTGACGCAATAGGTCGCCGCCTCCTCCGGCGGACGCACCAGGGGCGAGCCGCAGATGGGGCAGAGATCGGGCATGGCCCACACCTGCTCTGTGCCGTCCCGCAGTTCGGGCAAGGAGCGCACCACCTTGGGGATCACCTCGCCGGCCCGCTTCACCACCACCTGGTCGCCCACGCGGATGTCCAGATCCGCCACATAGTCCTCGTTGTGCAGGGTGGCGCTGCGCACGGTGACGCCGCTGATCTGCACAGGCTCCAACACGGCCTGGGGGGTCACCGCGCCCGTGCGCCCCACGTTGACCACGATGTCCAGCAGCCGGGTCACCACCTCCTCGCCCCCGGCCTTGTAGGCCACGGCCCAGCGGGGGTCCTTGCCGGTGAAGCCCAGTTCCTCCTGCATGGCCAGGGAATCGACCTTGATCACGACGCCGTCGATCTCGTAGGGCAGCTCCCTGCGCCACGCGGGATAGTCGGTGACGTAGGCCACCAACTGGTCAAACTGCTCGTCGGTGAAGCGACGGTTGCGCTCGCAGACCGGGAAGCCCAGGCGGCCCAGCATCTCCAGGCTGTGCCATTGGGAATCGGGGCTTTCGGCGGCGTCTTCCAACACCAAAACTTGATAGACCCACAACTTCAATGGCCGCCCGGCGCTGATCCCGCTGTCCAACTGGCGCAGGCTGCCGGCGGCGAAGTTGCGGGGATTGGCATAGGTGCGCAACTCCTGCTCGGCCTGGCGGCGGTTGAACGCCTCGAACTCGCCCACCTCCACATAGGCCTCCCCCCGCACAAAGAGCGTGCCCGGCGCGGCCAGATCCGCGGCCGGGTCCACGGGGATCACCAAGGGCAGGGCGTTCACCGTGCGCAGGTTGGGGGTGATCTCCTCGCCCACCTCGCCGTCGCCCCGGGTGGCCCCCTGCACAAAGCGCCCATTCGCATAGTGAAGCACAACGGTCAACCCGTCGAACTTGGGCTCCACCACATAGGCCAGATCCGTCCCCGCGTTCTCGCCCAACATGCGCAGGATGCGTTCCCGCCAGGCGTGGAGGTCGTCGGCGTCAAAGGCGTTGGCCAGACTCAACATGGGCACTGGGTGGCGCACCTTCTCGAACTTGTCCGAAATAAAGCCGCCCACCCGCACCGTCGGGCTGTCCGGCGTGCGCAGATCCGGGTGTTCGGCTTCCAGGGTTTTGAGCTGGTTGAAGAGCGCGTCAAAGGCGGCGTCGCTGATTTCGGGATCGTCGAGGACGTAGTAACGATGCTGGTGATAGCGGATAGCGGCGCGCAGTTCGGCGACTTTTTGGAAGAGATCTAGGGAGTTGGTCATTGGAGATCCTTTTTCAATGCACAATGCACAATGCACAATGATCGGCGATGTGTGTGGATTATTTGGTTGAGTTTTCGCGGGCAGAGTTACGAATGGCGAAGAGAATGCGGACCAGTTCGTCGGCTTCTTGGCCCAGGTGGATGGTGGCGGAACGGTCCATTTTCTCGCCCAACTTGCTCTTAAGCACAATACGCAGCCAGTAACGGGTTTCCCTGACCTCTTTGAGCGAGATGCTGACTTTGTGGATGAAATCGGCACGGCTTTCTGCCGCATCAGCCTCCTCCATCAGCGCACCTACCGCTGTGCCGCTGCGAACAATCTGGCGACCAACCGCCCGCCCAGCGGTACTATTCGGCAACGTATCGACAAAATTGACAATATCCACTCCAAAAACCAACGTCCGTTTCTGAATATCCTTTGCCCCATACTCATTTTCTGCCATACTAGCCTCCTGTCAAACCCAACCCATCGTCTACCCACCATTGTGCATTGTGCATTGTGCATTTTTCTATTTCGGCATTTTCGCTGGATCGATGTTCGCTAATAGCGGATTTTGCTGATCCCGTCCCGACAAAATAGGATCGACAACATTCCACGCCACGGCCAACTCCGGATCATTCCACGCCACGCCCAGCTCGTCCGCGCCGTCGTAATAGTTGTCCACCAAATAGGTCAGGGTGACATCCGTCACGGCGTAGAATCCATGGGCCACGCCCACGGGGATGAAGACGCCCATCTGGTTGTCGTCGCCGATCTCGATCACCTGGCTGGCCTTGAAGGTGGGGGAGGAGGGGCGCAGATCCGCCATGCCGACGCGCAGGGTGCCCTTGGGGCAATACCAGTAGTCCACCTGCTTGAAGTGGTAGTGCAGCCCCCGCAGCACACCGGCGATGCTGTCGCTGCGGTTGGTCTGGAGCCGGTCCCACGTGCGCTCGGGGAACCAGTCCTTGCGGAAGGTCTCCAAGAAGCGCCCCCGCTCGTCCCCAAAGGCGCGCAGATGGGTGAATTTGACGCCAGCGATGTGGGGGGATTCGGTGATTGTGGTCATGATGTGTGTGCTTTCTGTGTGGGTTGAGCGGTTGAGCGATTGAGAGATTGGGAGATTGGGAGATTGAGCGATTGGCGTTGGACACGAACAAATCTCCCAATCGCCTAATCTCCCAATCTCCCACCAAAAATCAACCAATCAACCAATCACCCCGCGCAGGGCATCGATCACCCCCCGCACCTGGGTGGCTTTGGTGCGGTAGGCGGCGCGGTTGACGATGAGGACGGCTTGGATCTCCAGGATGGTGCGGAACTCGGCCAGACCGTTGGCCCGCAGGGTATCGCCGGTTTCGACCAGATCCACGATCAGGTCGGCCAACTTGGTGAGGGGGCCAAGCTCCACGGAGCCGCTGAGGGCGATGATCTCGGCGTTGATGCCCCGCTTTTGGAAGAATTGGGCGGTCAGCCGGGGGAACTTGGTGGCGATTCGGGGCTGGCTCTCGTAGCGCATGGGGGTGTCCGGGCGATCCACGGGGCCGGCCACGCTCAGGCGGCAGTGGCCAAAGGGCAGGAGCAGAGGTTCGTAGACATCCCGCCCGCTCTCCCGCAGGACGTCGAGACCGCAGATGCCCATGTCGGCCGCGCCGTACTCGACATAAGTCGGCACGTCCCAGGGCTTGGCCAGGATGTAGTTGATGTGGCCGTCCTGGCTTTCCAAGATCAATTTGCGCCCGGTCTCGCCAGCGGGAATCGACAGACCTGCACTTGACAGAAGATCCAGGCTTTTTTCGGCCAGCCTGCCCTTGGGTAGGGCGATCAGCAGTGGGGCGGGGCTATTTGTTGTCATTGCCGTTCCCCCCTTCAAACCCATTTGCCGACCAAGTCAACACGTCAATCGCTCCAATTTTAGCGCCGTAGGCGGCCAACTCGGCACCCGTGCGGCCCATCACATCCACCATCACCCGCTTGCCTTCGGCCCGGAAGCGGGCCAGGGCGGCCAGGCAACCGGGATCGTCGTTGGCGGAGACCAGGATGTCCGGCGGCACCGGGCGCATGGGGCCGGGTTTGTCGCCGCTTTGGGCGTCCAGGGCCAGGAGCAGGCGGTCGATGCCAAGGGCCACGCCCACGGCCAGTTGGTTGGGGCCGAAGTGACCGACCAGGGCATCGTAGCGGCCACCGCTGGCCACGGAGAAGCCCAGATGGGGGACAAGGGCCTCGAAGGTGATGCCCGTGTAGTAGCCCAAATTGCGGATCTCGGCCAGGTCCAGGTCCACCCGGTGGGCGATGCCCTGGGCGGTGAGGGCGGCGTAGATGGTGCGCAGATTTTCCAGGGCGGCGTGCATGGCCGGGTTGAGGCAGTGGCGGTGGGCCTGGGCGATGACGGTCTCGCCGTCCGGGCCGTTGAGCAGGGGGAGCGCCTCGACCGTGCGCCGTTGGGGGGCGGTCAGGGGCACGTCCCCCAGGAAGTCGGCCATCTCCGGCTCGCTCTTGCGGTCGATGGCCTGGCCCAGGGTGTCGGCCTGGGCGGGGGGCAGCCTGAGGTCATCCAACAGCCCGCGCAGATAGCCCATGTGGCCGAGGACGATGCGGAAATCGTCCAGCCCCGCGGCGTCCAGGGCGGCGATGGTCAGGGCCAGCACTTCGGCGTCGGCCTGGGGGGAGTTGGCCCCGATCAACTCCACGCCGGCCTGCCAGAACTCTCGCTGGCGGCCGGCCTGGGGTGCGGTGTAGCGGAAGACGCTGCCGGCGTAGCAGAAGCGCTGGGGCATGGGCCAGTCGTGGAGCCGGGTGCCCACCAGCCGGGCCACGGCCGTGGTCATCTCTGGGCGCAGGGCCAGGGTGCCCCCGTCCCGGTCCAGGAAGCGGACCATCTCGGCCCGCAGATCGGCGTTGGCCTCGATGCCCAGGGTGGCGTCGTACTCGAAGGTGGGGGGGATCACATCGCCGTAGCCCCAGCGCCGAAAGGTTTCCAGCAAGGCGCTTTCAAGCTGGCGGCGGCGATAGGCCTCGCCCCAAAAATAATCGGCCACACCGCTGGGGATGTGGGCTGTGGGTTTTGTCATCGATCGCCCTGTTTCTTGAAAAGTTGCTCGCCGTACTTGGCCTCGTTCTTCTTTTGTCGGTTGGCCTGAAGCTGCTTGATTTCGGCGTGGGACTGGAACGAAGCCTTGCGGTCGTCCTCGGCCCGCACCCCGGCCTGCTCGGACGGGGTCAGCCCGCCCAGGGATCCCAGCACGGCCACCTGGGAGATGATGCGCTCGGTCTGGGCCTGGCCGCACGCCGGGCAGGCCGGGGTGGTGTTAGACTCCGCGGCCTGCTCCGCCGCGGCCACGGTCCGCCACAGGTGGGTGATGACTTCCCCGCAGTCGGGGCATTG
>CAZKEX010000300.1:0-6183 GCA_964551895.1 uncultured Caldilineaceae bacterium | reverse complement strand
ACCATCTCCTCCCGCAACCCCACCGGCTCTACCACCTCACAATCCGCACCCCACCCGCGGATCCAGGGCAGCATCTCCTGGGGTTCGGCCACCCAGGCCCGCCACAGCAAGAAGCCGTCAACGTCCACCACAGTCTGCTCGGATTGGTGCCAACGGCTCTCCTGCACCCGGGCCGCCACCCTGGGGTGAAACTTGAGTACCACCTCCACCGGGTCCCCCTCGGTGTACCAGATCCCCCAAGCGTTGCGCAGCAGGATGTCGGCGTCGAAATCCTGGGGAATCTCATATGTCTCCGGCAGAATCTCGGCAGCTTTCAACCGCTCGATCTTGAAGGTGCGCACGGCATTTGGTGGTTCCCGCAACCCGATTACATGGGCGGTCTGGCCCACCGCATACGGCTCGATCAGATAGGGCGAGAACGTATACCGAAAGACTCGCCCATCCTCCATCTGGTGGCTCACCGCCACCTTGCGCCCGGACGACCAGGCCTCGGTCAACTTCTGCAACACATCCAAATAGACCGGATCCCGGTAGATGGCCGCCTCATCCATGGCATCCGCCGAACGCAGAAGATGGCTGCTGACGTTGTGATCCAGCCGCTGCAATGCCTTGCCCAACTTGCGCAAGGCCGATGCCGCATGGGGATTTTGCTTGTCCGTTCGGGTGGCCAACAACCTCGTGGCCAGATGGATAGCCAGCACCTCGTGCAAGCTAAAGCTTGCCTTGGTCAGATCCGACGACCGATCGATCTTCAACTTGTTGCTATCCAGATCGTCCTCATAGATGCTGGGCGGTAGCTGGTCTTTGTCCAGATACTTGGTGATGGTTGACCGGTTGACATTCAGCCGCCGGGCAATCTCAGAGCGAGTCATTCCCTCTGGGTGCGCCCAGAGCATCTGCTCGATCTGCAACAGACGTTGTGCTTTTTCTTGTGCTCGATTCATGATCGTTCTCCAATCCAACAGGATGCTGCCGTCTGTCCTATCTTAGCATGGATACTGTTCAAATCCCGCAAATCTCGCCAAAACTCACCCCTTCTTTTTCAAAAACGACCACAATCCGCCCCGATCATCCTCGGCCAGCAGATATCCGGCCTCTTCCATGCTGGGCAGTCGGCGCTGAACCGTGGAGGGAGCCACATCCAGAAGTCGGGCCAATTCGGTCGCTGTCATGCCAGGGCGCTGATCGATCAGTTGCTGCATTTCGTCAAATACCTCATCTTTCTTTCGCCAAAAAGCCATCATTTCACCTCCAGGTGTAGTCAAGAATAGTTCCTGATTACAGCCTAAAGGCGCCCTGTTGCCGGTACGGCAACAGATCCCTACGAGTTTAGAAATTGATCCCATGGCGCGGCAAAGCCCAAACCGAAAACAGGCCAAGTCTGCTCTTGGCTTGGCGTCAGATTCGGTCTTCGAGAAGGGCTACAGGTTGATGTCATTTTGAGGTTCGGAAGGGTTGAATTGCCGGGTTTGTGTGGATAGACAAACGATACCGCATATTCGCAATCTACGCAATCTTGCCAAATCGGCTATTGGGTGCGACCCGTAACCGAGTGATCTCAAGTCACCCGGGCCCAGAGGGCAGGCACGCCGATTTGTGATTTAATTCGGTTTGGCTATCAGGAGAAAGCGGATTCCGCAAGGACGGTTCACACACCTTGCCAGCGCACGCCCCCGCACTCCCTCACCCCGCCCCGTGGGCCCGCCACCGGCACGGCTCCAGCTTGAAGTCGGTGAAGGTGGCGGTGAAGCTGGAGTCCGTGGGGCTACACGCATAGAGACCGAAGGCGATGGCCTGGGTGGCCGGGGCGTTGTCGTTGCGGAAGCCATAGTAGCTGCGCTGCCAGAAGTCCGTGCCCGGCTCCGTGACCAGCTCAACCGTGTCCCGGTCGATGCGGCTGCGGGCGGGCGGGTTGATCCAGCGGGCTTGGGTGAAGCCGATCTGCATGGGGATGTCCCTTTTGCCTTTTATTTTTTCATCTAAGCTGTTCAAAAATCTGGCGATTTTGGACGATAAATACTTCCAGGGTCATGGGAGGCTTGCCGGTGATGCGCTGGAAATCCGATGTGATCGCCCTTTGTTGGCGGCCAAACCGGGGCAGGTAGTGGAGGAGGAGCATGACAAAGAGGTAGGCCAGGCCCCGGTGTTGGCGAAGAGTGTAGACCGTGTAGGCCAACAAGGAGGGGGAACGATAGACGAGGTTGGTCGCGCAGAGGGTATTGATGGCATCGACCACCTCCTGGAACCCCGCTGTCTTTGTGTTGCTCACATCCACCGCGGGGTCTGTCACCCGGCCCAGCAAGGCCAAAGCCCCCACCTCGGCCACATCCGAGATGCCAATCCAGTTCAGGCCCAGCTTGCCGGCAGGCAGGAAGATCCTGTGGTTGGCCGCCAGTTCCGGCCACAGGGTAGTGGTCAGGTTCTCCATGAAATAGCTGGGGCGCAGAAAGACGTGGGGCAGGCCCGCCTCCCGGATCACCTTTTCGATCTTGGCGTGGGGCAGATAGGACTTGGTGTCCGCGCCCTGGACGGAGAGAAAGACGATGCGTGTGTTGGGGAGCAGGGTGGCCAGGAAGTTGGCAAAGAGCGCCGGGTCGGCCAGTTGGGGCGGACGCATGAGGAAGATGGCATCGAAGGGGATGGCGGGGAAGATGGCTTTCTCGAAATCCACGGTGCAGAGATGGCAGTCCACACTCAGCCGCCCTTTGGCCCCGGCTTCGTCCCGCACCCCGGCGAAAAGCTCAACCGGCTCGCCATCAAGCCGGTGCAGGATGGCTTGGCCCACATTGCCTGTGGCCCCGGTGACAAGAATTTTCATGTTTGCTCCGGGGAATCGCTGGCCTCCAGGCGCTTGCGGAAGAAGAGGCACCGATGGGGGGGCGGGATGTCCTCCAACTCGGCGAAGACGGTGTAGCCCAGCTTGGCGTAGAAGTCCGGGGCCTGATGGCTCATGGTCTGGAGATAGGCGTGGCGACAGCCCCGTTCCATGGCCAGGGCCTCGGCCTGTGCCATCAACGCCCGGCCCAGGCCCGTGCCCCGCAGGGACTCGTCCACCCACAGGGCGCTGATGTAGAGCCAGCCCCAATCCGAGTTGCCGTGGATGCCGGCCAGGATCGCCCCGGCTTCGTCTTTGACAAAGTAGGTGAAGGGCAGCCGCTGGCTGGGGCCGACCGCGGGCACGCTGAAGGCGTCGATGCCCTCGCCCAGGCGGTCGATCTCCTGGGGGCGGGGGCTGGGGTCGAAGAGGATGGCATGGCTCATGGGGTCACGCCATGGCGCTTTCGTTCCCCGAATCCCGCACGAAGATGCAGGTGGAGCGGGAACGTACGCTCATATCCGACATGAATTCCACCAGGATCTGCTCTTGCAGGCCAAAGATGCTCAGGTCGGCCTGGGGGGCCTGGGCCATGAACTCCCGCATGGAGCCGGTGGCCACGATGGCCCCGGAGCCCTGGGGCATACGTCCAAAGTCGATCAGTTGGTTCAGGAAGGCTTCGGCCCGGTCCCGTTCGACTTCGTCTGCGATCACGGTGATCAGGTTGATCTGGCCGTGCCAGTTGCGCCCCAGCTGATAGGCCAGGAGCAGGGCCAGGTCCAGGTTGGTCAGGCGCAGACCCACCTCCCAGGCCGGGCTTTGCTCCCGAATCCACACGTTGATCACCTGTTCGTGGCCAAGCTGGGTGTGGGGATTGTCCACATAGAGCAGCAGCCCGATGGCGTTTTCGGAGGCCCGGTCGGCCAGAAACTGGATCTGGGCCTGGTCCGTCTTCCCGGTGACGGTCAAAAAGAGGGTGTTGGGTCGGAAGAACGAGCTACTGGACACTTCCATGGCCGTCTGCAACGTGTTCTCCACGTCCTGGGATTCGGTCATGGCCACCCGGGCAAAGATGCCGTCCTTGGCAAAGATGGCCTCGTAGCTCTTCAATGTCTCCAGTTGATCCCGCTGGCCGGCCTTGTACATGGCCAAGATGTGCAGAGATCCGTTAGGCCGGGTGATGGCGGTGAGAAAGCGATAGCTGCGGCGCAGGTCCGCGGGGGAATCCACGGGGACCAGCAGGCTGGGCTTCCACGCCCGGACCTGGCCAGAGGGCATGGCCAGCACCCGCTTGGCCGCCCACTCGGCCACGGTGACAAACATGCCGCTGCGCACATCGCTCCACGGGGCGGTGAGCTGGCGCAGTTGCAGCCATTCGTAGATCACAAAGATGATGGTCAGGGCGACCAGGCTGAAGAGGGGGTTGATCAGAAACATGGCCACCAATGCACCGGCAAAACCGATCAACGGCACCGCCCGGGGAATCGGGAAGAGGGGGCGGAAGCTGGTCAGACCCAGGGATTGTTCAAGCAGCACAACGCCGTTGAGGACTGCGTAGGTGATCAGGAAGAACATGGTCATCAAGGGGGCGATCTGGTTCAACCCGCCCCCGGCCAAGCCAAAGACCAGGGTGCCGATGCCGATGACAATGGTCAGGATCATGGCGGCCCGGGGCTCGCCGGCCGCGGTCTGCCTGGCAAAGAGCTGGGAATAGGGCACCACATCGTGCAGGGCCATAGCCTGCAACACCCGGGGCGCGCTGACCATGGAGTTGAGGGCCGCGGAAAACGTTGCCGCCAAAATGCCCGCCTGCACGGCCCAGCCCCAGGCCGACTTGTTCACCATGATGGTGAGGTTGCTGATCAATTCCTGGGGCGTCGCCACCACAGAGGCCCAATAGGCCAGGCTCATGTAGATCACAAAGGTGATGGCGATGGCGTACAGCGTGCCCCGGGTGATGCTGCGCCGGGGCGTCTTGAGGGTGCCCGAAAGGCTGACCCCGGTCAGGATGCCGGTCACCGCGGGGAAGAAGACGGCGAAGACCGCCCAGAAATCGCTGGTGGCAAAGCTGCCAAACAACTGCGGCGTGTTGACCGCGCCCGGATGGCCAAACCGGGTGGTGGCCCCTAAATAGACGCTGACCAGGGAGAAGGCGACCACGGCCAGGATCAGATAGCGCATACGGGCCGCCAGCCCCACGCTGACAAAGGCGATCAGGGAGATCACCCCAAAGGTGGCGAAGAGGACCAGGCCGGGAGAGTGGGTGGGAAAGATGGAGAGCCAGCCTTCGGAGAAGGCGAAGATGTAAAAGCTGACCGAGATGGAGAGGGCCAAATAGAGGGGCATGTTCACACTGCCCCCGACTTCCAGCCCCAACGATTGGGAGATGATCGAGAAGGATCCGCCGGCCCCCACCCGGATATTCGAGGCCACGGAGGAGATGGAAAGCCCGGTGGCCAGGGTGATCACGTTGGCCAAAATGATGATCAGGAAGGCCCCGACCAGCCCGGCATTGCCCACCACCCAGCCCGTGCGCAGATACATCACCGCGCCCAAAACGGTCAACAGGGTGGGCAGGAAGACCCCTTCGAAGGTGCCGAAGAGCTTGACCTGCTCGGCGGGTGCGGCGGGGCGAGTAAAACGGTTGCGCAGGGTTTCGGCGAGGGTGGTCATGTTGTTCATGGTAAGCCTTTATGACAAATTGGCAGACACAACGAAACGTGATCTGGTATCAAACTAAGACGGCGGGGTCAACTCTCCGGCGGCATGAGAAAATGAGCGGGGTTCATGCCAGGATCGGGGCAGAGAGAAGTCCGGGTGCGGGCGTGACCGTGACTGTGACTGTGCAACGATATAATCGTTACTTGGCCCGCCGGGCCAACTCAGACTCCACATCGGCCCAGGCCAGATCCCGCTGGGCCAGGAGGACCATGTTGTGGTAGATCAGGTCGGCCATCTCGTAGATAATGCGGTCCTCGGTCTCGCTGGTGGCGGCGATGATCACCTCCACAGCTTCCTCGCCGATCTTTTTGAGGATTTCGGGCTGGCCTTTGCGAAAGAGGGTGGTGGTATAGGAGCCTTCCGGCAGGCTGGCCTTGCGGCTCTGGATCACAGCAAAGAGGTCGGATAGGGTGGTGGACATGGTGGTGGCTTTCGGGTTGGTGGGTTGGTTTGTTGGTTGGGTGGTGGGTGGGTGGGTGGGTGGGTTGGTTTGTTGGTTTGTTGGTTGGTTGGGAGATTGGGAGATTGGGAGATTAGGAGATTGGGAGATTGTCACCCCCTCACCTTGTCACCCTGTCACCCCGTCACCCCCTCACCCTGTCACCCTGTCACCCCCTCACGCAACGCCGCGGAAGAAGCAGCTCTGC
>CAZKEX010000299.1:0-6208 GCA_964551895.1 uncultured Caldilineaceae bacterium | reverse complement strand
GCAACCACCCCTACGTCTCTGTGTGGGGCATCAGCATGGCCAGCAGCAGCCAGAACAAAGAGCCGAGCTGGTATCTGATGCAATGGCTGACCTCCAAGGATATCGTCAAGGAAGCCCAGATGAAGGGCATCCCCGGTGGCCGCCGCTCTGTGTGGGCCGACGCCGATGGCGCCAAGGCCTTCCCGGCCGACTGGGTGGAGACCTTTGTGGCCTCCAACGAGATCGCCTATCCCTATGATCGACCGCCCGTGGTCGCCGTCTCCGAAGTCCGAGATGTGATCGGCACGGTGATCATCACCGCCATCGAAGGCGGTGACATCCAGGCCGCGGCAGATCAGGCGGCCATCGACATGGCCGACATCATGGCCCGCACCGAATAAGCTTTTCTATGGAATAGGGGGCGGGGGGATCCAGCCGGATCTGCCCGCCCCCGTTCTGCCCCAGGAGTTGCCATGTCCCAATCTCTCACCAAGTCACAACCCACCCCCAACCTGCCCAAGAAAAAACCGCCTCGCCCCCGCCGGGTCCCCCTGTGGGAGCGCTATCCCCAGTGGTTTTTGATCTCCCCGGCGATCATTGTGATGCTGGCCATCATGCTCTATCCCCTGGGCTATACCCTGTGGATGGGCTTTCACGAGTGGTTTGCGTCCAGCCGGGTAGCGCCGGAGTTTGTGGGGATCGACAACTACATACGCATTTTTACCGCGGACAATCGCTTTTGGAACGCTTTTCGCATCACCTTTTACTTCACGGGATTGGCCGTCACCCTGCAAACCCTGTTGGGCGTGGGCATCGCCCTGATCTTCAACCGGGAATTTTTGGGCAAGGGTGTGGTGCGTACCATGTTCCTCTTCCCCATGGTGGCTACCCCCGTGGCCATCGCCCTGGTGTGGATGATGATGTACAACCCGGTGCTGGGGGTCTTCCGCTATTTCTTCGAACTGGTGGGCCTGCCCGCGGTGCTGTGGGTCAGCGACCGCTCCCTGGTGATCCCGGCCCTGGTGCTGGTGGACACCTGGCAGTGGACCCCCCTGATCACCCTGATGACCCTGGCCGGTCTCTCTGCCCTGCCTGCCGAACCCTTTGAATCGGCCTTGATCGACGGGGCCACGGGATGGCAGATCCTGCGCCACATCACCCTGCCCCTGCTGCGCCCGGTGATCGTGGTGGCCGTACTCTTCCGCACCATCGACGCTGTCAAGACCTTTGACATCATCTATGTCATGACCCAGGGCGGCCCGGCCTTTGCGTCGGAAAACCTCAACATCTACATCTTCCAGTCCGGCTTCAACTACTTTCACATGGGCTATGCGTCGTCTCTGCTGATCGTGTTGTTTGCCATCGTCATGAGCATCAGCGTGCTGCTGATCCGTCTGCGCCGCGTTGAGTGGTGAGGAGAGAACTAAATGCTAGGTAGCCACGTCACTCGAACCACTGGACACCCTTGGCGCAAGGCCGCGCGCACCCTGGCCTTTTATCTTTTGGTGCTGGCCATCATGGTGCCTTTCCTCTTTGTCTTCTATTGGATGATCCTTTCGTCCTTTAAGAGCCAGGTGCAGAATACGGCCTATCCGCCGGTCTGGTTTTTCACGCCGACTTTGGATAACTATCGAGAAGTTTTTTTGAAGAACGACATCATGCTCTTTGCCAAAAACAGCAGCATCATCGCCTTTGGGGCCACAGGATTTGGGCTGCTCTTGGGGCTGCCGGCGGCCTATGCCATCGCCCGCTACAAACTGCACGGCCTGGGTCTGGCTATCCTCATCGCCCGGGTCCAGCCGGGGATCAGCTTTCTGATCCCTCTCTTCGTGATCTTCCTCAAGCTCAAGATGATCGACACCTATCAAGCCCTGATCATCACCCACCTGATCGTGACCATGCCCATCATCGTGTGGATGATGATCAGCTACTTCGAGGACATCCCCTCGGAATTGGACGACGCGGCCAGGGTGGATGGGTGCAGTCCCTTCGGCGCTTTTTGGCGGGTGGCCCTGCCCCTTGTCCGGCCTGGGATTGCGGCATCGGCGATCTTGGCCTTCATTTTTTCGTGGAATAATTTCCTCTTTGGCCTGGTACTCTCCAGCTTCCGCACCAAGCCTTTGCCCGTGGCGGTCTTCAACTTTATGAGCTACGAGGAGATCAACTGGGGCGGTCTCACCGCCGCGGCCTCGTTGATCACCTTGCCGGTTCTCTTCTTGGTGCTGCTGGTGCAGCGCCACATTGTGCGCGGCCTCACCGTCGGCGCTGTGAAAGGATAGGGAAGGTATGAAAGCCTTGGTGTACGGTGGTCCCTGGACCATGACCCTGGAAGAGGCGCCGGATCCCCAACCCGGCCCGGGCGACCTGTTGGTGGAGCCGGTCGCCGTGGGCATCTGCGGCTCGGATGTCCACGGTTTTATCGGCAAGACCGGGCGTCGCAAACCGCCCATGATCATGGGCCATGAGTTCAGCGGCCGGGTGACCGGGGTGGGCCAGGGCGTCTCCCGCTTCGCCCTGGGGGACGCGGTGGTGGTCTCGCCCATCCAGGCCTGTGGCGTGTGTGGGAACTGCCGGGCCGGCCTCACCAACATCTGCACCCAACGCCATGTGCTGGGCGTGGACATCCCCGGGGCCTATGCGGAGCGACTGGTGATCAAGGAAGAGATGGCCTTCCCCAAGCCGGAGAACCTCTCCTGGCGGCGGGCGGCCATGAGCGAACCCCTGGCCGTGGCCCTCCACGCCGTGGAGATCACCCCCCTCCGCCTGATGGAGACCGTGGCCATCGTGGGCGCGGGGACCATCGGTCTGCTCACCCTGCTGGCGGCGCGCCTCAAGGGGGCCGGCCGCATCATCGTCACGGACATGGTGCCCCACCGCCTGGGCCTGGCCCGGCAGTTGGGCGCGGATGTGGCCATCAACGTCAAAGAGCAGGAGCCGATCCAGGCGGTCAGGGATCTCACCGGGGGGCTGGGCGCGGACGTGGTCTTCGAGGCCGTGGGCTTTGGCCCCACGGTGCAGCAGGCCCTGGCCCTCACCCGCACGGGGGGCAACGTGACCTGGATCGGCAACAGCGCCCAGATGATCGAACTCAACATGCAGGAAGTCGTCACCCGTGAGCTGACCGTGCGGGGCACCTATGGCTTCAACCGTGAATTCGCCGCCGCCATCCAGGCCATCGCCAGCGGCCGGGTCAACGTTGACCCCCTCATCGAGCGCATCGCCCCCCTGGCCGACGGCCCCCAGATCATCCACGACTTGGCTTCCGGCACGTTGGATCTGGCCAAGGTTATATTGGAGCCGTAGGCGAATGGCGAATGGCGAATGGCGAATGGCGAATGGCGAATGGCGAATGGCGAGGGACAATCTCCCAATCGCCCAATCGCCCAATCGCCCAATCTCCCAATCTCCCAATCTCTCAATCCAAAATCCAAAATCCAAAATCCAAAATCGAAAGCCTTTCCATGAAAATATCCGCATTTCCCAAATGTTATCTTGAACCCATCGCCCGTGACCGCACCATGACGGTCTTCGAGTGGATCGAAATGGCCAAAGATCTGAGCGCCGAGGGGCTGGAGATGTACGAAGGCTTCCTCCTCAGCCTGGACGACGCCTATGTGGATTCCGTGGGCGAGGCCATCACCGCGGCGGGCTTTGCCATGCCCATGATGTGCTGCTCCCCGGACCTGACCAACCCCAACGGGGACGAACGCAAACGTGCCATCGCCCACGAGGCCGAGATGATCCGGGTCACCCGGCGGCTGGGGGGACCCAAGGCGGTGTGCCGGGTGTTGACCGGTCAGCGCTATCCCGAAGTCAGCCGGGCTCAGGGGGTGGCGTGGGTGGCCGAAGGCATGGCCCAACTGATCCCCGTGGCCCGTGAACATGACATAATCCTCGGTCTGGAAAACCATTACAAGGACGGCCATTGGCTCTACCCGGAGTTTGCCCAAAAGATGGATGTCTTTTTGGAGGTCCTGGCCGCCATCCCCGAACGGGAGGTCTTCGGCGTCCAGTACGACCCGTCCAACGCCATCGTGGCCGGGGACGATCCCATCGAACTCCTACGCCGTGTGGCGGACCGGGTGGTGAGCATGCACGCCAGCGACCGCTATCTGGCCGACGGCGCCACGTTGGACGATCTGCGCCAGACCGACGGCACCATCGGCTACTTCGACAAACTGCGCCACGGCGTCACCGGCCAGGGGCTGAACGACTACGACACCATCTTCCGCATCCTGGCCGACGTGGGCTACGACGGCTGGGTCAGCATCGAGGACGGCATGAACGGCATGGACGAAATGGAAGAATCCCTGCGCTTCCTGCACGCCATGCGGGAAAAGTATTTCTAGTACAGCACAAAAAATAGAACACGGATTTGACGGATCGGACGGATCAAAACGGATTTTTTTTGATCCGTTGTAATCCGTCCAATCCGTTCGATCCGTGTTCTATTTTTTATTCTCTCCATCCGATCAAATCTAGAATCGAGGCATGATGAAAGCCCTAGTCAAGTACGACCGAGTCGACAAAGCTATCGAAGTGCGGGATCTGCCCGTGCCCGGCCCCATTCGCCCGGACCAGGTTCTCTTGGCCGTGCAGGCCGTGGGCGTGTGCGGCAGCGACATCCACCTGTGGCATGAGCATCAGAGCTGGGAGATCAAACTGCCCCTTGTGCTGGGCCATGAATTTTCCGCCATTGTCAAAGAGGTGGGCGCGGCGGTCACTGGCTTCTCCGTGGGCGACCGGGTGGTGTGCGAGACCGCGGCCCAGGTCTGCGGCCAGTGCGTCTACTGTCTGAGCGGAAACTACAATCTCTGCCCCCACCGCCTGGGCTATGGCAACCTGATCGACGGCGCGCTCACCGACTATGTGGTGGCCCGCCCCCAAATTCTGCACCACATCCCGGACAACGTCTCCTTTGAACATGCCGCGCTGACCGAGCCGATCTGTGTAGCGGTCAATGCCTTGGTGGAAAAGAGTACCATCAAGCCTGGGGACACGGTGGCCATCCAAGGCCCCGGCCCCATCGGCATGATGGCCCTGCAGGTGGCCAAACTCAACGGCGCCGGCGCTCTGATCATGCTGGGCACGGATGTGGACGAGCATCGCCTGGAGGTGGCCGCCAGCCTGGGGGCCGACCATGTCATCAATGTGCAGCGGGAAGATGTCATGGATCTGATTCGCTCCCTGGGCGACGGCTTTGGCGTGGACACGGTGGTGGACTGCACCGGGGCCAGCATCGCCCTCAAACAGGCCATGCAGATGGTGCGCCCCAACGGAACCATCACCAAGATCGGCTGGGGTCCCCAGCCCCTGGGCTTCACCCTGGACCCGTTGGTGGGCAAGGCCGTCACCCTGCAAGGCTCCTTCAGCCACACCTACGCCACCTGGGAGCGGGTGCTCAAGCTGATCTCCTCGGGCCTGATCGACCTCACGCCAGTGGTGGGCGGCGTCTATGGGCTGGACCAGTGGGAAGAGGCCTTCACCCGCATGGAAGCGGGCCACAACGTCAAATCTGTGATCAGAATTGGAGCCAAAGTATGAAAAAGCAGCCGATCATTCAAGTTTCACTGGACGTGACCACCATTGACGAAGCCCTGGACCTGGCCCACGCGGCCGCCCGGGCCGGGGTGGATTGGCTGGAGGCGGGCACGCCTCTGATCCTGGCCGAGGGGCTGCACGGGGTGCGGGCCCTGCGCAAACACTTCCCGGACAAGCCGATTGTGGCCGATCTCAAGACCATGGACGGGGCCGGGCTGGAGGCCGAGATGATGTTCCAGGCCGGGGCCAACATGGTGGTGGTCATGGGCCAGGCCCACGACGCCAGCATCATCGAACAGGTGAAGATGGCCAAACGCTACGCCGGCCAGGTGATGTGCGATGTCATGCTCTGCCCGGACAAGCCGGGGCGGGCGGCCCAGGCCCAAGCCTTGGGCGTGGACTACATCATCGTCCACACGGGCTTTGACGAACGCAACATGATCCCCGGCCTCTCTCCCCTCGACGACCTGGCAGACGTCCTGGCCGCGGTGACCATCCCCGTGCAGGCCGTGGGCGGTCTCAGCATCGAGCAAGCCCTCCACACCCTGGACCTGGGCGCAGAGATCGTCGTCTTCGGCGCCCCCCTGGTCATCAGCGGCACCGAATTCAAAGCCGCCGCCGACGATTTCGAGGCCATCCTGCGGGAGATTGTGGAGCGGGTGAAGGGGTGAGGGGGAGACGGGGAGAC
>CAZKEX010000298.1:0-6234 GCA_964551895.1 uncultured Caldilineaceae bacterium | reverse complement strand
TCTGCGGCTCTCTGCGTTCTCGGCGGTTAAATGCTTTAATGCTTTTTGCAGCAGAGCCATGAATCCAAGTTGGATCGGCGTCAGCGCGCAAAAGCGCAGGTTTCAAACCAATCTCAGTTTAGCGCGCAGCCTTCAGGGCCAGGTTGGCGCTGTTCAAGGCCCGGCCAAAACGCTCATCCGAGCGCAGGATCCCTTCGGACGGGGAGAGGGCCTGGCGATAGCCGCCATAGATGGCGTGGCCGGCCTGCATCCAAAAGCAGTCCACCACATCGAACCCGGCCCCCCGCAGCCAACTCAGTTGATCGTAGAGAGAAGATGGGCGATCCACCGGGTCCGGGTAGCGGAAGTAGTTCCAGCGGCTCTTTTCAAAGGCCAGAAGCGTTTCGGAGGTGGCAGACTGCTGGGCCGCGCTGAGGTCCCAGGTGTCCGCGAAGAGATGTCGGGCCTCCGGGCGCTGGGGCATGACCAGATCCGCCACCAGGAACGCGCCCCGGGGCGACAGACGGCGGCCAATCTGGGCAAAGAGCCGGTGCTTCTCGCCGTCCGACAGATGGTGCAGGGCGAGGGACGAGACCACACAGTCGACGTCGGTCAGCCGGGACAGCCAGGCCTGATCGGTCAGGTCGAAGGGGGCAAAGCAGGCGCGGTCGGCGTAGACCCGGTTGACCACCGTTGCATGGCTCAACATGCTGGGAGATCCGTCCAGGGCCGTCAGGCGGCCATTGGGAAAAAAGTCCAACGTGGCGTGGGCCAAGACCCCGGCCCCACACCCCAACTCCACCACGTGAAAGGCGTCATCCTGGGCAAAGGGCATGAGGGTGAGAAGGGTGGCGATCTGTTCGGCCCGGTTGGGGACGGCAATATCGGCCAAACGCCGAAAGAGGGTGGAGTCGTCTTCGCTCCAGGACTGTTGGGGGTTGGGGCTGTTTTCGGTCATAGGATTATTTTGGGGAAAGGTGAAAGATAGAGATAGAGATAGAGTGGAGGGGAGGGTGGAAATTGTGTGGTTAGGATTGGGTCTCTTCCGGCTCTTGGCCTGACTGCACTTGGCCCAAATTCGCCGCCAGACCCATCAACTCCCCGGGCAGGTCAGCGATGATGACCTGGCCGTCGGGCAGAATGTAGATCTCGGTTTCGTTGGGCAGTTGGGGCCAGGCCGCGGACTCAGGCACGGGCAGGGCCACCGGTTGGGCCACAGGTTGGGCTGCCGGGTGTTTATCCGGCGTGGAGGTGGACATTGGTGTCGCTTTCCTTGGCGTAGTATTCGCCGGTGCGGGTCTCGTCTTCCACCGTGCCCAACTGCTCCAAAATGGCGCTGACATTTTCGCAGGCCGGCCCGGCCACCCCCTTGATCGTATATTCCACCTTGCCCCCGGGCAGGATGGTGATCTCGATCTCTTGCTTTTGCATGGTATCTTCTCCCACAGCTTCTCTAACAGATAATGGGGTGCGCGGTAAGTGCTGCTTTTCACCGCAAAGACGCGGAGGGCGCAAAGAAAAGGCCTTTCTCTGCGCCCCTCTGCGAGATCTCGGCGTTCTCGGCGGTTAAGTTGTGGCTATGACCAACGCCGCACGGTCATGCGGATCACGTTGTCCCGGCCCACGCTCTCTTCCACCAGATCGAAACCGGCCAGGGCTGTCTCTGCCACCACTTTGTGATAGGCATAGCGCTGTTGGACCTGATCCAGGGTGGTGCGGATGGCGCGCATCTGCATGTCGTCGCCGACCGCTTCGTAGATCCCGGCCTCGGTCTGGCGTAGCCCAAAGTTGGCCTTGGGGCTTTCCACCAACACCGGCACCTGGTTGACCGTGCCGCTCCAGATATGCGTATATCGGGCATCTTCCCGATAGGTCAGCTTGAGATCGTCCAGAGAGCGCTTGATCAAATTGAGATCCCGCAGTTCTGTGCTAACTTTGACAAATTTGGACATCGTCTTTGCCTTTCGTGAACAGTGGTTCTAACCGCCGAGAACGCAGAGATTGCGCAGAGATTGCGCAGAGATTGTGCAGAGAACTGTAGAGGAATACCTTGTTCTGCTTTGCGCCCTTTGCGACTTTGCGGTGGACGTTTGTTTCCTATATGCCATCGAGCCATTTCCCCGCCCGCATGTTCTGGGCATGGCTCTATTGTACTCTTGGCTTGCTGAACGGTCAACCCCTTGGAAAACACGAATCAGATCAAAAATCAGCGAAAATCCGCCAAATCAGCGTCATCCGCGTTCTATTCCCAGTTCCATTCCCAGCTCCCAAGCCAGTTGGGGCAGGATGGCGGTGACCTCTTCCAGGCCCTCGCGCAGTTGGCCGTGGGGATCCGCGGCCCGTTGATCCGCGCTATTGTCCAGGACTGTGACCAACCCGGCATAGGCCAGCCCCACCTCTTTGGCCAAAATAACCTCGGGGATCAGGTTCTGGCCCAACACGTCCGCCCCCCAGGCCCGAAACATGCGGGCCTCGGCAGGGGTCTCTCGCCGGGGACCGTCCACCCCCAGGTAGATGACTCCGGGCGCGTGGGGCAACAGGGCGGCCAGCCGGGCCACCAGGGTGGGGTCAAAGGCTGGGGGCGGCTCGAAATGGTCCCCGCTCTCTGCCACGGTCACCGCAGAGGTGTCGGTGAAGGTGCCGGACAGGGTGCGGGTCCAGTCGATATAGTCCACGGGGACCACGGTCTGACCCCGGTTTAGCACCGGGTTGACGGCTATGCCTTCGTCCCAGTTAAGTACATAGCCCACTCCCAACTGCATGGCGGCGTGGATGGTGGCCCGGGGATCCGTGCGGGTGGGCAAGCCGCTGTAGGGCAGCACCCAGGTAGAGGCCACGGAATCCTGGCCGGGCTTGGCCGCCGGCGTGCGCAGGGCCAGGGGACCCACCGGGCCAAAGGGCGTCTCGACCAGGCGCTCCTCGGTCACAGCGCCCAGGGCGTTCAACGAACGGGGCGGCAGTGTTACCGCCACCAGAATGAGCAAATTGGCTTGGTTCATAGGTGCGTTTCCGAGAGATCAAGGTTGGTGACATCGAAAGAATATCACTGCAAAGAATATCACCGCAAAGCCGCAAAGGGCACAAAGAAGAAAAACAAGAAAGCCTAACCCTTTCGTGTTCTTCGTGTTTTTGTGACCTTGTGGTGAAGAGATAGTGGTCCAACGCTAGAATCATAGTTGCTTCATCCCAAGGCGTCAACTGGGGCGAAGTCTGATATAATAGGGTCAGACAATGCACAATTTTCAATGCACAATGCACAATGGCGTGTAAGAGAGCAGATCGCCTTGGACGGTTGTGCCTCTGCAATGTAAATTCACAGCTTGTCACGCAACCCATTGTGCATTGTGCATTGTGCATTGAATGGCCCATCCAAAATCCAAAATCAAGGAGTTTCGCCATGCCGGTTCTGGCCCTGATCGCCCACGACGGCAAGAAAGATGACATTGTCCGCTTTGCCAAGGAGCATCTGCCTGTGTTGAGCCGCTTCGAGATCATCGCCACGGGCACCACAGGGGAACGTATCCAGCAGGCCACCGGGCTGCCCGTGCGCCGTATGCTCAGCGGCCCCTATGGGGGTGACGCCCAGATCGCCGCCCAGGCCGCGGAGGGCCATGTGGCCGGGGTGATCTTTCTGGTGGACCCCCTCTACGCCCATCCCCACGAGCCGGATATCCAGGGGCTGCTGCGGGTGTGCAATGTCTACAACGTGCCCGTGGCCACCAACGAGGTCAGCGCCAAATATGTGCTGAACGGACTGGCAGATCGCCTGGACCATCGCGATTTCTCCGGCATCGCAGGCGTAGAATGAACCAGCCCTCTATCTCTACCTCTATCTCAGCCTCTATCTCAGCCCCGGTGCGCCTGGCCCTTGTGGGGGCCGGGGTCTTTGTGCAAAAGGCCCATCTGCCCGCACTCCTCGCCCTGGCTTCTCTTTTTGAGATTGTGGCGATCTTCAGCCCCAGCGGACGCTCGGCCCAAGAGCTGGCCGATCTTTTGTCCAATAGCCCCTGGGTGACCACGGACCTGGCCGCGCTTCTGGTCCGCCCGGATGTGGACGCGGTAGATGTGGTACTGCCCATCGGGGCCATGCCCGATGTGGTGGCGGCGGCCCTGGCCGGGGGCAAGCATCTGATCAGCGAGAAGCCCATCGCCCCGGACCTGGTTGGGGCGGGACGGCTGTTGGACGCGTATGCGGCCAGCCAGACCCGCTTCCCCGGCCAGGTGTGGATGGTGGGGGAGAATTGGCGCTACGAACCGGCCTTTATCCAGGCCGCCGAATTGGTCCGAGACGGGGCCATCGGGCGGCCCATCACCTTCCATTGGGCCCATGCCCAGGCCATGTCCCCGGGCAATCCCTACTATGGTACCCCGTGGCGGCGGGACGGCTCCGTGCCCGGCGGCTTTGTGTTGGACGCCGGGGTGCATCACATGGCCGCCCTGGGCATGATCCTGGGCGAAGTGGCCCAGGTCCAGGCCCAGACCGCGTCCGCGCGCCCGGATCTGCCCCCTGTGGACACCGTGAGCGCCACATTGACCATGCGCTCCGGGGCCATCGGCACCTATGCGGCCACCTATGCCCTGCCCAGTTCCCACACGCCCCCTGGTGATGCACCCCTGGTGATCATCGGCGACGAGGGGCGTCTACACGTCCAGCGGTCCTTGATTGAAATAAAAAAAGAGGGCGAGGTCGAACGGTTTCCGATCAAAGGGTACCGGGGCGTCGAACTGGAATTGGCCGCCTTTGCCGCCGCCGTTCAAAGGGGAACCGCGCACCGCAATCCACCCCAGGCCGCGGCCCAAGATCTGGCCGTGATCGAGGCCATGCTGCGGTCGGCACGGGAGGGGCGGCGGGTTGTGGTGGAGATTGGGCGATTAGGAGATTGGGCGATTGGGCGATTAGGAGATTGCCACGACACAATCTCCTAATCTCCCAATCGCCCAATCTCTCAATCTCTCAATCTCCCAATCTCCCAATCTCCCAACCTAAAACCGCTCCAGCCCCAGAGGAGCCGGGTCCAGATCCGGCTTGACCCCGGCCACGATCTGGGCGGCCAGCTTGCCGCTGATGGGGCCCATGGAGATGCCCAACATGCCGTGGCCCGTGCAGAGGACCAAATTGTCCTGTTTGGGGCTGGGGCCGATGATGGGCAGGCTGTCCGGCGAGAGGGGGCGCAGACCCCGCCAGATCTCGATCAATCCACTGTGGGGGTCCACATCCAAAAAGGCCACCACGCCCCGGCGGATGGCCTCCACCCGGCGGGGGTTGATGGAGAGGTCTAGCCCGGCCATCTCCAGAGTGCCAGCAAAGCGCAGGGTGTCGGCCATGGGGGTGACCGCGATCTTGCTCTCGCTCAGGTGCAGGTGGAGTTCGGGGAAGTTGTCTGGGCGCTGGATGGTGATGCTGTAGCCCTTGGCCGGCTGCACAGGCAGGCGCAGCCCCAATTGGGCGGCCAGACTTGGCGACCAGGCCCCAGCGGCCAGAACCACCTGTTTGGGCCGGAAGAGGCCTCGGGTGGTCTGCACCTCCATCACCCTGCGCCCCACCACTTTGATGCTCAACACCTCGGTGTCCCTGTGGATCTCACCGCCCCGCTCCGTCACCTTTTGGGCCAGGGAGGTCACAAAGCGATCCGGCACGATGTGGCCGTCCGCCGGGTAGAAAACACCGCCGGCCATGCCCGCCTTGGCCACAGGCATGATATTGTTGACCCCGGCAGCGTCCAACACCGTGGACTCCACCCCAAACCCGGCCAGATGGCGAGATTCGGCCACGGCCCCAGCCAACCCGGCCTGGCTGGTGTAGAGATAGAGCCCTCCCTTCTGCTCAAAGTTAAAGTCCAGGGCCGTATCCTGGGCGAACGCTTTGTACAATTCCATGCTGGCCCGGTCCAGGCTGAGCATGGTGGGGATCACCCGGTTCATCACGGTTGTGGTGGCCGCCTTCTGAAATTGCCACAGCCAGCGCACCAGATCCATGTCGAACCGGGGCTTGATGTAGAAGGGGCTGTCCGGGTTGAGCAGCCACTTCAGCCCCTGGCGGGTGACGCCGGGGACGGCCAGGGGGATGGCGTGGCTGGGCACAAGCAGCCCGGCGTTGCCGTAGGACGCCCCGGCGCAGACGTCGCCTTTGTCGATGACCACGGGGCTGCGGCCCTCGTCCAACAGATAGTGGGCCGTGGTGATACCGATGACACCGGCCCCGATGATCAGCACATCCACGTCATAGTTCATGGTTTGGGTTTCCTCTCTGGTCGA
>CAZKEX010000297.1:0-6263 GCA_964551895.1 uncultured Caldilineaceae bacterium | reverse complement strand
TCATATAGCGCATCAACGCGTGGAGACCGCGCAGGCGTTGGGGGGTGATGGCTTCGTGGAGACCCAGGAGGGCGTAGACGTCGTCCGGGGTGGCTTGGATGGCGTCCGGCGTGGAGCCGTTCAGCCCTTCGGCCAGGATGGCGGCGTAGCCCCGCACGGTGGGGGCTTCCATAGGCACATCGATGTAGAAATGCACGGCGTCTCGGTTCGGCCCGTCCAACTCCGTGTGCAAAAAGACCGGGGACTGGCATTCGTGGACCTGCTCCATCTGGTCCCGCTTTTCATAGAGGCGGGTGGGCAGGTCGGGCAAGTCATAGGCAAACTCAAGCAGCAGCTCCAGCCGCTCCCGAGGGGGCACCTCTTGGAATTCGGCGATGATGGTTTGCAGGGCATCGGGGCAGGCGGCGATTCTATCTTCCGTGGTCATGGGTGGTCCAATCTTGTGAACGGGTGAACAGGTTGGCGGCAAATATGGTAGCGTAGATCAACCGATCCCGCAATAATTAACCGCAGAGGGCGCAGAGAAAACCAAGAATTCTCTGCGCCCTCCGCGTAAACCTCTGCGCCCTCCGCGGTTAATTTTGAAGGTCTTTTACCACCCATTCCACCACCCGCTCGGCCACTTCGTCCTTGCCCATGAGGGGCAGGGTCTCCACCGTGCCGTCCGCGGCCAGCAGGGTGACCCGGTTGGTGTCCACGCTGAAACCCGCATCCGCCGCGCTGACATCGTTGGCCACGATCAGGTCCAGCTTCTTGCGGGCCAGCTTGGATCGGGCATTGTCCAACAGATCCTGGGTTTCGGCGGCGAAGCCCACGACGAGGGTTGGCCCCTCCCCGCCTGCCCGTTGTTCGGCCACCGCCATCAAGATATCCGTGGTGGCCGCCAGACGGATCACAGGCAGTTCCACGCTTTTTCCGTCTTTTTTAATCTTCTGATCCGCCACCTCTGCCACCCGAAAATCGCTGACCGCCGCGGCCATGATCAGGGCATCCGCGCCCTGGCCCGCCCTCAGCACCGCATGGGCCATCTCGGCCACACTCCCCACCCCAACCACGGTTGCCCCCGCCGGCCCGGGCAGATCCGTCGCGCTGATCAGGGTGACATCGGCTCCCGCGTCCAAGGCGGCCTGGGCCAGGGCATAGCCCTGCTTGCCTGACGAGCGGTTGGTGATATAGCGAACCGGGTCGATGGGTTCACGGGTACCGCCGGCAGTGACCACGATGTGCCGCCCGGCCAGAGGACCGCCGCGGGAGAGAATGTAGCGCGCCCGGCCTAAAATCGCCAGCGGCTCGCTCATGCGCCCGGCAGCCACCAGCCCGGAGGCCAGATGGCCCGACTCTGGGCCGATGATGTGGACGCCTCGGTCCCGCAAAGTCTGCAAGTTGGCCTGGGTGGCGGCGTGGGCGAACATGCCGCCGTCCATGGCCGGGGCGACCAGCACGGGGCAGCGGGCGGCCAGGGCGGTGACACTGAGCAGATCGTCCGCGCTGCCGTGGGCCAGCTTGGCCATGCTGTTGGCGGTGATGGGGGCGATGATCAACAGATCGGCGTCGTGGCCCAGGCCGATGTGGAGCACATGCGCCCGGTCGCCCCACAGGTCGTCGTCGGTGAACGCCCCTCGTCCGGTCACGGACGCAAAGGTGAGGGGCGACACAAAGTTGGTCGCCGCCCCGGTCAGGATCGTGTCAACCGCCGCGCCGGCCTGGCTCAACTTGGACGCCAGATCCGCGGCTTTGTAGCAGGCAATGCTCCCGGTCACACCGAGGACGATACGGGCGGAATGGAGTGGGTTGGGCATGAGAAGCTCCTTGAATGAGTGAGGAGTAATGAGTAATTTTGTGGGTTGAGGGAAATCCGTCGTCGTTCGAGCGTCCAAATGACGACGAATCTCCCTCAACCCACAAAATTACTCATTACTCCTCACTCGTTGATATACAATCCGCAACCCGTCCAACGTCAACCACGGGGCGATGATCTGGAGGACGTCGGTTTCGGTGGCGAAGAGGGCGGCGAGACCGCCGGTGCCGATCACCTTCATCTCCGGCCCCAGCTCGGCCCGGAAGCGGGCAACCATGCCTTCGACCAGGCCGACATAGCCGAAGAAGAGGCCGGACTGCATGGCGTGGGGCGTGTTTTTGCCGATGGCCGAGGGGGGGCGGGCGATCTCCACCTTGGGCAGCTTGGCCGCCCGCTGGAAGAGGGCCTCGGAGGAAATGCCGATGCCGGGGACGATGGCCCCGCCCAGGTAGTCCCCGTTGGCCAGGATGGCGTCAAAGGTGGTGGCCGTGCCAAAGTCCACCACACAGGCCGGGCCGCCGTGTAGTTGGTGTACGGCCACGGCATCCACCAGGCGGTCCGCGCCCACGGCGGCCGCGGGCTCATAGAGGATGCTGATGCCCAGGTCCGTGCGGCTGTCCACCAGGATCGGTTCGCAGTGGATGTAGTTGCGGCAGATCTCCACCCAGCGCCCGGTGAGGGGCGGCACCACGGAGGCGATGATGGCCCCGTCGATGATGGCCGGGTCGATGCCCACGTGGGCCAGCAGCCCCATGATCTGCAAGCCGTATTCATCGGGCATGCGCTCGTGGGCCGTGGCCAGCCGCCAATGTTGGATCAGCTCGTCACCCTGATAGAGGCCGATGGTGACGTTGGTGTTGCCGACGTCAATGGCTAACAGCATGTTGTCTCTTTTCATGGGCCTGCAAATAGGCAAAGACCTTGTTGCGGATGGCGTCCCGCACCCGGCGAAACTCGTTGAACTGCTCGGCCTCGCTGCCCACAAACTTGGCCGGGTCGGGGAAACCGATATGGGCCACGTTGCCGCCCAGCCAGACCGGGCACTTCTCCGCCGCGTCATCGCACACGGTGATCACCGCATCGAAGCTCTGGCCGCGGAACTCTTCCACATCCTTGGATCGCAACTTGCTCAGATCCATGCCCAGGGCGTCCAACGCCCGCAGGGCCAGGGGATGCACATAGCCCGTGGGCGCGGTCCCGGCGGAATACGCCGTCCAGGTCTCGCCCATGTAGCAATTCACCAACGCCTCAGCCATCTGGCTGCGGCACGAATTCCCCGTGCAAAGAATGAGTACACGTTTTTTGCTCATAGTTTTCCTTTCTTCAAAAGACATCCCTCGTTCCCACGCTCCGCGTGGGAATGGACCTCGGCGCTCTGCGCCACGGGACGCCGGAGCGTCCGACTTTCATTCCCACGCGGAGCGTGGGAACGAGATGGAAGAGGGCTACCCCAACGGGCCTTCCCGATCCACGTTGGTCTCGATCATGTGGCCGGTGACCATGTAGATCACCCGTTCGGCCACGTTGGTGGCCAGGTCGGCGTAGCGTTCCAATTCCCGGGCCACGCGGAGGAGTTCGTAGGTGGCCTCGGCCTCTTCCGGGTCTTTGACCTCGGTCATCATATACATGACCTGGGTGAAGACCTTGGCGTAGAGCTTGTCCACGTCGTCATCCATGGGCGGGATGGACGAGGCCAACGCCACATCCCCTGTGGCATAGGCCTGCATGGCTTGGTTGATCATGCTGCGGCCCATGATGGCCATCTCCCGCAATTCCGGGGGCTTGGGCAGGTCCAAATACTCCCGCATGTGGGGGATGACCTTGGCGATGCCCTTGGCCTGGTCGCCCATGCGCTCCAGGTCCACCACCATGTTCATGGCAGCCACGATCAGGCGCAGATCCCGGGCCATGGGCTGCTGGGTCACGATCAATTGCAGGCAGAGATCTTCGATCTCGAAGCGGGCGGCGTTGACCTTTTCGTCCAGCACATAGACTTCGTGGGCCAGCCCCTTGTCCAGCCCCTCGAAGGCAGACTGGGCCAAAGTCATCTGCTGTTCCACCAAATTGCCCATATTCAGGATACGATCCCGCAAATTGTTCAGCTTTCGTTCAAATCGTTCGCGGATATTGGGTGCCATGTGGCCTCCGGGGTTGGTTGGTTGGTTGGTTTGTTGGTTGGTTTGTTGGTTGGTTTGTTGATTTGTTGATTTGTTGATTTGTTGATTGGGGATCGGGGGCCCATCCAGCCCAGTCCCTGATCCCCAGTCCCCGATCCCCGATCCCCGATCCCCGATCCCTGGTCCCCGATCCCCCGCCTACCCAAAGCGCCCTGTGATATAGCCTTCTGTGCGTTCGTCTTTGGGGTTGGTGAAAATCTGGTCGGTTGCCCCGTATTCTACCATCATTCCCGTGCGTTCTTCATTGACGGTGAAGAACGCGGTGTAATCGGAGACGCGAGCGGCCTGTTGCATGTTGTGGGTGACCACGATGATGGTGAAGCGTTGGGCCAGTTCCCGCATCAGGTCTTCGATGCGCAGGGTGGCGATGGGGTCCAGGGCTGAAGCCGGCTCGTCCATCAAGATGATGTCGGGCTGGACGGCGATGGTGCGGGCGATGCAGAGCCGTTGCTGCTGGCCGCCGGAGATGCCCAGGGCGCTCTGTTGCAGCTTGTCCTTCACCTCGTTCCACAGGGCCGCGCCCCGCAGAGAGTTCTCCACCAATTCGTCCAGATCCCCCTTGAAGCCGTTGATCTTGGCCCCCCATGCCACATTTTCATAGATGCTCTTGGGGAAGGGATTGGGCTTTTGGAAGACCATGCCGATGTGCCGACGCACCTCCACCGGGTCCACATTTTTGGCATAGATGTCCGCGCCCTTGAACAGGACCTGGCCCTCCAAACGGGCGATGGGGATCAGGTCGTTCATGCGGTTGATGGAGCGCAGGACCGTACTCTTGCCACAGCCGGACGGCCCGATCATGGCCGTGATCTTGCGCTCGGCCAGGCGCAGGTTGACATCCCCCACGGCGTGAAACGCGCCGTAATAGATGTTCACATCCCGCAGCTCCACAGCGCATTTCTCGGCGTCCTTGCCAGAGGCCTCTGCCGAATCCTGGGCCTGGGACAGGGTGGGTGGTTTCAGATTCAACATGATTAGGCTCTCCTGGAGCTGAAGCGGTTGCGCAAGATCACCGCGGACGCGTTGAGGGTGAGCAGCATGATCATCAGCACGATGATGGCCGCGGCCGCGATATTGCGGAACTCATCCTGGGGGCGGGAGGTCCATTGGTAGATCTGGATGGGCAGGGTGGTGAACTTGCTGAACGGGCCGGACGGGTCCACCACGATAAAGGTAGAGGCCCCGATCACGACCAGGGGGGCGGTCTCGCCGATGGCCCGGGAGATGGAAAGAATGGTCCCGGTCAGGATGCCGGGCAAGGCGCTGGGCAAAACGTGGTGCCAGATGGTCTGCCACTTGGTGGCCCCCAGTCCATAGCTGGCCTGGCGCAAAGAACTGGGCACCGCCCGCACGGCCTCCCGGCTGTTGATGATGATCAGGGGCAGGATCAGCAGGGCCAGGGTGAGGCCGGCCGAGAGGACCGTGCGCCCGTTGGCTGTGGTGGGGTCCACGCCGCCCAAAAATGCCCCGCTGGTGATGGGCTCCATGATGCGCACAAAGATGGCCAGCCCCAACATGCCGTAAATGATCGACGGCACCCCCGCCAGGTTGTTGATGTTGGTCTCGATCAGCCGGTTCAACTGGTTGTCCCCGGCGTATTCCTCCAGATAGACCGCCGCGCCCACGCCCAGGGGCATGGCGATCAAGATCACGATCAGGATCACCCACAACGAGCCAAGAATGGCCGTGCGCACCCCCGCGTCCTCGGGCACGGAAGCCTGGGCCGAGGTGATGAAGTTCATGTTTAGCCAACTGCGGAAGACCAGCTCCCCCTCGGGGATGGTGGCGACCGTGGCCAAGATTTCGTCCCGGTTGAAGATCGAGTCGCTCAACGACCACGTATCCACCACCGTGGGTTCGATCACCCGCTCCACCACCAGATCGTAGACATTGGCCCGGCTGCGCTCGGCAAAGGGCTCGTCCCGCTCGAAGCGGCGCATGAGACCGGCCGAGACGTGGCTCTCCAGAATGGCGATCAACTGCTCCTTGGAGAGATCCTGCACCCCCACCCCGTCCACCGCCAGGGTGATGGGATCGACCACATTTTGCACCGCCACATAGCCAAAGGCCCCGTCCACGATGTTCAAAATCAGGGCCATGAGGGCGATGATCCCCACCAGGGTCGAGGCCATAAAGATCGTGCGCCAGATGGTCCCCCACCGCCGCCGCCGATGCACATCCGCCATCATGTCCGGCCCTTCGGGGTAGTTGCTCTGGATTTGCTCAAATTCAAGCGCCATCATGAATTGCCTTTATGTGCAACGGATTGGTTCAGATCTGACAGGAAT
>CAZKEX010000296.1:0-6302 GCA_964551895.1 uncultured Caldilineaceae bacterium | reverse complement strand
GGGCGTCTTCGCATACCAACTCCTCGCACCCACGCTCCGCTTGGGCGCAACAACGGGCGCTCTGCGCCCAAGCGACGCAGGAGCGTCCGCCAGCATTCCCACGCGGAGCGTGGGAACGAGCATTATCCCTTCACCGCGCCCACCATCACATACCAGTGATCCTGATACAGTTCCCCGTCTTTTTCCTCGACATTCATCTTTTGACGTTCCTCTGCGGATAAACCATGCACAATGCTGTGAATCTCGGCCACGTTGGCCGCGGAGACCGAGACGGTCAACGCGGAGAGGGGTCGGCGCTTGGTGTACGGCTCCACCACCTCCACGGTCAGGCCGTGGTCGGTGAGCAACTGCGCCCACTCGCTGGGGCGATATTGGCGCACGTGGGATTCGTCGTGGAGCCAGTCCAGCCGGTTCATGGTCACGTCCACAAAGTCGTCCTCGGCCACGCTGCGGTCATCGATCACCAGCCGTCCGCCGGGTTTCAGCGCCCGCACCATCTCGGCGATGCTTTTGTGGATATGGGAAAAGTGGTGGGCGGCCCGGCGACAGACCACGATGTCGAACTCCCCGTCGGCGAAGGGCAGGTCGTGGACGTCGGCCAAGCGAAAGACCACGTTGGGGATGCCCCGCTGGGCCTGGAGCTTCTCCCCCTCGGCCAGCATCTGCGGGGTGATGTCCGTGGCGATCACGTCGGCCACGTGGGGGGCCAGGGCAAAGGCCGTGTGTCCCGTGCCCGTGGCCACGTCCAGGGCATGGGCGTCGGGGGTAGGTCGGGCCATCTCCACCACCCGGCCCAAGATCTCCGGGTCCGAATGGCATTTGCTGGTGGTATAAAAGGCCGCCCGCTGGCCAAAGATCTGCCGGGCGCGTTCTTCTGTGCTGGACATGGGTTGCTCCTTGCATGGGCGTGGATGGGTGAGAGATTAAAAAATGACTCTGCTGCAAAAAGCTATTTAACCGCCGAGGGCACAGAGGTTTCGCAGAGAACGCAGAGGAAAAGCTTTGTGTTCTGGCTCATTGGGAATGTCCGTGGTCAACCCGCTGCGGTTTCACTTCGATACGCTTCGCACTCAGTACAGGCGATACGACCGGAAACTGCCCCGGTCTACTCAACCTGCGCTAGCCCGCGGACCACGGAAGATCCCAATGAGCCTGTTTTCTTTGTGTTCTTTGTGTTCTTTGTGGCTAATTCGACCTTTTTGCAGTGGAGTCAGAAATAGAATGCGGATTTGACCGAATTTTGGCCATGGCCCCACACACTATGTCAAGCAAAACCGATTTGTCAATCTCCCAAATTTAAGTATGATTAAGCCCCGTTCCCTGCATCACCAAGATCCCTCGCAGTACCGTCACCCCTCTGGCAATCCTCCTGCCCATTCACCGGCAGTGTCGGAAAGCAGTTTGGGCCTTTGTTGAGTATCACGCGTGTCGGCCTGTCCACCGGCGCGTAGTTTGTCCACCATGACAGACCCCCTCTTGCTATAAAAACACCGTAAAAACCGATAATTGACTGGTTCTATTCTGAAAGGGAGAAGAAAATGAATAGGTTGCACGCACGTCACCTTTTGATCGGTCTGGCGCTGTTGGCCATGATCGGGATGGGGGTTGGGCCGGGGATGGTCCTTGGGGCCCCTGCCCGATTAGCGCCCCAGGCCCCCGCAATAACCCTGGTTTTGAATCCAATCCAGGATACCTATGTGGATGAAGGCAATCCGTCCGCGGTTCATCCTTCTGATACAACCCTCTTCCTGGGTCGATATGCGGGCCAGAACGGGGATGCGGACTGGTGGACCCTGCTCCAATTTGATCTGGAAAAGCTGCCCACGGACGCCCAGATCTCCTCTGCCACGCTTGCTCTTTTCCAGCTAGAATCCTCTGGGTCGGAGAAATTTAACGTGTCGCCAGACGTGGCCGTGGACTCGTGGAACGAAAACAAGGTTGATTGGACAAGTCGTCCACCGGCGCAGGCTGTCGATCCCCAGGTGACCCTTGACCTGACCAGCGGGGAGAAGAAGATCGATGTGACCGGTGCGGTCAAAGATTGGGCCACAGGGGAGCGCAAGAACTATGGCTTTGTCCTGCACGGGGACGCCCGCACCCTGGGCCTGCACATGTTTGGGGCCATGAACAGCAACAATCCACCAGCCCTGACCATTGAGTATACGGTCCCCGACGGCGACTGCCAGGTGTTGCAAAGCCCCACCCAGATCCCGGCCCCGTCCTTGATCGACTTTGACAATCTGGCCAATGCCACCACCATCGCCGACAGCTATCGCGCCAGCCACGGCGTGCGCTTCGAGGACAGCGCCACCAACAAGGCTATCATCTATGGCGGCGAGCCGGCCAAGGCCCACTCATCGCCCAATGTGGCCTCCAACAGCGCTGTCTTCCCCAGCACCAGCAACAACGTGCCCATGCTTATAGATTTCGACAGTCCCAAGACCCATGTGGGCATGTATTTAGGCAACGGCGAACCCATATGGCCCACAGCAACGATGATCGCCTATGACGGGGCGGGCAACATTGTGTGCCGAGGCATCTTAGACCAGGCGCCGGAACTCCACACCGCCTTCCTGGGCATCAACGACCCGGCGGGCCGCATCCGCCGTGTGACCGTTGACTATGGCAACACCAGCCTGAGCGAGTCCATAGACGATCTCTACTTCGCCCCCGCGACCACGTCAGCAACCAATACGCCTACGTCGACCAACACACCGACGCACACCTCGACACCTGCCCCCACCCACACCCCCCAGCCCACGTGGACGCCAACGCCCACCTCGACACTTGCCCCCACCCACACCCCTCAGCCCACGTGGACGCCAACGCCCACCCGCACCTCGACACCTGCGCCCACCCGCACCCCCCAGCCCACGTGGACACCGGTGCCCACCCGCACCCCCACGCCGGGGCCGACGGCCACGCCCACGCCTCTGTTGGCGGTGTTCCCCTATCTGCCGCCCCAGGCGATTCTCGATCCGGCCATCTTCCAGGGGGATGTCTCCATTCACGGCATCGAGATCACCCAGGGCATCCAATGTTTTGACACCACCAAGGGGCTGGCGGGCTGTGGGAACAACTCCCTGCCCGTGGTGGCGAAGAAGGACACCACGGCCCGCATCTATCTGCGCTATAGCGGTCTGTTCGCCAGCATGGCCAATGTGCCTGTGCGCCTGCACATCATCGCCAACGGGGTGGAGTATACGGCCAACGCGTCGGGCCGGGCCTGGCCCACAGTGGATCAGGGACGGACCGATAACGCCAACGTCTACTTCAATGTCAACTTCACCAACAGCGTGAACGTGCAGTTCTGGGCCGAAGTGGACCCCAACAACACCATCGCCGAGAGTAACGAGGGCAACAATCGCTTCCCGGCCAGCGGCACCTTCAGTCTCAACTTCCAGCGCCGGGACACGATGAAGATCGTGGGTCAGCGCACCCGTTATCACCCCTCGGGCTATAGCGGCGGCGAATATGCCGGGGGCTGGGCGGTCAACGGCGGCGCGGCGGACTGGTTCGAGCAGCTCTTGCCCATCCGCAACAACGGCATCGACTATAGTGTGGCCAGCGGCTATCTGGACGTGACCACCTCCCTGGGGTCCGGGGCCGGTCAACACGCCCTGATCCAACGGCTCAACAACACGTGGATTCTGCAAAATGCCCTGAGCTTCCTCTTCGGCTCCACCTTCCTGGGCGCGGACCATGTCTATGGCTGGGTGGACAACGACGGCTACAGCGGCGGCCATGCGGACATGCCGATCTATCCCCACGCCGGTGGGTTGGGCGTGGTGGGCATCGGCACGGATCGACCGGGGACCAACACGGACAACCCCGGCGGCGGCGCGCTGATCTTCGGCCACGAGCTGATCCACGATTACGACGTCCTTCACACCAACACGGCGGATTCTTGCGGTTCCGCCGATGACAACGCCAACTTCCCCTATGGCTCGTCCAGCATCCAGGAGTTTGGCTTCAACCCCATCACCGGGCGCATCTATGACCCGGCGGACACCCACGATGTGATGAGCTATTGCCCGGCCGCCGGCAGCAAAAACGGCTGGGTCTCCCCCTTCACCTGGAGTACCATGTTCAATCAGCTGGCCCCGTCCATCTCGGCCTATTCTGCCCAGGCCCAGGTGGTGGCCGGCGCCCAGGAGCCGAAGGCCCCAGAGCTAACCGGGGTGATGCGGGCCACAGGGGCCGCGGAGTCCCTGGTGGTCAACGCCACCATCTTCAACCCGGATCACGCCGACTATAACCCGGCCATGCCCGGCAAGTTGGGGGATCTGCATCGGGTTGAGACTGGCGTGGCCTATGCCCTGCCCAAGGGTGACTATGCCGTGGAGCTGCGCAATGGCAACACCGTGCTGGCCAGCCATTCCTTCACCATCACCTTCGAAAGCGAGTATGACGGCCACAGTGATGCCCGCAGTGATTCCCACGGCGACGCCCCCACCCACAGCGCAGCCGACGAGCCCCCCTTCCCGCCCGAGGACACAGCCTCTGCCGGGGTGGCCTTGATCGTGCCTTGGGAACCAGGCACAACCGAGGTTGTGCTGATGCACGGAGCCACGGCGCTGGACCAGCGGGCTTTGAGCGCCCATGGGCCCACAGTCGCCTTCACCAGCCCGACGGTCACCACCACCTGGCCCAGCGGCGCCACCCAAAGTCTGACCTGGACCGGCGCGGATCAGGACGGGGATGCCCTGAGTTTCTCGGTTTTCTATAGCGGGAATGGGGGGACCGACTGGACCCTGATCCGCACGGGGCTATCTACCCCCAGCCTGGACGTAGAGGTGGACGCCCTGGCCGGGACCACGGATGCCCGCTTCCGGGTGGTGGCCACAGACGGCATCAACACGGCCTGGGCCGAGACGCCCTGGCCCATCACCATCCCCAACAAAGCGCCCGTGGCCCTGATCATGGACCCGGTGGACGGCACCGTGGTCTCTGAAGGCAGCCTGGTTGTGTTGCTGGGCGCGGCGTCGGACCTGGAGGATGGGCGACTGCCCGACGAGGTGATGCACTGGGTGGATGACCGCCAGGGCAGCCTGGGCGTCGGCCCGTCCGTGGCCCTCAACACCCTGCTCCCCGGCCCGCATGTCATCACCCTGACCGTCAACGACAAGTTCGGCATCACCGGATCGGCCACAGTCAACGTGTACGTGGGCCACCGGATCTTCTTGCCTGGGGTGACAAGGTGACAGGGTGACAGGGTGAAGGGGTGACAGGGTGAGGGGGTGACAGGGTGAGGGGGTGACAGGGTGAGGGGGTGACAAGGTGAAGGGGTGAAGAAACCTTGTCACCTTGTCACCCTGTCACCCTGTCACCTTGTCACCCCCTCACCTTGTCACCCCCTCACCCTGTCACCTTGTCACTAACACTGCCGTCACCCCCCGACAGCCGGGGTGAAAACCGTGGTCTGGGAAGCCGTCTTCTGTCATGTCGTGGGCGGCGAGGAGGGTCCACCCGCCGGCCTGGGCCAGACAGCGGCGCAGGTCGGCAGGGGCGAAGGTGAGCAGATCATATTCTTCACGCAGCAGGGGCGGGGCATGGGCCACGCCCCTGCTGTGCATCTCCAGGGCGATGCGCTCCCGGCGCAGGGCAGGGTCTCGCCACAGGCTGGTGTATTTCACCGTGACCGTCCCCCCGCCAACCGCCATCGGTTCGCTCTCGAAAAGCGCCTCTGCTTTGTCTTGGCGGCGGGGCAGATCCAGCACGGTGATGCCCAGGAGGTAGATCCCCCCGGGACGCAGGTGGGCGTGGACCGAGCGCAGATGGCGGACCACGTCGGCGTCCGTGGGCAGGTGGCCCACAGACGCGTCCAGATTGATGGCGGCGTCAAAGGGGAGGAAGGTCGGCGAGGCAGTGAAGGCCAGTTCTCGCATGTCCCCCTGGCTGATCTGGGCATCAAAGGGAGCCAAAATCTGCCGGGCATAGCGGCACATGGCCGGGTTGCGGTCATTGCCCCCCACCCGCCATCCCCGCTGGGCAAAGGGCAACAGCCAATTCCCCGGCCCGCACGCCGGGTCCAAGAGGCTGCGGGGCGGCCGATCCAAATAGCGCCCCAACCACCCCCGCACCCCG
This sequence comes from uncultured Caldilineaceae bacterium, assembly GCA_964551895.1. GTDB lineage: Bacteria > Chloroflexota > Anaerolineae > Caldilineales > Caldilineaceae > JAGNDO01. Next base: position 215 of record CAZKEX010000296.1, on the reverse strand, counting down.
TCCCACATCTCCGGGTCCGGGGCAAAGAGGGCGGCGTAGAGTTCGGGGTGGTCGTAGAGGGACATGGATTTTAGATTGTTGATTTTGGATTTTGGATTGGGTAATTGAGAGATTGGGAGATTGTCACCAATCTCCCAATCTCTCAATCTCCTACTCTCTCAATCTCAAACCACAAACACACCGTTCTCATAAAACAACTCCCCATCCACGTCGAT
>CAZKEX010000295.1:0-6309 GCA_964551895.1 uncultured Caldilineaceae bacterium | reverse complement strand
TTGTTGATCGTATCGTTCACGGAACGGGAAGATGTGATTCGTATTATTAGCGCTCGCAAAGCAGATGTGGGTGAACAGAGAGCCTATGAATATGCAAGAAGATAAACCAGAGAATGCTGAAGTTAATGAACTAAAAGCCCACTACGACTTCGATTATAGCCAGGCAAAACCGAATCGTTTTGCCGCTTGCCTTGCCCAGGAACAGTTGGGGTCGTATTCAATCCTTCAACCGGAAACTGCCCCGGTCTACTCAACCGATTCAAAATCCCAATCCCCAATCCCCAATCCCCAATCCCCAATCCCCAATCACCGACAAATCAAGATCGGCACCGCGCTCTCCCGCAGCACCTTGTCAACGGTGCTGCCCAGGATCACTTCCATCACTGGGTTGAGACCGTAGCCGCCCATGAGGATGAAGTCGCAGCCCTCGGCCTCGGCGGTGTCCAGGATGGCGGCGGACGCAGCCCCCTGCTTTTGGATAAAGGTGGCGGCGATCTTATGTTCGTCCAAATAGGTTTGGGCCTGGGCCAACACCGCCGGGTCGGTCGCCCCGGCTTCTTGGGAGGTGACGACGACCAAGGGCATCTCCCATTTTCCGGCGGCGTAGGCGGCCAGATAGAGGGCTTCCATGGATTTGGGGCTGCCGTCAAAGGCCAACAAGGGGCGCATGAGGGGCGAAACCTCCCCCGGCACGGCCAGAATGGGCCGGGGGCAGCGGCGCACCAACGTGCGGAAGCCCGACGTGATCCGCCCCAAGGGCTGGGTCCCTGGCGGATAGTTGAGGCTGATGATCACCAGATCCGTCAGCCGGGAACGGTCGCTGATCACCCGGGCCACGGAGCCGAAGTCCAGGGCCAGTTGGCCGCTGACGTTGGCCTCCTGGCAGCGCTGGTTGAAGCGATTCTGCACGGCCTGGGCCTCTGGACTGGCCATCTCCGCCTCGGTGGACACCACATGCAGCCCCTGCAAGCGCACCCGTTCCCGGCGGGCCAGCACAATGCCCTGCTCCACCGCGTTCCAGCCCCGATCCGTGCCCGTCACCCCCACCATCACGTCCAAAAAGAGGCGGTCCCGGGTGGTGTCAATGTGCCGATCCCGCCGCCATTGGCCCGGCGGCGGCCCGGCCTCCAACTCGTCAAGCTGCACCGCCTCCAACAGCCGCCCGGTCATGCGGGCCATCATTCTCATGGGCTTGGTACTGTGCTGCTCGGCCAGATCTTGCACCGCTGTGGCCGGGCCGATCTCCCAGCCCAAACTGTCGCCCAGCTCGGCCTGGTGACGACCGATCCACAGATAGAGGTCGGTCTCCGTGCGGTCGGGGAAATCTCGCAACAGTCCCCACTCCTGGATGATGGCGATGACCGGCAGGTACACCTTGTCGTACCAGTCAGTGACCGCCTCGGAATAGGGGATCTCCCGCTCCTGCTCGATGCCCATATAATGGCGGTGAACCTGGATATGCTCCAGCAGATCGTTGTACCGTCCCGATGCGGTGACGGTCAGATCCGCGTCCGGGCGCAGGGTGTTGATCCGGGTTTTGGTCGCAAAATCCGCATACTCGGCCATCAGGCCCAACTCGTCCGCCTGGGTATCGGCGCCCAGAGGCACCTTGCCATAGACCGGCGTCACCCAGGCCTGGATGGTCTTGGCCCCCACCTGGCGCGCCACGGAGACTCGGTGGTTGCCGTCCCGGACAAAATAGTTGCCGTCGATGGCGTAGACCTCGATGGGCGGCACCCCCACCATATCCTCCACGGCGATCTTCACCCTGGCCCAGCGTTCTTCGCCGCTGCTCTTCTTGGGCAAAAAGCTACGGGTAAAATCCGTATAGCGGCCCACACTGCCCACGATGGCGTCCAGGGGAATATCCTCCAACTTGTGGGACGTGCCCTCCACTCCGCCCAGACTGCGTCGCACCTCGTCATACGAGAGCAGGTTCGCCGATTGCCCCCGCAGGCGAGCCATGATCGATTCCAACGCCGCCTGCTGCCGAGCCCGGCGAAAATCGCCAATCGCCACCAAATAGTTGCTTCCAGTCAGTTCAACCATAGATCCTCAGATTCTAATAGACAATGCCGCACACAGTCACGGCAGAGGTGTTGCGGTCGTCCGCGGGACAGCGGCCATAGCCGGTGACCCAGCCCTGCACAGGGCGCTGGCGGATGCGTTCCATCAACGACAGGGCGAGATAAAAGGGGGTGACGCCGCAGACGTTGTTGCGGTCCTCCACCTTGGCGATGGTTTGGAAAAAGTCCGTCGCCTTTCCAGCTCGGAGAAACCGTAACAGCTCCTCATCCCCTGCCCGAAGCAGATCTTCTCGGCTTGGGGTCAAAGGTGGCCCATGGAACGCCGGCCCCACATGGGCCATGTCCCCCGAAGCCACCACCAACACCCGGCGCTCCCGGCCAATTTGGGCCAGGGTCTCCAGCGCTCGGTGGATGATGGGATCTTGGCTGGGCGCCCGGTCTCCGTGGAAAAAGTCATGCAGCCCGCCGGTGAGGATGGGGACGATGGGCACAGACCGTCCGCCCCGCATGTGGTGCAGCCAGACCGCCACCAACTCCACCGAATGCTCCCGGCTGTGGCGTATCTCCCCGGCAAAGGCGGCATCCGGGCCGATGGCCGTGGCCAGCCGATCCACGCTCTCCCCGTCCGTGGGCAGGACGCCAAAGGGGGTAGCGTAGCGCTGCCGGGTCAGGGTGAAGCGGTCGCTGCCGTAGTGGTCCGTGGCGAAGATCACCACCAACTCCGCCGCCTGCACCAGATCCGCCGCCGCCTTCCATGCCGTGGCATAGACCGCCCCGCCCCGTGGATAGTCGATATGCGGGCTAAAGAGGCCCCGTCCGCTTTCGATATCAAAAATAGGCCACGGATCGGACGGATCGGACGGATTTTGACGGATTTTTTCTTGTCTTGATCCGTTTTGATCCGTCCGATCCGTTAAATCTGTGGCCCATTTGGAATTTTCGGGAACCTGAGCCAGGTAGCCATCCAGCAATGCCCTCAACTCATCCGGGTCTGCGGGGTAGGAGAGGCCGGCCAGGGTGGGCTTGCGGAAAGGGGCCTGCTGCCACGCGGTCATCTGGGCCGCCGCGGCCTGGCGGAAGCGACGATTCTCCAGCAGAAAGGAGTGATCCAGGGCGGCCAGCAGACCCTCGATGGCCTCCGCGCCCACGCCATAGCCATAACGGCGCACCAAGGCCGCATTGATGGCCCTCGCGTCCGCCTGGGAGCCGTCGCACAAAGCCAGGATCGGCCCCATGCCCTGGGGAACCAGCATGGATCCGCCGTTCAATTCCAGGGGATCTTGGAGCAAATAGTAGGGCTGGCCCTCGTGTTCGCAGGGCTGCACATCCAACGCCCGCAGCTTGGGGAAAGGGATCGGGGAAATCAAGTCATCCACGCCAAAACGCTCCTCAATCGATGAACAAGGCCAATCAAAAATAGAACACAGATTGAACGGATGCGACGGATCAAAAACGGATTTTTTTAAAATCAGTGAGAATCCGTTATATCCGTTCAATCTGTGTTCTATTTTTCCTGGCTGACGGATAGTCGAAAACAACGCTGTATTTTTAACACAAAGGGGGTGTTGCTTCAAAATTGGCAGGCGTGGAGACGAGGGGCACGGATCACGGGGTCAACGAAAGACGGGCGGTGTAGCTCATGGCCTGGGCAAGGGGCGCGGTGGGGTGATAGGTCATGGCCTCGTAGTCCATCATGCCCCCAGGGCGGACGGCGGTGAGGGCGAGGCCGGTGCCCGCCAGCAATAGGCGCAGATCCGCCGGGGTGTAACAGCGCAGGGACTGGGTCACCGCCTGGGCTTCGTCCGGGTTTCCGTCGGCGTCCAGGGGCATCCAGGTGTCGGTCAGGCGGCTGCCGTCCCCGTCAAACCCATAGCGCCGGAAGGCGTTCCCGGCCTGCCAGCCGTGGCCGGCCGCCTTGGCCCCGTGCCACGGGGTGGCCACATCCAACAGGGCACAGCCATCCGCCGCCAGCCATCCGGCCACCCGGCGCAACAACCGACGCTGCTCCTCGTCGTCTCCCAGACCAAAGCTGTCCCAATAGCAGACCACATCGAAGGGGCCGGGCAGATCCGCCGTGTAGAAGTCGGCCTGGACCACGGTCATCTCCCCCACGGCCAGGGAGCGGGCATGGTCTACCAGTTCCGGCAGCAGTTCCAGGGCAGTGACCGTGTGGCCCGCTTCGGCCAATGCCGCCGCGGTCTGCCCGCCGCCGGCGCCCAGTTCCAAAATGCGCCAGGGGCCAGGGCCGGCCAACTCGGCCAGCCGGGGCACCCGCTCCCGGTCAAAGTCGGTGATGGGCCGGGCATAGACACCGGTCCAGGCGTTTTGGCGCTGATAAAAGAGAGGGTCGGTGAAGGGAATCATGCCCAAAGCATCCCATCGTCGTCTTCGGTGACGCTGTCGCCCCCCACCGGCATGGCGCTCTCCCGGCTCTCGGCCTGATCCTGGCCGCTCTCGAAGTAGGCCTGCCACAGTTGGGGGGCGTCGATGTCCTGGCCGCCGTGCCGGGTGAAGCGGGTGCGCACCCGCAGCATCACCGGGGTGTTGACGCTGGCCCCGCTCACGATCACCTGGCCCTTGGAGAGGCTGGGCAACTCCCGGATCAGGTCTCGGCCCACGCTTTCCACGGACTCGGCGATGCGGTTCTGGTCGATGGGGTTGGTGATGCGCATGATGCACTGGGTCATGCACTGGCTGAGGACATCGCTGTCCAGCTTGCCCGGCCGCTGGCTGATCAGGCCTACGCTGACGCCAAACTTGCGCCCCTCGCTCAACACGGTTTTGAGAATCTCCGTGGTCACCGCGTCCCCGTTGGCCGGGGCGTAGTTGTGGGCCTCCTCGATCAGGCAGAAGACCGGGAAGGGCAGATAGTCGTCGTCCCCCCGGCTGCTCTTGTGTTTTTCCGTGTTGATACGGGCCTGATAGGCCCGGCGCAGGAGGGTGGCGGCGATCACCTGCTGCTCCCGCTGGTCCACCTCGTTGAGTTGGAGGACGGTACACTGGCCGGGCCGGAAGAGTTCGCCCAGGCCCATGTTCTCGAAATCGTTGAAGATGCGGCTGTTTTTCAGCGCATTCAGCCGCCAGATCAGCCCGCCTGTGGTGGGGTCGTCCTCGCTGAACTCCTCTTCGTCCTTCTTACCGTCGGCCACCTGGCGCACGGCGTACATGAGATGATCCAGGGTGTAGTGGCCGCCCTTGGCGCTGCGCCCGGCAAAGCTATAGGCCCGGCCCAACTGATAGTGCATCTTTTCGGAGAGGTTGGGGAGCAGATAGCGCAGATCGGCCAGGGTCAGGCTGTCAAAGCTGACCTTCACCATGTCCGGGGTGAAGATGCGCACGGTGGGGGCGTAGTTGCCTTTCCGAAAACGGGTGTCGTTTTGCATATCTTGCAGGGTGCTGTATTCGCCGTGGGGGTCCACGATCAGCACGGCGGCCCGGTTGTGGGGCATCATCATCTCTTCCAACAGCACACCGGCCAGATAGCTCTTGCCGCTGCCCGTGCTGGCGATGATGGCCAGATGGGTGCTGGTGAAGCCCTTGACATCCAGGGCCACGGGCACCGCGTCCGGCTCCCGACTGAGCAGGCTGCCCAGCCAGGCGCTGCCGATCTCCCCCTGCTTGCGTTTGCTCAACACCTGGCCCAGCATGGCGTCGTCGGCGATATAGACCGGCTCCCCGTTCTGGGGCGGCACCCGGGGGTTGATGAAGTCGCCCAGGGTGGCGCTGAAATAGCCCAGCACGGTCACGGCGATCTCAAACAGCTCGCTGGCATCGCTGTCATAGCCCAACAGCGCTGCAATCTGGCCGGGGGAGACCGCCGGGTCCGCCATAAAGCTGTCTGGGAAGAGCTTCACCGACACCCGCCCGGTCACCCGGCCCAGGATGCGCCGGGGCGCGCCGTCCACGTGGGCGGTGTAGTACAGAAATTCCCCATGCTTCACCCGCCGCGCCGGGTCCGGCGCGATCAGGGTAAACTCATTCGGGGTCTCGCCTGGTCCTTTGACCGTGCCGATGCAGGTGGGTTGGGTCATGTGGCATACTCAAATACTGGGGTTTGGATCATGCGGGTTGGCTTCTGTTCTCCCCACGCCACGCGTTGCAATCGTTCTACAACGGATGGGGAAAAGACCTCCTCGCCCGTTTCCACCGAGACGCGGGCGGGCACATTTTCGATCAGGATGAATTGACCGTCGATGTCGATGGAATAGGTGACGGTGGTTTCGGTAAATTGTTCATCGTGGGTTTGGGGATTCAAGACATTGTCTCCGAATTTGTGTCGTGG
>CAZKEX010000294.1:1756-6355 GCA_964551895.1 uncultured Caldilineaceae bacterium | reverse complement strand
GATTGGGAAGTCTTCCCCAGGGAAGCCGTGGCCGTGGCCATGCAGGCCCAAAAGGAAGGGCTGGCCCAACTGGAGACCACCGCCGAGGCCGAGTACGAGCGGGCCTCGTCCATCATCCGCCACGCCCGGGCCATGACCCAGAACATGATGGATGAAGGGTTTATCGAGGTGACGGAGTAGCGATTTTGGATTGGGGATTTTTGATTTTGGATTGGGTCGCCGGAGGAACCAGGCGTTACTCGTTGACCCGCCAATCTAAAATCCTCAATCCAAAATCCCAAATCAAGGAGGCCAACCATGTACGACGTAATCGTTGTCGGCGGTGGACCGGCTGGACTGGCCGCCACCATCTATTGCATCCGCAAGCGGTTGGACGTGTTGATGATCACCAAGGATCTGGGGGGCAAGACGAACTATCGTCTGCAATTGCCCTTTGTGCAGCGTCACCAGATCATCACCGGGGAAGAGGTGGTCAACCGCTTTGTCAGCCAAATTGAATATCTGGATTTTGCCCGAATCTTCAACAAAGTGGTGGGTGTGGCCCCCATGGAAGACCACTTCGTGGTGCGGGCAGACCATGACAAGACCTACGAGACTCGGTCCATCATCGTGGCCACAGGCAGCCGGGGACAGTTGTTGGATGTGCCCGGCGAGAAGGAGTTCATGATGCGGGGGCTGTGCTATTCGGCCACCAGCTATGCGCCGGTCTTTATCGACCGGGAGGTGGCCGTGGTGGGGGATGGTCCCCTGGCCCTGCGCAGTGCGGCGGAGTTGGCCACCCATGCCAGCCACGTCCATCTTGTCGCCCGCAGCAGCGAACATCTGGCCAGCCCCTTGGGGCGACAACTTCGTCAGGCCCCCAATGTCACCATCCTGGAGAACTACCTGGTGGTGGAGGTGCTGGGCGACCAATTCGCCCGCAGTTTGGTCATAACTCAGACTGGGCGGCCGGTGGTCTTGGAGGTAGACGGCATCTTTGTAGAGCAGGATCTGATCCCCAACACCGGCCCCTTTGCCGAGTGGGTGGATCTGGATGACAAGGGCCGGATTGTGGTGGATGCCCGCAACCACACCTCCCAGCCGGGCATCTTCGCCGCCGGAGATGTGACCAACACCTACGGCGAACAGGTCCTGATCGCCGTGGGCGAAGGGGCCAAAGCCGCCCTCAGCGCCTTTGACTATCTGTTGGAGAAGGAACTGATTGTGGGCAAGCAACCGGTTTACGCGTAGGAGTTGCGAGGGGCGAATTGCGAGATAGGGCTAATGGCCGCAACCCGTTTCTCGTCTCCTGCAACTCGCAACTCGCAATTCGCCCCTCGCAACTCATAAAAAGGAGAACACCCATGCCCATCTTCTCACCTCGCCGGTATCAAGCGCCCTTTTATCCCGTGCGCCGGGATGCGTGGCCGACCCGGGTCTTCACAGCCTTCGAGCGGTCGGTGAAGGGGGCGCTCTTTGGCTGTCGCATGTGTGGCAACTGCATTTTGCAGGAGACCGCCTTTGTCTGCCCCATGACCTGCGCCATGGGGCTGCGCAACGGGCTGTGTGGCGGGGCCACCCCAGAAGCCTGCTGCGTGGACCCGTCCAAGCCCTGCACATGGTTTACGATCTACGAGCGAGCCGGGCGCCTGGGCATGACCGACAAGCTGTTGGAGATCAACGCCCCCCTTGACGGCAACCGGGTGGGCCACGAAACCTGGATCGACATGCTCCAAAAGTGGCGAGATTGGGACAACGGTCCGAGACCTATAGAGTTGATCACAGATCCAGAGAAGTTCAAGCAGGAGACGGCGCAATTTTTCTACAACCTGCGCCAGCCGGATTGGTGGCAGGGGGACGCCGAATACCACCCCCCCGCCTACACGGAGCCGATCTCTGGGCTGGAAACCGCCCTGCGCACGGGACAGTTCACCGTCACCGGCGAGATCGCGCCGCCCCTGGGGGCCTCCACCAAGATTTTGGACAGAAAGGTGGCCTGTCTCAAAGGCTATGTGGCCGCGGCCAACTTCACCGACAATGCCTCGGCTTCCCCCCGTATGAACAGCATGGCCTCCAGCAAGGTCTGTTTGGATCTGGGCTTGGAGCCGGTGATGCAGCTCCAGGGCCGGGACCGCACCCGGGTCGCCATCGAGGCCGATGCCATGGGCGCGGCCGGGCTGGGCATCCGCAACATCCTCTGCCTCAGCGGGGACCACCACCGCTTTGGCCCCTCGCCCATGGCCAAGCCGGATCAGTCGGATCTGGACGCGGTGCAGATCCTGTGGGTGCTGCGGCGTATGCGGGACGAGGGCCGCTATCTGGATGGGCGCAACATCAAGCAGCGGCCCGAGTGGTTTCTGGGCACGGCGGCCTCACCCTGCGGCGCGCCGCCCAAATACGAGGCCATCCGGGCCGAGAAGAAGGTCAACGCCGGGGCACAGTTTATCCAGACCCAGCCCATCTTTGACTATGGCCGCTTTACCGAGTGGTTGGAGGCCCTGGACAAACGCAATTTGCTGGACAAGGTCTATATTCTGCCCGGCATCATCCCGTTGAAGAGCGCAAAGGCCGCCCACTTCATGGCCGACGACGTGCCCGGCGTGGTCGTGCCCGCCGAGATCATCGCCCGCATGGACGCGGCCGGGGACGATCCCACCGCCCAGCAAGAGACCGGCGTGACCATCGCCCTGGAGATGATCGAATACTTCAAAGCCACCCCTGGCATCGCCGGTATGCACGTCATGGCCGTCCACTGGGAGGAGATCGTGCCCCGGTTGATGGAAGAGTCGGGGTTGATGAAAGAACGGATGGCTTTTGCTTGAGATTGGGAGATTAGGCGATTGGGAGACTAGGCGATTGGTGCGGGGTAATCGCCTAATCTCCCAATCGCCTAATCTCAAAAACACACACCACGCACCACGGAGCCACACATGCCCAAAATCGCAATCACCGGCAAAGGGGGCGTAGGGAAGACCACCCTGGCCGCCCTCCTCGCCCATGTCTACGCCCAGGAAGCGCGCACGGTCCTGGCCATCGACGCCGACCCGGCGGCCAGCTTGGCCTATGCCCTGGGCTTTCCCCCTGACCTGACCGCCCAGATCGTGCCCATCGCCCAGATGGAGGATCTGATCCTGGAGCGCACCGGGGCCAAGCCGGGGACGGTGGGGGCCTATTTCCGCCTCAACCCACGGGTGGACGACATCCCGGACCGCCTCAGCGCCGAATATCGGGGCATCAAACTGCTGCAACTGGGCACCATCAAAATGGGGGGCAGCGGCTGCATCTGCCCGGAGAGCGCGCTGTTGCGCAACCTGGTCACCCATCTGCTGGTGGCCCGGGACGAAGTGGTGATCATGGACATGGAGGCGGGGATCGAGCACCTGGGCCGGGGCACTGCCGGGGCCGTGGACGCCTTCCTGATCGTGGTGGAGCCCAACCGGCGCAGCATGAACACGGCCCTCAACATCCACAAACTGGCCCTGGACATCGGCGTGCCCCGCTACTATCTGGTGGGCAACAAGATCCAGGACGAGACGGATCTGGCCTTTATCAAAGAAGGCGCGCCCCAGATCCCCCTGATCGGCTACCTGCCCGTGGACGACCGGGTCACCATCGCCGACCGGGACGGCGTCCCCGTCTACGACGCCGCGCCGGAGCTGGTGGCGCGGGTGGGGGAGATTGCGAACGCGATAGGGAGGGAAGAGAAATGAGTGATGAGTAATGAGTAGGCGTTGCCTGACCTTAATTCGGGCTGAACAACGCTTACTCATCACTCATCACTCATTACTCATTACTCATCACTCCTTACTCTCCCCTCTTGACAACCCCTGCTATAATGGAGATACTCTCATGCGCATCCTGACGGTGGTCCAAGGTGAATATGGCAACCGCATCACGTTGAACATCCGCCGCCACGCGCCGGTGGGTTGGACGGTGGAGAGTTGGACCGCTCCCCGGGCGTTGCCGCCGGTGATCGACTACCCGGAGGAGTTTTTGCCCGCGGCCCTGCCGGCGGCGGATCTGATCCTCTCTTTGGGCGAACACCCAGGGGTGGCCGAGTTTCTGCCCGACATCGTGCAGATGACCGGGGCCAAGGCTGTGCTGGCCCCCATCGACAATGTGCAATATCTGCCGCCGGGGTTGCAGCGTCAGTTGGCCGGCTGGCTGATGGAGTTGGGGGTGCCCCTGGTCTGCCCCAAGCCCTTCTGTACCCTGACCGAGCAGACCATCAACGCCCACCGCAACATGGTCGAATATGATGTGCCCCTGGTCGCCCAATTCGCCTGTCACTTTGGCAAGCCCGTGTTGGATGTGATCGTGGATGACGAGTCCAAGTGTGTGGCAGGGGTGAACGTGGTGCGGGATGCGGCCTGTGGCTGCGGGCTTCACGTAGCCAACGGGCTGGTCGGCGTCTCGGTGGAAGAGGCCGAGTACGAGGCGGGCATGCTGCATCACCACTTCCCCTGCCTGGCCTCCATGAGCATCGATCCAGATTACAACGACACCCTGCTCCACGTCTCCGGCAATGTGATCAAAGACGAGGTGGCCTGGCAGGTGAAGCCCCACAAGGAGCCGACTCGGTATCTGCGGCCTGGGGGGAAGGTGGAGGGGTGAATGAGT
>CAZKEX010000294.1:0-1656 GCA_964551895.1 uncultured Caldilineaceae bacterium | reverse complement strand
GACAGTGAGTTTTTGGCGGAATTGATGCGTAGCACGGCGGACGGTGCGTATGTGGTGGACGAACATCAGCGCATTGTGGCGTGGAATCAGGTTGCCGAAGATCTGTTGGGCTTTACAGCCAAAGACGTATTGGGCCAGCCCTGCCACCAGATCATCGGCGGACGGGCGGATGGGGGGTGTGTGATCTGTCGCCGGGGCTGTAAGCCCTTTTCGGCCAGTCGCCGGGGCGAACTGGTGCCCAGTTTTGATGTGCAGGTACGCACGGCCCACGGACGCTCCCGCTGGGTCAACGCCGGGGTGATCGCCATCACCGTGGCCGATGGCCAGGGCGCGCCCGCCCCCGCGGTGATCCACCTGCTGCGAGACATGGAAGCCAAAAAGCAGGCCGAGTCCTTCGCCACCGAGGTGGCGACCCTGGCCCGGCATATCAGCCTCAAGCCGCCTAGCCCCACCCCCCAGCACGAATACGATCTCCCCATCTCCGCCCTCACCCCTCGGGAAAACGATGTGCTGGTCCTCTTGGCCGAAGGCGCGGACACCGCAGCCATCGCCACCCAACTCATGATCGGCAGCTCCACCGTGCGCAACCATGTGCAGCGCATCCTCCACAAACTAGGCGTCCACAGCCGCCTGGAAGCCGTCGCCCGCGCCCGAGAACATGGGATTTTGGATTCTTGATTTTGATTTTGGATTCACCCCTCGCCCCACCCCTTCACCCCTTCGCCCGTTCACCCCTTCACCGGTACATCTGTTACAATCATCCCCATGATTTCAGGTATCCGACCCACCGTCTATCAATTGAAGCAGGGCGAAAGCTGGCAGACCGTGGCCGCCCAGGTGATCGAAGAGGCGACGGTCTGTTTGCACGTCAACGGCCAAGAGCTGACCGCGTTCATGTGTACGCCCTTGAATTTGGAGGCCCTGGCCCTGGGCTTTCTGCGCGCCGAGGGCCTCATCGCCGGGTCGGAAGATGTGGGGGTGATCGAGCTGATCCACGGCGGCACCTGCGTGGATGTGTGGCTGACCCACGAGATCAGCCTGCCCGATCGGGCCATCCGCACCTCTGGGTGCAGCGGCGGCATCACCTTTGATGACCTCACGGCCCAACGTCCGCCCCTGCCCCCAGGCCCCGCCATCAATGCCAGACAGATCATCGACCGCTATTTCGATCTGCGGGCCGCGGAAGTACTCTATCCCATCAGCCGAGGGGTACATTCGTCCGCCCTGTGTACGGCGACGGGGCTGTTGTTGATGGCGGAGGATGTGGGCCGCCACAACACCCTGGACAAATTGTGGGGCATGGCCATGCAGCAAGGCATCGACCCGGCCGGCTGTACGATCCTCACCACGGGCCGCATCAGCGCCGAGATGCTGGGCAAAGCGGCCAAGATGGGCGTGCCCGTGATCGGCTCCCGCACCTCCCCCACCAGCCGCTCCCTGGCCCTGGCCGCGGCCTGGCACATCACCGTCATCGGCTACATCCGCCGGGACAGCTTCCGGCTCTACACCGGGGCAGAGAGAATCGATCAAAAATAGAACACGGATCAAACGGATTTGACGGATCAAAACGGATCTTTTTTTTGATCCGTTTTGATCCGTCCAATCCGTCCAATCCGTGTTCTATTTTTTCTCCGTTCCATCCCCTTGCCAAGGCCT
>CAZKEX010000293.1:0-6357 GCA_964551895.1 uncultured Caldilineaceae bacterium | reverse complement strand
GCCATTGTGCATCTGGCCGCGGCCGTGGGGGTGCAGTTGGTGGTGGAGAAGCCCACGGAGACCATCGAGACCAACGTCCTGGGCACCCACGCCGTGTTGGAGGCCGCCCGCCGCTATCGCTGCCGCACGTTGATCGCCAGCACCAGCGAGGTCTATGGCAAGGGGGTGAGCATCCCCTTTAACGAGGAGGACGACCTGCTGCTGGGCTCATCCGCCCGCAGCCGTTGGGGCTACGCGGCCAGCAAGCTGTTGGACGAGTTTTTGGGTCTGGCCGCCCACCGGGAGTTCGACCTGCCCGTGACCGTGACCCGCTTCTTCAACACGGTCGGCCCCCGCCAGTCGGGACGTTATGGCATGGTGGTGCCCCGCTTTGTGCGCCAGGCCGTGCAGGGCAAGCCCATCACCGTCTTTGGGGACGGGGAGCAGAGCCGCTGTTTCTGCCACGTGGCGGATGTGGTCCAGGCCCTGCTGGCCCTGCTGGACATCCCGGCCCAGACCGCCGGGCAGATCTACAACATCGGCTCGGACCAGGAGAACAGCATCAACCAACTGGCCCAGGCCGTCCTGGAGCGCACGGGCAGCCAGTCGGAGATCGCCTACATCCCCTACAGCGAAGCCTACGCCCCGGGTTTCGAGGACATGCGCCGCCGGGTGCCCGACATCGCCAAGATCGGCGCGGCCATCGGCTGGACGCCCACCCGGAACTTGACGCAGATTTTGGACGACGTGATCGGATTTGAACGGACGAGGGGATAGAGGAATTTAGTGCAACAAAAAAGCGGAGGGGTGGAGACGAAATTTCGTCTCCACCCCTCCGCTTTTGCTTTATAGTTCGGCAACCTACGCGGCAACCAACTGTTGACGACGGGCAATGATCTCCTCCCGATAATCGGGCCAATTGCGCAGGGTCTCAGGGTCAAAGTCAGCCCCCGTGGGCCATTCCAAACAGCCGGCATAGTCGATCAGGGTAACTTGCTTGAACAACGCCAAATCTCGCAAGGGTCCAAAGATGGGGCCATGCAAGACCGGCTCAAAGTCGATGGTCTGTGTGGTGCCGTCATCGAACCAGATTTGCAGCGTATAGTCGCCCACAATCTCGAAGTTCGTGACTCGATAGAGTTTATGCCCCGTCATGATCAACCCCCTATTTCATCGGCACAACCAGATCGTACGGGTAGTCCGTCAACCACACCAACTCCCCGGCCTCATTGAACGCCACCGCATCCTCAATCCGCACCCCAAACCCCTTGCCATCGGGCAGATCCGGATAATAGAGACCCGGCTCGATGGTGACCACGTGCCCCGGTTGGACCAACGTGTCGTTCCCCGCGGCGTGGCTGAAGTTTGGCCCTTCGTGGACATCCAACCCGATGCCGTGGCCCAGGCCGTGGACGTAGCCCTCGTGGGTGCCGGGATGGGTACGGACGGTCTTGTGGCCCAAGCTCTCGTAGAAATCCAAGGTCATCTCTTGATAGGAACGACACGACTGCCCCACAGTCAATGACCCCATGACTTTGTCAAAGACCTGCTTGGTCTGGTCCCAGGCTTGTTGAACTTCATCCGTGGCGTAGCCCAAACTCCACGTGCGGGTCATGTCGTGGAAGTAGCCGCTGGGCAACTGGGGGAAGATGTCGAAGATGATGCTGCGGCCCAGGCGCAGGGGCATGGCCAGGTTGCCGCTGTTGTGGGGAACCCCGGCATCCCGGCCCTGGGAGAAGATGGTGCCGTGGTCCTCGTTCATGCCCACGGCTTGCAGTTGACGGCGGATGAAGGCCTTGACATGGCCGATGGTCAGGGGCTCGCCGTCGGCCCGCATCACAACCTCATCCCGCACCCGGTGAGACTGGATAAATGCCTGCACCTCGCCCACCACCTGACAGGTCAGCCGCCCGGCCTCGGCCAACTCGGCCAGCTCCGTGTCGTCCTTGGTGGATCGGGCCAACTCGAAGAGCGACTGGCCATATTCGCCCACCAACTCCACCCCGTCCAGCCGGTCCGCAAGCTGGTTGAGCAGGGTGAAGCCCTCGCCCACATCCATCTTGCCATAGATGCCCAGCCGCCCGGTCAACCCCTGGTCTTGGATCACCTGGCTGTACATATCCACGTACGCGGCCAGCCGGTTGCCCTCATGTTTGCGCAACAGTTCATAGGGATTGTAACGCTTGTCCCGGTCGATCAGCGCCAGCCCCGTGGCGGCCGCCGAGTCCCGCTCCATGCCGCCGTGGATCAACGTGACCGGCGCGCCCCGACGCTTGACGATCAGCGCCCCCTCCAAATGCGCGCCGCCGGTGAGGTAGTTCATCACCGAGTTGCCGCCGCTGTTGCCCATGACCATCAGGGCGTCCAGTTTTCGCTCTGCCATCAGCCGATCCAAATCCCCACGCATGGTGAAACTCCTGTCAAGTGTGTTCTCTGTTTTGAGGTTAAAATTGGGAAAATTCGTGTTGACCGTTCTTCCGTGGAGCAAACGGACGGGTTGGGTATTGGCAGTGGTGGCCAAAGAGGAAGCGCTGATGACCTATGCGACAAACGGGGTGGGCTTGACCGCCACAATGGCGTCCGTGGGTCGGGGCAGCCCCGGGCCGTCGGATCGGGAAGCCACAATGTCCCAGCCCCAACTGCGGATGGCCGTGTAAAACTCTTCCGGTTTCAGCAAAAAATCCGAGGGGAACTTGTCCCGGCGGTGGCTGTTGAAGGTCTCCATGATCAGTAGTCCGCCAGGGCGCAGCGCCGAACGGATGGCCGGCCACAAAGCTCGATCCAGAAAGAAGAAGCAGAT
This sequence comes from uncultured Caldilineaceae bacterium, assembly GCA_964551895.1. GTDB lineage: Bacteria > Chloroflexota > Anaerolineae > Caldilineales > Caldilineaceae > JAGNDO01. Next base: position 3,578 of record CAZKEX010000293.1, on the reverse strand, counting down.
GATCAGATCATAGGCCTCTGGCTGGGGCTGCCATTGGTCCAGATCGGCCACAACATACGCCAGTTGTCCGTCCAATCCGCACTGGCGGGCACGGGCTTGGGCCAAGTCAACCGCCTCCTCGCTGATGTCCACCCCCGTCATCTGCCAGCCATGTTCGGCCAAAAAGAGGGTGTTGCGCCCTGGCCCACAGGCCAGGTCCAGCCCCTCGGGCATGCGGCCCTGGGTGCGCACCCATTGGGCGCGCATTTGGACCATGTCCATGTTTTCCGTCAGCCAAGAGCGGGCAGAGCGATAGCCCTGAAATTCCTGGGCATAACGTTGGTTCCAGTGGGTTTTGTGGGCAATGGTCATGGGATCTTCCTCGGCGATGTCGGCGCAGAAAGCGGAAGCAGGAAGAATACGATATTCAGCTTGAATCGGGGAATCAGTAAACCGTAGAGTAACATCAGACCTTACGTATGTCAAACAAAATGAGGGTGGCCCATCTTTCAAAATAGGCCACGGATGACGCGGATCGGACGGATCAAAACGGATCAAAGCAAAAAAAATCCGTTTTGATCCGTCCGATCCGTCCGATCCGTGTTCTATTTTGGAAGATGGGCCACCCCCGCATTGGCATCATGGTGACAGAACCCCAACCCAAAACCCTCTATCCTACACCGAGATTGTGCAGTTTTTCCCAAACCACCCACGGAGTTCGAACTATGAGCAACCCCAAGCCCACCCTCATCACCCTGGACAACCTGAGCAAGACCTACACCGAAGCCGGGCGCAACCGTCTCGTGCTGGAGACCCTCAACTGGGACTTTGTCGAAGGGGAGTTTGTGGCCCTCTTCGGCAAGTCGGGCAGCGGCAAAAGCACGTTGCTCAACCTGATCTCCGGGATCGACAAGCCCAGCGCCGGCAGCGTGCGCATCCGCCAGAACGGACACCAGGCCGACATCACGGCCATGAACGACCACGACCGCACCCTCTTCCGCCGGGAACATATCGGCATCGTCTTCCAGTTCTTCAACCTGATCCCCACCCTCACCGTGCTGGAAAATGTCACCCTGCCTTTGGAACTGGCTGGCCGGGGCCGCAAGAGCCGCGCCCACGCCTCGGCCCTGTTAGAGCGGGTCGGCCTTGGGGATCGCCTGAACACCTTCCCGGACAAACTGAGCGGCGGCGAGCAGCAGCGGGTGGCCATCGCGCGCGCGTTGAGCCACGATCCCCTGTTGATCCTGGCCGACGAGCCGACCGGCAACCTGGACGAAACCACAGGCGATTCCGTGCTTTCCCTGCTGCTGGAACTGACCCGTGACGCGGGCAAGACCCTAATCATGGCCACCCACGCGCCCGAGATTGCGCGGTTGGCAGATCGGGTGTTGTATATAGAACATGGTAAACTCGTTTCAAACAGCTAAACAAGCAAGGCAAAAGGCAAAGTGCAAATGAAACTCTCCCTCCCTCTCCTCTTCAAACTAGCGGATCGCCATGCCCGCCGCCGCCCGTGGCAGAGCTTTTTCTTTGTGATCGGCGTGGCCATCGGCGTGGCCATGATTGTGGCCATCGATCTGGCCAACGCGTCCGCGGGGCGGGCCTTTGAGCTGGGGACCGAGTCCGTGGCGGGCAAGGCCACCCACGAGATCGTGGGCGGGCCCACGGGGCTGGACGAGGCGGTCTACACGGATCTGCGCCGGGTGGTGGGCTATCGGCTCAGCGCGCCCGTGGTGGTGGACTATGTGAGCGCGCCGGATCTGGACGGCCAGCCCGTGCGTCTGCTGGGCATCGATCCCTTTGCCGAGGCCCCCTTCCGCAGCTATTTGGGCACAGATACTCTTGGGGGGGACAACGGCAGTACCTTCAGCCAGGGCTTTCTGGCCGCGCTGCTGACCCAGCCCAACACGGTTTTGATGAGCAGCGAGGTCGCCGCCCGCTACGGCCTCTCCGTGGGCGACACCACCCCCATTGTCATCGGCGGACGCACAGAGGCGGTGACCCTCGTCGGTCTGCTGGCCCCGTCGGACGAGTTGAGCCGCCGGGCGTTGGACGGGCTGCTGATCGCCGACATCTCCACCGCCCAGGAGCTGTTGGGCCGGGTGGGGCGCATCGACCGCATCGACCTGATCGTGCCCAGCGGGACGGCCGGCGAGGCGGTCCTGGCCCAGATTCGGGCCATCCTGCCGCCCGGGGCGCGGCTGGAATCCGCCGGGGCCAGGGCGGGGACGGTAGAGGAAATGACCGCCGCCTTCCGCCTCAACCTGACCGCGCTGAGTCTGCTGGCCCTGGTGGTGGGCATGTTCCTGATCTACAACACAGTCACCTTCAGCGTGGTGCAGCGGCGGCCTGTGCTGGGCAGCCTGCGCGCCCTGGGCATGACCCAGCGGGAGATCTTCGGCATGATCTTGTTGGAAGCTGGCCTGCTGGGGTTGCTGGGAACGGTGTTGGGCCTTGGCCTGGGCGTGGTCTTGGGCCAGGGGGCCGTGCGGGCCGTCACCCAGACGGTCAACGACCTCTTCTTTGTGGTGGCCGTGCGAGAGAACAGCGTGCCGATCTTCACCCTGGCGAAAGGGGGCGTGATCGGCCTGGTGGCGGCAGTGGGGGCAGCCATGATCCCGGCCTGGGAGGCCACAAACGTGCCCCCGGCCGGCGCGCTGCAACGCAGCAACATGGAGGAGCGGGTGCGTCGTCTGATCCCGTGGTTGAGCGGAGCCGGGGTGGTCCTGATCCTGCTAGGGGCAGGGTTGCTGATCCCGTCGTGGAGCCTCATCGTGACCTTTGCCGGCCTGTTCGGGATTGTGATAGGCATTGCCCTACTCACCCCTTTCTTCATTTTGATCATGATGAACGGGCTGCAACGGCTGGCCGATGGGCGGCTGGGGGTGTTGGCCCGCATGGCCCCCCGGGACGTGGTGCGCTCCCTCAGCCGCACCTCCGTGGCCGTGGCCGCGCTGATGGTGGCGGTCAGCGTGATCATCGGCGTGGGGGTGATGGTGGGCAGCTTTCGGCTGACCGTGACCAACTGGCTGCAGGACGTGCTGCGGGCGGACATCTACGTTTCGCCCCCGGCCTTGGTGGCCAGCCGGGTGACCGCGTCCCTGCCCCCAGGTCTGGCCGGGGAGATGGCCGCCTTCCCCGGCATCAGCCAGGTGGCCACCAGCCGAGAGGTGGAGATCCTCACCGACGACTACGGTCCCCTGCGCCTGACCGCCCTGACCAACGATCTGGCCAAGGAGAAGCGGCGCTACATCAACTCAGTTGGGGATTGGCAGGCGACGTGGCAGGCATTGCGGGACGGCGGGGTGATCATCAACGAGCCCATGGGGAACAAGCAGAAGCTGAAGACCGGGGATGCCCTCACCCTGCTCACGGACCGGGGGCCGCACACCTTCACGATTGTGGGGGTGATGCTGGGCTTTGACGCCTCGTCCGTGGTGACGATGGACGACGGGGTCTATCGGCGCTTTTGGGACGATACAGCCATCTCCGGCGTGGCGCTCTTTGTGGCGGCGGGGGTGGATGTGGACGCCAAGGTGAACGAGCTGCGGGCGGCCTATGCGCACAGCCCCGTGGGGGTGGTCTTCCGCTCCAACCGG
>CAZKEX010000292.1:0-6368 GCA_964551895.1 uncultured Caldilineaceae bacterium | reverse complement strand
AAGACCCCTGTGGCCGACTGTGGCAACGGCAACATGGACTGCATTCCCTACTACGAATGGTCCACGGCCTACATCGCCGTCATCGGCGGACGCTAAACCCGTTCGTAATCGTCAACGCCTCAAGAAATAGAACACGGATCGAACGGATGCAACGGATCTTCACCGATTTTTTTGAAAATCCGTTTTTGATCCGTCCGATCGGTTCGATCCGTGTTCTATTTGTTCCTCTGCGCACTCTGCGGTTAAGCATTTTTTTTGGGAAGAGAACTCGTTATGCCCAAAATAGCCATTCGTTTTACCCATGTCAGCCGCTATTTTGGCGAAGTGCGGGCGGTTGATCGGGTCAATCTGGAGATCCGGGACGGAGAGTTCTTCACCATGCTGGGGCCATCCGGTTCCGGCAAGACCACCTGCCTGCGCATGATCGCCGGTTTTGACCGGCCCACCGGGGGCAGTATCTTCCTGCACGGCAAGGATGTCTCCAACCTGCCCCCCTACGAGCGGGATGTGAACACGGTCTTTCAGGATTACGCCCTCTTCCCCCACATGACCGTGGCCGAAAATGTGGCCTACGGCCTGATGATCCGCAAGGTGGCCAAGGCCGAGCGAGAGCGCCAGGCCGAGGAGATGTTGGAACTGGTGCGTCTCCCCGGCCTGGGCAAACGCAAACCGGCCCAGCTTTCTGGCGGCCAACGCCAGCGGGTGGCCCTGGCCCGGGCGCTGATCAACCGGCCCCGGGTGCTGCTCTTGGACGAACCCCTGGGCGCGCTGGATCTGAAACTGCGCCAAGAGATGCAGATCGAACTCAAGGCCATCCAGCAGCAGGTGGGGATCACCTTTGTCTATGTCACCCACGACCAGGAAGAGGCCCTGACCATGAGCGACCGCATGGCGGTCTTCAACCTGGGCCATATCGAACAGGTGGGTACCCCGGCGGAGGTCTACGAGAGTCCCGGCACGGTCTTTGTGGCGGGCTTTGTGGGCACCTCCAACATCCTGACCGAGACTGTGGCTATGGCCGCCACGGGACTCCCCAACCCCTTCACCGTGCGCCCGGAGAAGATCCGCATCGCCCCGGTGGACACATCCGTGGATCTGGGCATGTGTACCCTGGACGGCAGAGTCAAAGAGGTGGTCTATCTGGGCATGTACACCCGCTACGCCGTCACCCTGCCCCAGGGCGTGGATCTGATCGTGGTCCAGCAAAATCTGGGTACCACCGCCGCCTCCGCCCATGTGGCCGTGGGCGAAAAGGTGCGCATGATGTGGGAGCGGGTCCACAATCACCCCATCAAACTGGGCACGGGAGGAGGATGATCCCATGACCGCCGCCAAACCCGCCGCCAAATCTGCCCCGCCGGTCCGCCCTGGCCGGGGGCAACGCCTCTCCAATTTGCTCTACAACCACCCCGGCCTGCTCTTGGCCATTTTGCTGACCCCGCCCCTGCTCTGGCTGGGGGTGGTCTATTTGGGGTCCCTGGCCTCGCTGCTGCTCCAAGGCTTCTTCAGCTTGGACGCCTACACAGGCCAGGTGGTGCGCAAGTTGACCCTCTCCACCTACGCCCAACTCTTTACCCCGGCCAATCTGGACATTGTGCGCCGCACGGCGGTGATGGCCTTTGCCGTCACCGTGGCGTCGGCGCTCCTGGCTTTCCCCCTGGCCTATTACGTCACCCGCTTTGCCAAGGGCCGGCTCAAGGCCGGTCTCTATTTGGCGGTGATGCTGCCCCTGTGGTCAAGCTATTTGGTGCGGGTCTATTCGTGGAAGTTGATCCTGGCCAAGGAGGGCATTTTAAGCTGGTTTGTGCATTTTCTGCACTTGGACTGGCTGCTCAACGCCCTGCTCTCCGTGCCGGGGATCGGCGGGCCGTCCCTCTCGATTTCGCCCCTGGGCATGTTCATCGTCTTCGTCTATATCTGGCTGCCCTACATGATCCTGCCCATCCAGACCGCGTTGGAGCGGGTGCCCAAGTCCCTCCTCGACGCCAGCGGGGATCTGGGGGCCAGGCCCGTCGAGACCTTCCGCCATGTGATCTTGCCCCTGGCCATCCCCGGCGTGGTGGCCGGGTCGATCTTCACTTTTTCATTGACCCTGGGCGACTTTATCATCCCCACTGTGCTGGGCAACTCCAGCTATTTTATCGGCCAGGCCGTGCTGGTCCACCAGGGCACATCGGGCAACATCCCCTTGGCCGCGGCCATGACCACCGTGCCCATGTTGATCATGGCGGTCTATCTGCTGGTCGCCCGCAGAATGGGGGCTTTCGATGCGCTTTAATCCCTTGGCCCGTTTCGGCAAGAAAAAAACCGCCCATTCGGAGGCCCGCGCCCCCCGGCTCTTGACCTGGGCGGCCTGGGCGGTGGTGATCTTCCTCCACTTTCCCGTAGCCGTGATCCTGCTCTATACCTTCACCACGGACGCGGCCACCTATACCTTCCCCCTGCCCGGCCTCACCAGCCGCTGGTTTGCCGTGGCCTGGGGTCGGGCGGATCTGTGGGCCGCTTTGTGGCTCTCTGTGCGGGTAGCCCTGGTCTCCACCCTCCTCGCCCTGCTCTTGGGGACCCTGGCCGCGGCAGCCGTGGTGCGCAGCAAGTTCTATGGCCGGGACGCCATCGCCTTTCTGCTGCTCCTGCCCATCGCCCTGCCCGGCATCATCACCGGCATCGCCCTGCGCTCCGCCCTGGGGCTGGCGGAGATCCCCTTCTCCTTTTGGACCATCGTCCTGGGCCACGCCACCTTTTGCATCGTCGTGGTCTACAACAACGTGGTGGCCCGCTTCCGGCGCACGGCCTCATCGTTGATCGAGGCCAGCATGGATCTGGGGGCCAACGGTTTTCAGACCTTTCGCTATGTGATCATGCCCCAGATCGCCACCGCGCTCATGGCCGGGGGCATGTTGGCCTTTGCCCTCTCCTTCGACGAAGTGATCGTCACCACCTTCACCGCCGGGCAGCAGTCCACCCTGCCCATCTGGATCTTCAGCCAGCTCGTGCGCCCCCGGGATCGCCCGGTCACCAACGTGGTGGCCGTCTTCGTCATCGTCCTCACCACCCTCCCCATCCTCCTGGCCTATCGGTTGACCCAGGCGGATAATCTGGGCAACAGCGAATCTTAGGCGCGCAGAAGCCGGGCTTTTCTCAAAAGCCCGGCTTCTGCGCGCCTAAGATGAACCCCACGCCCTTTTGTGGTAAAGTAGGTCGGCGGCCATGCCGCAAAATCTACGCCATATTGCCGATTGCGCTCCGTCTGTGCGTGTGGCACTCTATTTGCAACAAAACCATTTCCCGGAGTTGACCCACCATGCCCCATTCGCCCATCTACCTGATCGGATACGGCGCCCGCAGCCTGGATGCCTTTGTGGACGCCCTCAAAGCCCACGACATCGCCTACCTGATCGACGTGCGCACCCGGCCCTATTCCCGCTTCAAGCCCGAATTTTCCAAGGATGCCCTGGACGCCGCGCTCAAGCAGCAGGGCATCCGCTATGTTTTTATGGGCGATACCCTGGGCGGCTTGCCCGACGACCCGGCCTGCTATGTGGACGGCAAGGTGGTCTACGAATTGGTGCGGGAAAAGGCCTTCTTCCACACCGGCATCGAGCGTCTGCGCCGGGCCTGGGAACAGGGCCTGCCCGTGGTCCTCATGTGCAGCGAGGGCAAGCCGGAGAGCTGTCACCGCAGCAAGTTGATCGCCCCGGCGCTGATTGCCCAGGGCGTGGACGTGATCCACATCGACGAAGCGGATGAACTGATCACCCAGGCCCAGGTCATGGACCGCATCACCGGCGGCCAGCCCAGCCTCTTTGGGGACGAATTCCTGGATCTAAAGTCTCGCAAGCGCTACGCTGTTTCGGCCGAGGAAGAGGACGAAGAGGAGAGGTGGGGCGATGATCGCTAAACTTGTCACCATCGGCGTCTACGGCTGGGGGGCGGACGACTTCTTCCGTGGGCTGCAGGCGGCCGGCGTGGATACATTTTGCGACGTGCGCTGGCGGCGGGGCGTGCGGGGGAGGGAGTACGCCTTCGCCAACAGCCAACGCTTGCAACAACGGCTTGCCGAAATAGGCATCCGCTATCTCCACCGCCGAGATCTGGCCCCCTCCCCGGATGTGCGGGCGGCCCAACATGTTGTGGACAAGGCCGAGAAGGTGGCCAAACGCCAGCGCGTCGGCCTCTCCGCCCCCTTTATTCAGGGGTACACCGCCCAAGCGCTGGCCAATCTTGACCCCGCCGACCTCCTGGCCGAACTGGGGGACGCCCAGATCGTCGCCTTCTGCTGTGTGGAGCGGGACCCGGCGGCCTGTCATCGATCCCTGTTGGCGGCGCGTCTGAGCGCACTCACGGGGACCACTGTGGAGCATCTTCTGCCATGAATCGCCAAGCCAATGCCCAAACCATGAAAGTCGTGATCGTCGCCAAGACCCGCCAGGGCGGTGGGGCCTGTATCGGCGGCCTCACCTTTGGCGGACGCAGCGTGCGCCTGCTCCATCCCAACCGAGACGCCGACCCGGCCCCCAACATGGACTACGAAGTGGGCGATGTGTGGGAGATCACCTGGCAGCCCTGCGCTGACCGTCCCCTGCCCCACGCCGAAGATCTCACGGTCCTCAGCAAGCGGCGGCTGGCCCCCATCGACGACCTTTTCGCCTTCATCCACCACCATCTTCCCCCCCAACGGGGCGGCACGGAAGCTCTGTTCGGTGGGTTGCTCCAGGCCACCAGGAAAGGCGCGCTCTATGTCGCCGCGCGCACGGGCGTGCCGGACCACAGCACCACTTTTTGGGTGACGGATCAGCCCCTGAGCCGGGAACTGGGCCCAAAACGCATTCATTATCGCTATCCCAGCGCGGACGGCGGACGCACGTTGACCTTTGTAGGATTCCAAGACCCCCTTGCCGAGATCCCGGCGGGCACGCTCCTGCGGGTCTCTTTGGCCCATTGGTGGAGATCCGACGAAACACCGGAATACGAGGAGCGCTGTTACGGCCAACTTTCCGGCTGGATCCTGCCCGGTGCGGTCGATTCTCTCTTCGCCGACGATTGGAGCGGGGCACTCTCCGCCGATCTGGACGCCGACTCGTCCCGACCCAGCCTTTTGGCCGAAATCCCAAAACTTGGCCCTTCTTTACCGCCTTCTTTGGACTCGGCCCGCACCCTGCTCAAACAGGTCTTTGGCTACGATCACTTCCGCCCCCTCCAGGCCGAGGTGATGGGGAATGTGTTGGGTCGCCGGGACACCCTGGCCATCATGCCCACGGGCAGCGGCAAGTCCCTCTGCTATCAGATCCCCGGCCTGCTCTTCCCCGGCCTCACTGTGGTGGTCTCGCCCCTGATCTCCCTCATGCAGGATCAGGTGGAGGCCCTGCGGGATTCGGACGTGGCCGCCGCCTATCTCAACAGCACCTTGGCCTATCACGAATACGACATGATCGTGGACCAGGTGCGCCAGGGCCAGATCAAACTGCTCTACGTGGCCCCGGAGACCCTGCTCCTGCCCGCCACCCTTGGCCTGCTTGACGCCTGCCGGGTGGACTGTCTGACCATCGACGAGGCCCACTGCATCTCCCAGTGGGGCCACGACTTCCGCCCGGAGTATCGCCAGATTATCGACGTGCGCCGTCGTCTGCCCGACGCGGTCTGCATCGCCGTCACCGCCACGGCCACACCCCGGGTCCAGGCCGACATCAAACAGAGCCTGGGCTTTGGCGAGTCCGACACCTTCCTGGCCAGCTTTGACCGCCCCAACCTCTTCCTGGGCGTGCAGCCCCGGCAGGATGGGCCAGGCCAGGTGCTCTCCTTTATCGAGGACCACAAGGAGCAGTCCGGGATCATCTACTGTTCCACCCGCAAGGAGGTGGACAACCTGGCCTCGGTGCTGCAACGCCGGGGCGTCTCGGTTCTCCCCTATCACGCCGGGCTGGACAGCCGCACCCGGGCCGAAAATCAGCGCAAATTTGTGCGGGATCAGGTCTCGGTGATGGTGGCGACCGTGGCCTTTGGCATGGGCATCGACAAGCCCGACGTGCGCTTCATCGTCCACTACAACCTGCCCAAGGATCTGGAAAGCTACTACCAGCAGATCGGTCGCGCCGGTCGCGACGGTCTGCGGGCGGACTGTGTGCTGCTCTTCAGCTATGCCGACCTGCGCACTATCCGCTTCTTCATCGATCAGCAGTCGGGCGAGGAGCAGCGGGGCGCCAATGTGCGGTTGAGCGCTATGGTGGGCTTTGGAGAAACCGACGAGTGCCGCCGACAGCCCTTGCTGGGCTATTTTGGCGAAACCTATGAAAATGGCAAGGGGGGCGACGAGACCGGCTGCGGTATGTGCGATAATTGTACTGCGGAGGAGCGAGAGCAGGTGGACTTGA
>CAZKEX010000291.1:4819-6403 GCA_964551895.1 uncultured Caldilineaceae bacterium | reverse complement strand
TGGAGAAGGAATTTGGAGCGGCGGCACAGGCGGCGTAATGTAATGAGTAATGAGTGATGAGCAATGAGTAATGGGTGATGCGTGGTTGCAAGAGAAATATGGTGAGTAGCAAGCACGAATTACTCCTTACTCCTTACTCCTTACTCCTTACTCATTTTATCTAGGGGAGAACACACATGGCAACACAATCTGATCTGCAAACTTTAGATGGCGTTAAAGATGGATATCAATATGGGTTTTACGATGATGTGGTCCCGGTTTTTAAGGCCAAGAAGGGGATCAGCCACGAGATAGTCGAGCAGATCTCCACCTTGAAGGGCGAGCCGGAATGGATGCGCCAATATCGGCATGACGCCTTGGACATCTTCTTGGCCAAGCCCATGCCCAACTGGGGGCCGGATCTGAGCGCCATCGATTTTGAGGACATCTATTACTATCTGCGTCCTATGGACAAGCAGGAGAAGAGCTGGGACGATGTCCCGGACAACATCAAGAACACCTTCGAACGGCTGGGCATCCCGGAGGCCGAGCGCAAGTTCTTGGCCGGCCTGGGGGCTCAGTACGAATCGGAGATGGTCTACCACAGCCTGCGGGAAGAGTGGCAAAAGTTGGGCATTATCTTCCTGGGCATGGACGACGGGCTGAAGCAGCACGAGGATATTGTGCGGGAGTATTTCGGCACGATTGTCCCGGCAGCAGACAACAAGTTCGCCGCCCTGAACGCGGCCTTTTGGAGCGGCGGCAGCTTTGTCTTTATCCCCAAAGGCGTGAATGTGGACATCCCCTTGCAGGCCTATTTCCGCATCAACACGGAGAACATGGGCCAGTTCGAGCGCACCATGATCATCGTGGAAGAGGGGGCCAACGTCCACTATGTGGAGGGCTGCACCGCCCCGGTCTATTCCAGCACCAGCCTGCACAGCGGTGTGATCGAGATCATCGTCAAGAAGAACGCCCGCTGCCGCTACACCACAATTCAGAACTGGAGTACCGATGTCTATAATCTGGTGACCCAGCGCAGCATCATCGAAGAGGGCGCGTCCATGGAGTGGGTGGATGGCAACCTGGGCAGCCGGGTGACCATGAAATACCCATCTATCTACATGATGGGACCCAAGGCCCACGGCGAAGTGCTTTCCATGGCCTTTGCCGGCAAGGACCAGCACCAGGACACAGGCGGCAAGGTCGTCCACGGCGCGCCGTACACCAGCTCCAAGATCGTCTCCAAGTCCATCAGCAAGGACGGCGGTCGGGCCAGCTATCGGGGGCTGCTCAAGGTCGCCAAGGGCGCGCACCACAGCAAGAGCAACGTGGTCTGCGACGCCCTGCTGCTGGACGAAGCCAGCCGCTCGGACACCTATCCCTACATCGAGATCGAAGAGGACAAGGTCAGCGTGGGCCACGAGGCCTCGGTCAGCAAGATCGGCGAGGAGCAACTCTTCTATCTCATGAGCCGGGGCATCAGCGAGGACGAAGCCGCGGCCATGATCGTGGGCGGCTTTATCGAACCCCTGGTCAAAGAACTGCCCATGGAGTATGCGGTCGAAATGAACCGACTGATCCAGCTCCAGATGGAAGGCAGCA
>CAZKEX010000291.1:0-4809 GCA_964551895.1 uncultured Caldilineaceae bacterium | reverse complement strand
CGGATAAAACTGAAGGGATGACAAGGTGAGGGGGTGAAGGGGTGACAAGGTGACAGGGTGACAGGGTGACAAGGTGACAAGGTGAGCATATTCACCTTGTCACCCCCTCACCTTGTCATCCCTTCACCCTGTCACCCCCTCACCCTGTCACCTTGTCACCTTGTCATGCAACGGAGACGAATAACGTGAGCGTATTAGTTAAAGAACGAGAAGAGATTATCGAAGCCGTGGCGGCTTTCAGCGCCGAGGGCGTGGCGGCGATTTCGGCCAGTCGAAATGAGCCGGCGTGGATGCGCCAGTTCCGTCTGGATGCCTGGGCGACTTTTGAGTCGATCCCCTGGCCCAAGGCCAACGACGAGGCCTGGCGGCGCACCCGGTTGACCGGCTTCAAGCTGGACAAATTCAAGACCTTTGCCGACCCGGTGGCCAAGCAGACGCGGGCCGAATTGCCCGCCCTGCTCCAGACCGAGTTGGACGAAATGGACAGCGCGGCCAGCCTGATCTTTCAGGATGGCGGTGTGATCTACGGGGATGTGACCGAGGAGTTTGCGGACAAGGGGGTCATCTTTACGGACCTGCAAACCGCCCTGCGCGACCACAACGATCTGGTGCAAAAATACTTCATGACCCAGGCTGTGCCCGCGGGCCATAACAAATTCAGCGCCCTGCACGCCGCCCTGTGGGATACGGGTACCTTTGTCTTTGTCCCGGCAAATGTCAAGGTTGATCTGCCCATGCAGGTGGTCTTGAACCAGTCCACCCCCGGCATGGCTGGCTTCCACCACACCCTGGTGGTGGCCGAAACCGGGGCAAATATCACTGTGGTGGACGATCTGCTGGGGGCCAAGGATGGCTTGCAGTGCGATGTGGTGGAGATCATCATGGGGGACAACAGTGTGGTGCGCTACGTCAACCTGCAGGATTTTGACCACAGCGCCTGGAACTCCCTCAATGGCCGGGCCATCATGGGCAAGGACACGGACCTGCGTTGGATTCAGGTCAGTTGGGGCAGCCGTCTGACCAAGGCTTTCCTGGATCTGGACATGCAGGGCCAGGGGGGGCACGGCGAACTCCTGGGCATCTACTTCCCCACGGGCAAGCAGCACATCGACCACCAGACCTTGCAGATCCACCGAGCGCCCCACTGCTTCAGCGACCTGCTCTTCAACGGCGCGCTGAAGGACAAGGCCCGCAGCGTCTACATGGGCATCATCAAAGTGCTGCCCGACGCCCAGAAGACCGACGCCTTCCAGCGCAACGGCAACCTGATCCTGGAGAACACAGCCCGGGCCGACAGCATCCCCGGTCTGGAGATCGAGGCGGACGACGTGCGCTGCACCCACGCCGCCACCGCCGCCCAGGTGGAGGACGAGTACGTCTTCTATCTGCAAGCCCGGGGCCTCACCCGTCCCCAGGCCGAGCGCATGATCGTCCAGGGCTTCTTCCAGGCCGTGTTGGACCGTGTGCCCGTGGAGAGCGTGGTCCACAAGCTGGAACGGGTGATCGAGCGCAAGATCGGCGGGTAAATAAAAAATAGAACACGGATGACGCGGATTGGACGGATTAAAACGGATTTTTTTCTAAAACTGAAGAAGATCCGTTTGGATCCGTCCGATCCGTCTGATCTGTGGTCCATTTGTAATGCGTGAATCGTGAAAACGTGATATAACTATCATCGCGATTCACGTTTCACGCATCACTTTTTCTGGCCCAAAACAGACTGTGAGCCAACATGAGTCTTGATCAAACAACAGAAACTATGGCCCGAGTGGAGAGCATCCGCCGGGATTTCCCCATCTTGCAGCGGCAGATTCGGGGCAAGCCCCTGGTCTATTTGGACAACGCGGCCAGCAGCCAGAAGCCAGAGTCGGTGATCCAGGCGATGGATGACTACTATCGCCAGACCAACGCCAACGTGCATCGGGGTGTCCACACCCTGAGCGAAGAGGCGACCACCCTCTATGAAAATGCCCGGCTGCGCATCGCCCGCTTTATCAACGCGCCCAGCGACAAGCAGGTGATCTTCACCCGCAACACCACAGAGTCCATCAACCTGGTGGCGTTCAGTTGGGGCCGGGCCAACCTTGGCCCTGGGGACGAGGTGCTGATCACCGAGATGGAGCATCACAGCAACATCGTGCCCTGGCAGATGTTGCGGGATCAACTGGGCTTCACTTTGCGCTACATCCCCCTGGCCGAGGACGGCACCCTGGATCTGACCGATCTGGACAGCCTGATCAACGAGCGCACCAAATTGGTTGCTTTTGTGCAGATGAGCAACGTGCTGGGGGTGATCAACCCGACGCAAACTCTGGTTGACGCCGCCCATGCCGTGGGGGCCAAAGCGCTGATCGACGCCGCTCAGAGCGTCCCCCACATGCCCGTGGATGTCCAGGCCCTGGACGCGGATTTCCTCGTCTTCAGCAGCCACAAGATGTGCGGGCCGACCGGCATAGGCGTGCTCTACGGCAAGCGGGCCATCCTGGAAGCCATGCCCCCCTTCATGGGCGGCGGCGACATGATCCGGGAAGTCAAGATGAGCGGTAGCCAGTGGAACACCCTGCCCTACAAATTTGAGGCCGGCACCCCGGCCATCGCCGAAGGCATCGGCCTGGGCGCGGCGGTGGACTATCTGGCCGGTGTGGGCATGGAGTGGGTGTGGGCCCACGAGCAGGCCATCACCCGCTACGCCTACGACCGCATGGCCCAGGTGGAGGGGCTGCGCATCCTGGGGCCGGGACCGGAGCAACGGGGCGGGCTGGTCGCCTTCACCCTGAACGACATCCATCCCCACGACCTTTCTGCCGTCTTGGACGCCAGCGGCATCGCCATCCGGGCCGGCCACCACTGCGCCCAACCCATCCACGACCGTATGGGGATTGTGGCCAGCGCCCGGGCCAGCTTCTATCTTTACAACACGTTTGAGGAAGTCGATCAATTGATTGTGGGGCTGGAGCGGGCGTCGGAGATCTTTACGTTTTAGGGTTCATCGGCCATGGCGGAATCGGGTACGTCTCACTACAGATACGAAGTCGTCATTTATTGGAGCGATGAGGATGACGCGTTTATCGCCGAAATCCCTGAGTTGGCCGGTTGCGCCGCAGATGGAGCGACACCTTCTGAGGCAATCGTCAACATCAGGACGGTGATCGGTGAATGGATCAAGACGGCCAAAGAGTTGGGGCGAACACTTCCTGAACCCGCAAGGCTGTCGGATTCCCATTCCACAGATGGCATTGAATGGACACAATTAGCCGAATCATCGCTCGAATTTTGGCTTGACGAGGAAGAGAATATCTATGCCGATTTGGCCAAATCGCCCGCTCGAAAAATGTGGACAAATTATGATGGCGAAGCGGATGTCCTCTATGTTCATTTTGAAGAGGTTCCCGCCTCGGACCATAGCGAAATAGGAGACGAGGGCATCATTCTTGACTACCAAGACAAGAAATTAGTCGGGTTAACGATTCTTGATGCTTCAAAAAGATAGCAGGTGAACTTATGGATCAACTATACCGCGAGGCCATCCTCGACCACTACAAACATCCCCGGCGCAAAGGCTCTTTGGACGCGCCGGATGTCCATTATCACGATCACAACCCCTTCTGCGGCGATGAGATCACTGTGGAATTGAAGGTCGAAGACGGCATCGTCACCGACGCCGCCTTTGATGGCCGGGGCTGCGCCATCAGCCAGGCCAGCGCCAGCATGATGATGGAAGAGATCGTGGGCATGTCCGTGGACGATCTGAAAGACTGGACCAAAGAGGATATTCTGGAAATGCTGGGCATCGAGATCGGCCCGGTTCGGCTCAAATGTGCCCTCCTCCCCCTCAAAGCCCTCAAAGCGGGGATTTGGGGACTGGACGAGTGGCCGGAGTAATGAGTAACGAGTAATGAGTAATGAGTAACGAGTAATCTGTGTTTTGGACACGCATTACTCATTATTACTCGTTACTCATTACTCGTTACTCGTTACTCATTACTCATTACTCATTACATATGACGAAACGAGTGAAAACCAATGACCAACCTAGTACAAATCGCTACCCTGGACGAACTGCCGGCAGGCAGCCAACTGCTGGTGGAGGTGGAGGATGTGCGCATCGCCCTCTTCAATGTGGACGGGGCGATCTACGCCATCGAGGATGTCTGTACCCATGACGGCGGTCCCCTGGTGGAGGGGGAAGTCGTCAACGGCTGCGAGGTGGAATGTCCCCGGCATGGGGCCCGCTTCGACATCCGCACGGGCGCGGCCCTCCGATTGCCAGCCTTCCAGCCCACCACTGCCTATGAGGTGACCATTGATGGCGACGCCATCTTGATCGAATCGCCGATCTAGCCGTGCTTGTAAAGTGAATGCAAAGGCGCTATCGCGCCACCTAGGAATCTTTTATGGAGAAAATCATGTCCCTGCCTACACCCGAAGAAGTCCGTTCTGTCATCCAAGCCAAGGTCAACGATCCAGAGTTGATGCTCAACATCGTCGACCTGGGTCTGATCTATGAGATCGACATCACCGAGAAGAAGACTGCCGAGATCACCATGACCCTGACCAGCCCCGGCTGTCCGGCCGGCCCGGAGATCATCAGCAACGTGCAGCGGGAGGCCCACACCGCCTACCCGGATCTGGAACAGGTCAACATCCACCTGACCTGGACACCCTTTTGGAATCCGGACATGATGTCCGACGATGCCAAGGACGAGTTGGGCATCTTCTAGCCCCCACTTTGTCTACAGATCAACAACAGACGAGGAGCGTTGTCCATATGGACAACGCTCCTCGTCTGTTAAAAACAACAGTTCGATC
>CAZKEX010000290.1:0-6429 GCA_964551895.1 uncultured Caldilineaceae bacterium | reverse complement strand
CCCTGCTCTAGCCCGGTCCGTGACCGGGCGGGTCTACCGAAGAAGATCATGGGATCGACCCGCCGGGTCACGGACCCGGCTAGAGCGCATAACCATCTGGCCATCTGCGCAAGGCTGCACCAGATCAAGCCAGCATGCGAAGAAGGAAGGATAATCCATGCCAACTGCATTGGAACTAAGCCGTGAAGAACTTCAAGTCTATGTAGACGCCCATCGCAAACGCGTGTGGCCCAAACTGACTGCGGAGCAGGAAGCCGAACGTGAGGCCAAGATCGAATTGGCCCGACAGGTGGCCCGTATGTTGAAGGAAAAGTACGGGGCGACGCGGGTCTTGCTTTTTGGTTCCTTGGCTCATCAGGCTTGGTATCACGACAAATCCGACATCGATCTGGCCGCGGATGGGCTGGGCAACGCCTACTTCAAAGCCTGGGGCGATGCCGAACAGATCGTAGAAGGCCGTAAGATCGACCTGATCGATATGGAGTGGGCAAGCGATTCTTTTCGCCAAGCGATTGAAGAGGAGGGGATCGAGCTTCTGTGAGCCACGTATCCGGAATCGTAAAACGTATTCACCGTGAGTTGCTCGATTTGGATCGGGTGGTTGCCAGAGCGCAACGAGCTTGGAATCACGCACCTAGGTCTGCCGATCCTGATATGTACGCAGATTCTGCCGCCTTGAATATCCAAGGCCTCTACACCGGCATTGAGCGGATCTTTGAACAGATTGCACGACAATTGGACAACCGTATTCCGACTGGGGACTCCTGGCATCTGGATCTTCTGCATCAGATGCAGGCCAATGTCCCCGGCGTTCGACCTGCGGTAATCAGTGGAGACTCACTTGTCGGGCTGGATGAGCTACGTCGTTTTCGGCATGTGGTGCGCAATGTATACGCAACCAATCTGAACCCCAAAAAGTTGGGCGACCTCATGGTTGTGCTAGGTAAGTGTTGGCCAGAAGTGCGTGCTGAACTGATGGCCTTCGCAGATTTTCTCCAAACCCTGGATGAAGGCGAGGATAGTCGATGAATTTGTTGATTTTAGGCGGAACCGTCTTTGTGGGCCGCCACCTGACCCAAGCGGCGTTGGACCGGGGCCACACTGTAACCCATTTCAACCGGGGCCAGCACAACCCGGAACTCTTCCCCGATGTGGAAAAGCTGCGGGGGGACCGGGACGGGGATCTGGCCGCGCTGGAAGGCCGACGCTGGGACGCGGTGATCGACACCTGCGGCTATGTGCCCCGGATCGTCTCGGCGTCCGCCACCCTTTTGGCCGATGGGGTGGACCACTACACCTTTATTTCCAGCGTCTCGGCCTTCGCTTCGTTTGAACAGCCAGATCAGGACGAGTCCGCGCCCTTGGGCACAATGGCCGATCCCACGGTGGAGGAGATCACCGGCGAGACCTACGGCCCGCTCAAAGCCCTGTGCGAACAGGCAGCGGAGACCGCCATGCCCGGCCGGGTCCTCACCATCCGCCCCGGCCTGATCGTCGGCCCGGACGACCCCACGGACCGCTTCACCTATTGGCCCGTGCGGGTCAGTCGGGGCGGTCAAGTCCCAGCCCCCTCCGGCCCGGGCTATGAGACCGAGATCATCGACGTGCGGGATCTGGCCGAGTGGGTCATCCGCTTGGTGGAGGGCAAAGTCACCGGCATCTTCAACGCCACCGGGCCGGACTATCCCCTCACCCTGGGCGAGGTCTTGGAAACCAGCCGAGAAGTCTGCGCCTCCGATGCCGAATTTGTTTGGATGCCCGAACAATTTTTGCAAGGAAATGAAGTGCAGCCCTGGTCCCAAATACCGTTATGGGTGGGGGAGGGGGCCGAATACGCTGGATTCGCCCGCATCGACTGCCGCAAAGCCCAGGCCGCCGGTCTCACCTACCGTCCCCTGGCCGAGACCATCCGGGACACCCTGGCCTGGGCCGCCACCCGCCCGGCGGACCATGCGTTGCGGGCTGGGTTGACGGCGGAGCGGGAAGCGGCGTTGCTGGCATTGTGGAATGGAACAGAATAGTGCAAGGGGGTAGATATGTTAGCGGTTAAGCCAAACAATACCGATTACAAACATGTGATTCTGAACGACAAAAAGGAGCCGAGTATCGCCGGCACATCGACACGTGTGACGGAGATCGTGGCGTCGTATCTTGCCTATGGATGGAGTGCGGAGGAAATTTGCTTGCAGTACCCGTATCTTACCTTGGGGCAGGTCTATTCTGCGCTGGCCTATTATTGGGATCATAGTACAGAGATTGAGGCTGCGTTGCAGGATGAACTGAACTTGGTTGAGCAAATGCGTGGGCAGTTGAAGGGGCCGCCCCATCTTCAACGGTTGAAGGCCATGAAACTCAGGGCGGCAGCCTGATGGCTCTCCGGCTACACGGGGTCGATGTCTTGACGGCGGAGTGGGAGGCGGCGTTGTTGGAGAAGTGCAGAGCGAATAGGGGAAACAGATGACGACTATAGGGTTTGCTGGTGAGTTGAGCCAAGAGATTCAGCGCAACCTGTCGGAATGTGAACAGGAACTGCTGGCGTTTGAGATCCGATATGGCATGAACTTTCAGGAATTTTCCCGTCAATTAGAAGCCGGCCAGTTGGGAGGCGAGTTCCAGTGGCCGCTGGAAGTCGATGCCATGCGCTGGCAAGATTTGATCGAGGAAAAACGTCATCTCTTGATGTCGCCCTTTGAAAGCCAAGCTCTTTCCGAACTAAAACGCACCTTATTCCGAAGTCTGGACTTTGTGGAGAAGATTGTCCTGTTTGGCTCGGTTGCAAGGGGCGAGGCGGATGATGAATCGGACATCGATCTGCTGGTGTTGACCACCAGACTGGTTTCATACAAAGAGCGGCACCAGATTACGGCGATCATCACGGATGTAAATTTGGATTTTGAGACAAATTTCAGCTCAATCGTGGTTGATCGGAGCGCTTGGGAGCGAGGCCCAATCTCTCACCTTCCAATTAAGACCAATATCGAACGAGAAGGTGTACCCGTATGACAGATCAACCGGATTTGCGCCAAACTGTTCTCTATTATTGGCAGATGGCTCAAGAGAGCCTGGAATCTGCCCAGCGTGAGTTTGATGCTGGCGCATATTCGTTTGCCATCAACCGGGTCTATTATGCTGCCTTTTACGCAGTGGAAGCCGCCTTGTTGGAACGCAACATTTCCTACAGCAAACATGCCGGTGTGCGGGCTGCTCTGCATCGAGAGTTTGTCAAACCGGGTCTGCTGGCCCGAGAGTGGGGCAGATTCTACGATCGGGTCTTTGAAAACCGGCAACAGGGGGACTATCTGCCATTCACTGCCTTTGCCGCGGCAGATGTCATTGACGAAATCGACAACTGCGAAAACTTCTTGTACACCATGAGCCAACTCATTGAGTCACTCAAATAGAACGGAACCCACCATGCAAATCACCTTGACCGTCAACGGAACCCACCACACGCTGGACATCCACCCCGGCGAACTGTTGCGCACGGCCTTGCGCCGGTTGCGCTATTTCAGCGTCAAGCACGGGGACGAGACCGGCGAATCCGGTTCGGACGCGGTCCTCTTCACCCGCACGCCGGACGCGCCCAGCAGCTACAAACTCCTCAACACCGGCATGATGTTGGCCGCCCAAGCCGACGGCGCGTCCATCGTCACCGTGGAAGGAATGGGGGACCCGGGATCCGGGATTCGAGATTGGGCATTCGGCGCTGACGAAAAATCAACCAATCAACCAATCAACAAATCCACCCTCCACCCCCTCCAAGAGCAATTCATCACCTGCGGCGCCATCCAGTGCGGGTATTGTACGCCGGCCCAGTTGTTGGCATCCAAGAAGTTGTTGGACGAGAACCCGAATCCCTCCGAGGCGGAGGTGCGGGAGGCGATTGCCGGGGTGTTATGCCGGTGTACGGGCTATGTGAAGCCCGTGCAGGCGGTGCTGCGGGCCGCGGCGCAGATGCGGGGCGAGGAGCTGGGGGAGTTGGAGATCCCCCTGATCAACGCCATCGACGGCGGGGAGTGGCCCACCTCCGACGGCGGGGGATTTGACGGCGGCGACGCCTTCCCCGGCGGCGGGGTGGACACCCAGACCCGAACGCAGACCCGTACGGTGCCGGTGACCGTGGCCCCGCCGGAAACCCAGGTGGTCAACAAGCCCGAGGTGAAGGTGGACGCGGTGAAGATGGCCAAGGGAAGGGCTATCTTTGCGGATGACATGGAGATGCCGGGGATGTTGGTGGGCGGCTTGCTCACCAGCCCCCACGCCCATGCCCGCATTACGAGCATTGACGCCGCCAAGGCCAGATCCCTGCCCGGTGTCCACGCCGTCCTCACCCACGAGGATGTGGAACGGGTGATCTACGCCAGCGGCGGCCAGAGCTATCCCAACCCGCCGCCCTATGACCAGGTCAGCCTGGACAACAAGGTGCGCCATGTGGGGGACCGGGTGGCCATTGTGGCCGCGGAGACCCCGGAGCAGTTGCAGCAAGCCCTGGAGCTGATCAAGGTGGAATACGAGATCTTGCCCGCGGTCTTCACCCCGGCGGATGCCTTGGCCGAGGGCGCGCCGGTGATCCACGACGAGCCGGATGCCAAAATGATCCACGATGCCGCCCGCAATGTGGCGGTTAAGATCCATGTGGACCATCACGATGTGGACGCGGCCATCGCCGGCGCGGTCCATGTCCACGAGAGCGAATATAGCGTCCACCAGGTGCAGCAGGCCAGCATCGAACCCCACATCGTGCTGACCTGGTGGGACGAGGACGACCGTCTGGTGATCCGCACCAGCACCCAGGTTCCTTTCCACGTGCGGCGCATGGTGGCCCCCCTGATCGGCCTGCCCGTGCGCCGTATTCGGGTGGTCAAGCCGCGGATTGGGGGCGGTTTTGGCGGCAAGCAAGAGATGCTGCTGGAGGATCTGTGCGCCCACCTCACCATCGCCACGGGCCGCCCGGTCAAGTTCGAGTACACCCGGGAGCAGGAATTTGCCAGCGCCCGCACCCGGCATCCCCAGACCTTGCGCTTCCGTTCTGGGGTGGACGCGGCCGGCAAGCTGGTGGGCATGGATGTGAAGGTGGTGGCCGATGCCGGGGCCTATGGCACCCACGGCCTCACCGTGCAGATGGTGACCGGCTTCCGGGCGCTGAGTACCTATTGGCTGCCCGCGGCCCGCTTCGACTGCGATGTGGTCTACACCAACAAGCCGGTCCCCGGCGCGTTCCGGGGCTATGGCGCGCCCCAGGCGCTCTTCGGTCTGGAACAGCACATGGAGGAGTTCGCCGAAACCCTGGGCCGGGACCCGGTGGAGTTCAAGCGGCTCAACTGGGTCAAAGTGGGCCAGAGCCTGCCCATGGCCGAGGCAATGGGCGAGGGCCGGGAAGGCTTCGCCCAAACCGTGCGCAGCAGCGGCCTGGAGGAGTGTGTGCAGGAGGGGGCCAAGTCAATCGGCTGGGCCAAACGCAACGACCCGGCGTGGAAGACCGACCCGGCCCGGCCCCACATCGTGCGGGGCATGGGGCTGGCCATCTGTATGCACGGCACGGGCATCGCCGGGCTGGACATGGGCGCGGCCAGCATCAAAATGAACGACGACGGCAGCTTCAACCTGCTGATCGGGGCCACGGACCTGGGCACGGGATCGGACACGGTCCTGGCCCAGATCGCGGCCGAGAGCCTGGGTGTGCCCCTGGACATGGTCATCGTCTACAGCAGCGACACGGACTTCACCCCCTTTGACACGGGCGCGTACGCCAGCAGCACCACCTACATTTCCGGCGGCGCGGTGCTAAAAGCCGCCGAGGAGGTGGCCGAGCAGATCCGCCGCCACACCGCCGCCCATCTGCTGAAAGGCGCTGACCCGGACCGGCTGTGGCTGGCCGACGGCCACGTCCACGCGGCGGACGGCCGCACGGTCAGCCTGGAGACTGTGGCCCTGCACTCCACCCATCAGGAGAGCCAGCGCCAGATCATGGCCACGGCCTCCCACATGAGCTACCTCAGCCCGCCCCCCTTCGCCGCCCAATATGCCCAGGTGGCCGTGGACACGCAAACCGGCCAGGTCACCGTGGAGAAGCTGGTCATGGCCGTGGACTGCGGCATCGCCATCAACCCTGTTACCGCCAGCGGCCAGGTGGAGGGCGGTCTGGTGCAGGCGCTGGGCTACGCGGTGAGCGAAGAGATGATCTATGATGAATTTGGAGATTTAGAGACTAAGAGATTTGGAGATTATCGGATTTTTGCGGCGGACGAGGTGCCGGAGTTGGAGGCGATCCTGGTGCAGACCTACGAGCCGTCCGGCCCATACGGGGCCAAGGCCATCGCCGAGATCCCCATGGACGGGGTGGCCCCGGCCGTGGCCTCGGCCATCCACAACGCCGTGGGCGTGCGGCTGAACAGCACGCCGTTCACGCCGGAGAAGGTTTGGCGGGCG
>CAZKEX010000289.1:0-6463 GCA_964551895.1 uncultured Caldilineaceae bacterium | reverse complement strand
GAGGTCATGACCGGGTGGCGCAGGGTCCAGGCGATGGCCATCTGCGCCATGCTCTGGCCCCGCTCCTGGGCAAGCCGGTTCAGTTGACGCACCTTCTCAACCCGCTCCTCGGTGACCTTGTCGCCCCAATGGAACTGGTTGTCCAGCTTGGCGGCCCGAGAGGTCTCCGGGATCTCCTTGAGATATTTGTCGGTCAGGATGCCCTGGTCCAGGGGCGAAAAGCCGATGCAGCCCATGCCCTCGGCGTCCAGGGTGTCCAGCAGGCCGTCCTCGATCCAGCGGTCAAACATGTTGTAGCGGGGCTGGTGGATGATGGCCGGCGTGCCCAGATCCCGCAGGATGGCCGCGGCCTGCCGGGTCTGCTCTGGGCTGTAGGTGGAGATGCCCACATACAGCGCCCGCCCGCTGCGCACGATGAAGTCCAGCGCGCCCATGGTCTCCTCCAAGGGCGTCTCCGGGTCGGGCCGGTGGCTGTAGAAGATGTCCACATAGTCCAACCCCATGCGCTTGAGGCTCTGGTCGCAACTGGCCACCAGATATTTGCGGGATCCCCATTCGCCATAGGGGCCGGGCCACATGAGATAGCCAGCCTTGTTGGAGATGATCAACTCATCCCGATAGGGCTTGAAATCCTGGGCGAAGATCTGGCCGAAGGTCGCCTCGGCGGACCCAGGAGGGGGGCCATAGTTGTTGGCCAGATCGAAGTGGGTGATGCCCAGGTCAAAGGCCCGGCGCAACATGGCCCGGCCATTCTCCAGGGGATCGATGCCGCCGAAATTGTACCACAGCCCCAAAGAGATGGCGGGCAACTTCAGCCCAGATCGTCCCGTGCGGCGGTAGGTCATATTGTCATAACGTGATGGGTTGGCTTGGTAAGGCATGTGTGGCTCCTCGGTTTGTTGATAGGTTGATACGTGGTACGTTGATTTGTTGATTTGTTGATTTGTTGATTTGTTGATTTGTGATTTGTTGATTTGTGTTGGTCGTCCAATCAACAAATCAACAAATCAACCTATCAACGTTTCTTCCCCAACGGTGGCGCAACCTTCCGCCCGTCCAATAGATGGCGGACTGCGAGATAGGGATGGCGGCTGATCATGCGAGGTCCGCTGTGGCGCATGACAACGCGCATGCGTTCCCGCATGGTATCGGTGTAGCAGTGGATGGGGCAGTTGGCACAGGTGGATTTCTCCTCCTGGTACGGGCACTTTTCCAACCGCACGGTGGCGTAGTCCATCAATTCCTGGCAGTCGGCGCACAGTGCATTTTTACTGTTATTTTTGCCCCCATGCTCGTCCCGACAATAGATCACGACCATGGCCCGAACCGTTTTGTTCTCCCGCACCATGCGGGGGTGTTCCAGCGACATTGACTATCCCTTTCTGGCTTGCATCTGTGTGTTGAAAGCGTCCGACCCGCCCCGGGGAATGCTCAAGCTCTGCCATGCCTGGGAGCGGAAATGTTTGGCCAACATGACGATCTGGCCGACATGATAGGCGTAGTGGGCCACCTGGCGCTGGATAGCCTGCACCACGCTGTGGGGTTCACCCCGGATCACGACCGTGCGGGCCAGATCGGCGGAGGTTAACGATTCCAGGGTATCAAAAAGAACTTGCCAATAGCGTTCACCCTGGGTCATCAGCGCGTTCCGACTGTCCTCTGGGCGGATGATGAACTCCTCGTCCCGGAAGCGGTCCGGCTTCTCCCCATCGCTGGTCAAGAAGTCCGTCCACCGGGAGCGCATATTGCCGGCCATGTGCTTGACAAGGATGGCCATGCTGTTGGCCTCGACATCCAGCACGGCGAAAAATTCCTCATCACTCACCTGGGCGCAGGCTCGATCCGCCAGATCTTTGTAGCGGTGGAGTTCGGTCAAGGCGTATTGGAGGAAATGGGTGGCGAGCAGGTGTTCAGTCATTGCCTGTTCCTTGGTCTACCCAATCGAGATTGCGCCCAATCAACAGTTCAGATTTCTGGGCGTGATGAGTGGTCTTCATCGGCACAAACCGCATATCGAAACCGTACTGTTCGGCAAATTCTCTGATTTCGGGATGGTTGTCATAGGTCATCAGAAAGTTACCCTTTGCCCGATCGGTCAGTTCAAACAGGGCGAGGTGATCGATCTCCGAGTGATTGTATAATCTGCCTCCCGCTTTGACATAAGGCGGGTCGATGAAGAACAGGGCATCAGCTCGATCAAGATTTTGGCGTAGAACTGCGAAGGCATCACCCCAGATAAACGAGAACCGATCTTGAAGTTGGTGGATCTCCATCATGCGTCGTTTCAGCGTAGTCGGATACCAGCGAGATTGAATCCCCTTGCCATTTTCGCCGTTTTTGACAAAACTTGCCTGCATATCGATCACCTCACTCATGCTGTGGCCAGCCTTTCTGTTGCAGCAACGTAGAATTCGGGAATGATCTCAGCGCCATAGTACTGACGTCTAAGATCGTGGGAGATGACCGCGCCTGGGCACAGGCCGCCGAAAGGCTCCCACACCACGTCACCTTCATCGGTCGTAGAGCGGATTAAAAGATCAATGAACTTCAACGGTTTTTGACTGCCATGCAGACTGCTGAATTTGTACTTCATTCCGTTTCTTGACCCCTGGATCCGCTCCGATCCACTGACCTGGGGTTCACGCCAAACGTTCGTCACGCCGACATCACAGGTGAACTTTGCTCGCATCTTGGCCCATTGATGACCAGGAATAGCGTTCTTCCCATCAATGCTAAAATACGGTCGTCCATCCGGCGCGCCATGTTCATTTGCATATTGCGACAATTTTACGAAAGCCTCCACCGGCGGGTAGTACCAAAGATGATCAGCGGTGAGATACTTCCTAGTGGCGGCGTTACGCACTTCGCACGCCTCATTAGCCAACCGGAATGGCAATTTTGTACGTTTCCACTCATGCCGTAGCCACTCTTGCATGGTCAAGGACCTGTTACCCACTTGAAATGTCGCTGTTTTAACGTAGTGCGCGCAAACTTCGGTGACGACTGGGAATTTGCGCAGTGTTTGAGTGTTTGCGTTGCCTGCGATGTGCCCAAGCCCTTTATCCCAAATATTGCAGCAACGATACTCCCAGCCATTCGCTATCAGCACTGGGTGTACTGTTGCCCAACCCACTTCGGTGTTCCAAAACCAAAGCGTTGTCTCCGGCGATGAGCGCTTACTCCACGATCTGATATGTGGCTCATACCAATCGGCAAGGCTTTCAGCCGTATGATTGTCACCGGGATAACCGCTGATACCGTAAGGCCCATCAGAAATGATGCAGGTTGGACTTTTCCACGACGCATACAGGTTCTCGGCACGGTCAAAGTGAATACTCACTTGGTCGCGCACAAACACATCCCCGGCCACGGGTTCTTGTCGGTACTTCTGCCAGTCCGAGAATAGGTGCTTCTGCACAGCGTTTCCGATCATGGTCATGAATTTATCCTTTCCCATCCGTCCGTAGGTATATCCGTAAGTATAACTGTACGGTCGCCTCCGAGTGGTCCCTCAGTAGGTGAGATCAACGGTCCGACGACTCTCCGCTGATCGCAAGATCCCATCGCTGATCACCGCGTTGCGGTAGCCATCTTTGAAATCGGCCCCAATCGGGGCGACGGGGCGGTCGTTGACGATGCAGTCGAGCAGATGGGCGATCTCGTGGACGAAGCTATGCTCCCAGCCGATGATGTGGCCGTGGGGCCACCAGTTGGCGATCCACGGGTGATGGGTCTCGGTGACCAGCACTTTGTGGAAGCCCTGGGTCTCCCGAGGATCTTCCCCCACCCAAAAGACCTCCAACTCGTTGAGCCGCTCCAGGTTGAAGCGTACGGTGGCCCGCTCGGCGTTGATCTCGATCACCTGGTGATTCTTGCGCCCGGCGGCAAAGCGGGTGGCCTCCAAGGTGCCCATTGCCCCGTTGTCAAAGTTGACCAGGGCAGCGAAGGCGTCGTCAACCGTCACCTTGCCCATGCTGCCGTCGGGGTTGGGCCGTTGGGGGACAAAGGTGCGGGTCATGGCGCTGACCGAGTTGATCTCCCCCACCAAATAGCGGGCCAGATCGATGATGTGGCTGCCCAGGTCCCCCAACGCGCCGCTGCCCGCCTGCTCCTTGTCCAGCCGCCACATCATGGGCGCGTTGTAGTGAGGCATGATCCATTCCTGCAAATAGATGGCCCGGAAGTGGTAGATGCGCCCCAACGCGCCGCTGTCGATCAGATTGCGGATCTGGCGGATGGCGGGCACGAAGCGATAGTTGAAGCCCACCATGTGCTTGACCCCATGTTTGACCTCTGCTGCCTGTACCGCGTCCCACATAGCCTTGGCCTCCTCGGCTGTGCGGGCCAGGGGCTTCTCGCATAGGACGTGCTTGCCCGCCTTGGCCGCCGCAATGGTCGGCTCGGCGTGGGCGAAGTTGGGGCCGCCGTTGTCGAAAAGCTGCACCCGGTCATCGGCGATCATCTCCCGCCAATCCGTGTAATACTTGGCGTAACCGTAGCGCTTGGCCGCCTCGGCCACCGCCTCCTCGTCCCGCCCGGCGATGGCTTGCAGCACCGGGATGGCCGGGGGCGGGTACATAATATAAGGCAATTTCTTAAACGCGTTGCTGTGGGCCTTGCCCATAAACGCATAGCCCAACATGCCGATACCGATCTCCGGCACGTCGCCGACCGCCTTTGCCCCGGCCATCGCTGTAAAACCCTGCTCTTGACTCATCGTGTACAGTACCTTTCTTTCAAAAATTCACCGCAAAGGCGCAGAGAACGCAAAGAAAAGAAGAAGAAAATCAAAGATTTAGGACTACTCGTTGGACGCCATCCTTCATGAGGACATGGTTAAAATTTAGAAGCAGACCCAGTTTGCATCCGGTCAATCTGAGATAGGTTAAAACCTGGGCAGTGTGAACTGGCAGAAGTTGTTCCACTGCTTTGAGTTCGACGATGACCAGATTATCGACCAAGAGGTCAATCCTGTAGCCTGCATCCAATCGTTCCCCTTTGTATTGGACAGGCAGAGATTTCTGCCGTTCAAACGGGATATGGCGCAGTTCAAATTCTCTGACCAAACATGTCTCATATGTCGACTCCAACAGGCCTGGCCCAAGATGGCGATGTATCTCAATCGCTGCGCCAATTATCCGATTCGAGAGAATGTCCTCAGGCGTCTTTTCCTCGATCTGATCCATGGTTCACTCCTCAGGAAATTAGGTGTGACTTTTCTTTTCTTTCTTTTCTTGTTTTTCTTTGCGCCCTTCGCGCCTTTGCGGTGAAATCTTTATTTCTGGAACGCGGCGTCAAAGACAACGTTTGACGGATCGAAATCCTGACTCCTCACGAACTCCAGGGCTTCCTGCGCACCCCAGGACCGGTCCATGTCGCTGTCTTCCCACTCAATCGAGAGGGGACCGGTGTAGTTGACCCGGTTCAGCGCCCGGATGATCAGGTCGAAGTCCACATCCCCCCGGCCCGGCGAGACGAAGTTCCAGCCCCGGCGATGATCGCCCAGGTCCAGATGGGAACCGAGGATGCTGCGCCGCCCGTCCCCCACGTTGACCCGGGCATCCTTGATGTGGGCGTGGAAGATGCGGTCGGCGAACTCGTCGATGAAGAGGGCCGGGTCCACAAATTGATGCACAAGGTGGCTGGGGTCAAAGTTGAAGCCAAAGGCCGGGTGATGGTTGACCGCGGCCAGCGCCCGATGGGACGTCACAATGTCATAGGCGATCTCGGTGGGATGCACCTCCAAGGCGAAGCGCACGCCCTGGGTCTGGAAAGCGTCCAAAATGGGCAGCCAGTCCGCTGCGAACTTGGCGTAGCCGGCGTTGATGTCATCCTGGCTGGTGGGGGGAAAGAAGTAGATCATGTGCCAGACCGGGCTGCCGGTGAAGCCGTTAACCACGTCCACGCCAAAGAGCTTGGCCGCCTGGGCCGTGTGGATCATCTCCTGGGCCGCCCGCTGCTGCACGCCGTCCGGCTTGCCGTCCCCCCACACCCGGGCCGGGACGATGGACTGGTGGCGGTGGTCGATGGGATCGCTGACCGCCTGGCCCACCAAATGGTTGCTGATGGCGAAGCAGTCCAGCCCGAAGGATTCGAGGAGATCCCGTTTGGCCCGCACATAGCCGTCGCTTTCCAGGGCCTTGTCCACCTCAAAATGGTCGCCCCAACAGGCCAGTTCCAGGCCGTCAAAGCCCCACTCGCTGGTCATTTCGACCAGGGTTTTCAGGGGCAGATCCGCCCATTGGCCGGTGAAAAGGGTTACAGGTCGAGGCATGATATGTCTCCTTGGCAGGGGTGAGAATAGGTGGAATAAGCCCAGTTGTGGGCATCAAAAGTACAAAGCCATGATAGCCCAGGTACCCATTAGGGTCAAGGTCTGGGCGGCGGGGTTCGGGGCAATCTTGCCACGCTTGTGTTATAGGGCGGTTCTCCGTTTGTATCCTCGGCCACCGTGTCAACCCCC
>CAZKEX010000288.1:0-6504 GCA_964551895.1 uncultured Caldilineaceae bacterium | reverse complement strand
GTCTCCCTGTCTCCCTGTCTCCCTGTCTCCCTGTCTCCCTGTCTCCCTGTCTCCCCGTCTCCCCGTCTCCCTGTCTCCCTGTCTCCCTGTCTCCCTGTCTCCTTGTCTCCCTGTCTATCTAACGATCTGGGGAAGGTAGATCTGGTTTGAGCTTGGGCCGCCATTTTCGTCGTAGATGGGGTCCAGATCCGTTCCTTGCAAAATGCCCAGTGGCGTATAGCCGGTGTAGCCGGGGAAGATGGTGCCCAGTTTGGGGTTGCCCAGCCGCCGGATCAAGATCTCGCTGAGTACCCGGCGATAGTCTGTGGTCACGGCCAGATCCGCCCGGTCGTAGAGTTGGTCCGTGTGCAGACCGGGCCAGGCGCCGTAGACCTTGCCGCCGTTGACGTTTCCCCCCAGCACAAACATCACATTGCCATGGCCGTGGTCTGTGCCCCGGTTGCCGTTCTCCTTCAGGCGGCGGCCAAACTCGCTCTGCACCACCACGGTCAGCCGGGAGGTGTAGTTGCTGCCCCCGGCCCCATCCAGATCCGTGTAGAAGGCGTGCAGCCCCTGGGCCAGTTGGCCGATCTGGCCGGCAAAATAGCCGCCCGTGCCCGTGCCTTGATTTTCGTGGGTGTCCCAGCCGCCCAGGTCCACGGTGGCCACCCGCAGCCCCAGTTGCAGCTTGACCATCTGGGCCACGGTCTTGAGGTTGTCGCCAAAGCTGCCGCTGGGATAGGCCGCGCCGTTGGCTGGGGTATAGGTACCTGGGTTGGCGCTCTCGATGATGTCGATGGCGTCCAGGGCCAGGGAGCCATATTTGTGCAGCCAGGAGCTGCCCGTGTAGAGTTCCCGTAGGGCCATGCGCTGGAATTCATCGTGATACCAGTTGCCCGCAATGCCAAAGCTGCCGGGACTGCTCATGGCCACGGCCTCGCTGCTGCCCCGCAAGGAGGTGGGGGCCAGGCTATTGGCCGCCATGGCCGGCATCAGGATCTCCGCGGGCAGGTTGTCCGCGCTCTCCAAGTGCCGGGTCAGCCAGCCCGTGGTGGTGGCCTTGATACCGGGTGTGCCCAACTCGATAAAGTTCATGGCGTCAAAATGGCTACGGGTATCCGTGGTCAGCCCCGCGGCGTGGATCACCGCCAGCTTGCCGGCCTGATAGAGTTCGTGGAACGGAGCCGCCCCCGGATGCAGCCCCAGAAGATCGCTGAGCCGACGGGTGGCCAGATCCGCGGCTGGCACCTTGATCTGGGCCCGGGCATCCTCGTAATAGCCCCGGTCCGGCCCCTCGATGGGGGTCACCAGATTTAGCCCGTCCATGCCCCCACGCAGAAAGACATTGACCAGAATCTCCTGGTTTGGCTCATCGTCCGGGCTGCCAAAGGCCAGGTTGGTCAACCGTCCCCCGGCCAGGGCCGCAATGGCCGCAGAGCAGCCCACCATAAAGTTTCGACGTGAAAGGGTCATTGAGGTGTCTCCGTTGTTGGGGATTGGGGGTTGGGGATTGGGGATTGGGGATTTGGCTGACATTGTATCACTTGCAGCCGAATCCCAAATCCCCAATCCCAAATCCCCAATCCCTTACCGCCACTGAAAATCCGGGGCCATGAGGATCACGGCCACGGCCCGGGGTAGACGGTCGGCGATCTGTTCCGGGGTGAGGTCGAAGTCGGGGTTGCGGCCCCGGGCCAGCAATTCCACAATTTGGGCTCGGCCCCCGCCTGCCATGCCCCGGCCCAGGATGCGGCTGATCCAGAAATCGGCCAGGGCGTTGGGGGTGAGTGTCGTGGCCGGGGTTTGGGCCACCACATTCACGGCCACGTCGGTGATGCCGTTTTCCATCAAATAGTTGATGAAGCGCCAGCGATAGACCATGGGCACGGAGCCGCCCCAGGCATCTTTCACATCTGGGAAGCCGTCGGGGGCCGGCCAGCGGAAGAGTTCCTGGCCCATGTCGTCAAAACGCCAATAAAAGCTATTGGTGGGCACAAAGGTGGCGTTGACCGCCCGCAACGCCCCGGCCACGGCCTCATAGGGCCGCTTGATCTTCTCGCCCCACGTGGTGCGAAAGGCATCGGACAACACGATCAGCCGCACCACCTGGGTGAGCTGATCCGGCGCGTCCTTTTGGGCGGTGAAGAGGGCGGCGGCCTGCTGGATCAACGCCTCCGGCGGGGTGTCGCTGATAAAACGGCGGCACAGCTTGCGGGCGATGTAGCGCCCTGTGCCAGGGTGGGCGGCCAGGGCATCCAGCACATCCCGGCCATCCCGCAGGGCCTCCTGATCCGGGGCGATATACTTGCCCAACACGGTCTTTTGAAAGCGGTCGTGCCAGGATTCATCGTAGTAGAACGCCCCGGTGTTGCCCAGGCTGGTACTGTCGTTGATGCGCCAGCCGGTGAAACTGCGGGTGGCCTCGTAGACATCATCGTCCACATAGCCCACAGGCTGGCCCGCATCGTAGCCCGGCACATCTGCCTGACGCCCCGGCCCCCGGTAGTTCTCCCCGCCCAGGGTGTGCAGCTCAATCAGCTCCCGAGCCCAATTCTCGTTGGGGCCAGAGCGGGAATTGATATAGTTGTCCAAAAAGTAGAGCATGGCCGGGGCCGTGGCCACCGCCTCCAACATCTGGCGGAAGTTGCCCAGCATGTGGGCGCGGATCACGTCCCGATCCCAATGCACAAAGGTGGAGCCGACCACGGTCATGCGGCCATAGAGGTTGAAATGGTTGTGCCAGAAGTCGGCCAGCGCCTCGTTGAGCTGGCGCTTGCTGTAGACCGCCCGCAGCCATGTCGCCGCATCGGTCTCGTAGAGGGGCCGATAGCGGTCGTCGATGCGGTTGACATGGTAATCCTGCCAGGCCTCGGCCAACGTTTTGTGCAGGGAAGTGAAATTCTGGGCGGCCAAAATCGCATCACAGGCGCTGTCGTCGATGGCCGATGGGGCCAGTTGTTGTGTCACCCAGGCGGTGAGCCGGGCCGTGTCCGTGGTACCCAGGGCGTTGAAGGCGGCCAACTCCCCAGGTCGGGGTCCAAAGGCCAGCCGGTTGAGGACGATGGTGCCCAGGGACGGCAGGGCCTGCGGGCCGCTGACCCCCTGGATCTTAACCCGGTGGGGCGAGCGGATGGCGGTCTGGGCCGGCTCGTCGGATTCGGCCAGGGCGGTCCCGCTCTCCACCCCACCGACCGCCACCGCCACCCCCACCCCCACCCCTACACCGGCCCCTTTGAGCAGCCCGCGTCGAGTCATTTTCTTTTGGTCAAAATTTGCGGAAGGATCGGGTTGAGAAAGGGGGGGCGTTGGGGAGGAGTGCAGAGAATAGGTCATTGTCGGCCTCGGTGAAAATGGCGAATGGCGAATGGCGAATGGCGATCTTACTCTACTATGGGCTGTTTTGCCAAACGGACAGAATCCTTACGGCACGAAAATTTCGTCCACCACCCGGCCTTCCCACTGCTCCGGCGCGGGGACGCCCAGAATATGGGCCAGGGTGGGGGCTGTGTCCAACAAGGAGACTGGCCCGGTGATGACGTGGTTGACCCGCACCCCCGGCCCGCTCACCATCCACGGGATGGTCATGTCCTCGGCCATCTCTGTGCCGTGGCTGCGGTCGTGGCCGCCGTGGTCACTCAACGCCAGGATGGTCGTCTCTGCCGACAGCCCGGCCAACAGGGCGCCCACCGCCCCATCCACATGGCGCAGTTGGGCCAGATAGCCCGGCTCCATCCAGCCGTAGCGGTGTCCCGCCTCGTCCACCGTGCCTGAGTAGACAAAGGCGAAGTCCGGCGCTTCTTTGCGAATATAGGCCAGGGCCGCGGCCACGGTCTCGTGGTCGCTGTCCACATTGGCGCCGCTATCGTTGCTCCCCCGGAAGAAGTGCAGGTGGCCCGGTCGGCTCAGATCCCGCAACTGCTCCCAGTTGTAAAAGGACGCACACTTCTTCCCCGCCCGATGCAGGGTCTCGATCAGCCCCATCACCGGCCGGGCCATGGGCACATAGTCGTTGGTGGTGATCCCATGCCGGGTGGGCGGCACGCTGTGAAAGATGGACATGTGGCAGGGCAGCGTGACCGAAGGCATCACCGAGCGGGCGTTGAGTGTATACGCGCTGCGGGCTTGCAGGGCCGTGAGGTTGGGGCAACCGGCAGCCGCAATCGCCTCCGGGCGCACGCCGTCAAGCATCAGCAAAATGGTGGACATGGATGGGTTCCTTTGGGAAAAGAGGCTCATTGGGATCTTCCGTGGTCCGCGGGCTAGCGCAGGTTGAGTAGACCGGGGCAGTTTCCGGTCGTATCGAAACCGCAGCGGGTTGACCACGGATATTCCCAATGAACCGGAAAAGAGTTGGATGGTGCGTAACACATCAAAGATCAAGAGTGTATGGGGAATAGGCGGGGCTGTCAAGTGGTACTTTGGTAATTTCGTGTTATACTTTGTACGAAATATGCGTTTTGTACAAATTGTTGATATGAAGTGAAAGTTTGTCGAAAGGAAGGCTATCCATGCTAAAACGCATCTCCTCGTCAGACCTGCGTTCTCAGATCCGTCAAGTTCTCAACGCCGTTAGCTACGGTCGGGACGAGTATATTGTGGAAAAATTTGGAGAGCCTGCCGCCGTTATCATCAACATGGATGACTTTCAGTTGTTGGAATCGGCCCGCACTGCCCAAGCCGCTACCCGGCTAGAATTCTTGCTTCAAGAAATGCGCGAGCGAAGCGCTGGGATCGATGAAACCGAATTAGTCCAGCTAATCGAAGAGGCTCGAACGGCCTACGCAACGTCATCCACCTAAAACTAACCCGCCCCACGGAGGAACCCACCCATGACCACAACCCTTGAACGACCCCAAACCACCGTACAGCCCATCCCCGTCTACCCCGGCAGCCACCTGATTTGGGGCACGGGCCGGGAGTTCGCCGCCGACCCCGTTGGCATGCTCTTGCGCGTCATGCGGGACTATCCCCAAATGGCCCGTATGCGCTTTGGCCCCTTTTCGCTTCATGTGGTCAGCGACGCGGATCTGGCCAAAGAGGTGATGGTGACCCGCAACCGCAACTTCGAGCGGCCCAAAAACATCCGCGCCATCTTGGACGCGGTGAGCGGGGTCAACCTTTTCAACAGCAACGGGGAGGTTTGGCGACGTCAGCGTCGTCTGCTCCAGCCCGCCTTTCACATGCGCCGCATTGTGGGCTTTGTCGACACCATGCACGCCGAGACCGAACGGCTTCTGCGCCGCTGGGAGACAAACCCGGCCATGGCCGCCGGTCAGCCGGTGGATGTGGAGCAGGAGATGGTCTGGATCACCCTCAACATCGTGGGCAAGGCCCTCTTTGGCGTGGACATGCAGGAGGCGGGCCGGGGCCAGGAGATGAGCGCCGCCTTTGCCAACAACGCCGCCTGGATCGACCATCGGCTGGGCAATGTGCTGGCCGCCCCCCTGTGGATGCCCACCCGCATCAACCGGGACTTCAAGCGCAGCCGGGCCACGGCCTCCCGGCTGATCGGCCAGATCATCGCCGACCGCCGCCAGTCCGAGGACGAACACGACGACTTTTTGCAGATGCTCCTGGACCTGCGCTACGACGACACGGGGGAAGGCATGACCGACGAGCAGTTGGTCAACGAGTCCGGGGCCTTCTTCTTCGCCGGCCACGAGACCACCTCCAACACCCTGGCGTGGACCTGGTATTTGCTGGCCCAAAACCCACAGGCCGAAGCCAAACTCCACGCCGAGCTGGACCAAGTCCTGGGCGGGCGCGCCCCAGCCCTGGCGGATCTGGAAAACTTGCCCTACACCCGCACGGTGATCGAGGAGTCCATGCGTCTCTATCCCGCGGCCTGGGCCACCTCTCGCCAGGCCATCGAGGCGGACCAGATCGGCCCCTACGCCATCCCCGCCGGGGCTATGGTCATGATCAACATCTCCGGCATCCACCGTAGCCCGGCCTATTGGGACAACCCGGACCGCTTCGAGCCAGAGCGCTTCAGCCCGGAGCGCGCCGCGGACCGACCCCGCCACGCCTATCTGCCCTTTGGCCAGGGACCCCGCCTGTGTATCGGCAACCAGTTCGCCATGATGGAAGCCCAGATCATCCTGGCCACCCTGGCCCAGCGCTACCGCCTGCGCACCCTCCCCGGCTTCACCGCC
Organism: uncultured Caldilineaceae bacterium; assembly: GCA_964551895.1. Classification (GTDB taxonomy): domain Bacteria; phylum Chloroflexota; class Anaerolineae; order Caldilineales; family Caldilineaceae; genus JAGNDO01. The sequence continues at coordinate 370 of CAZKEX010000288.1, read as the reverse complement.
CACGCCAAACCCGTCTTCACCCTGCATGTGGAGGGGGGATTGCCCATGGTCGTGGAGCGACGGTAAAAAATAGAACACGGATTTGACGGATCGGACGGATTTTTACGGATCAAAAAAAGATCCGTTTTGATCTGTCAATCCGTTCGATCCGTGTTCTATTTTTGAATAGCCTATTGACACTTCCCCCCACCTCCGGTATGATCGGAGGACATGAAACGTGTTGCGTGTTTCGCGCCATCGGCTACCTGCTCCCGGCCAACGGCTATCCCAAACGGCTCCCCACCATGAACCCAGCAAATCTGCTCCCCAACTTGGCCAAAATCTTCCCGGCGGACCGGCTGTTGACCGCGCCGGCCCAGCTTGCGCCCTA
>CAZKEX010000287.1:0-6522 GCA_964551895.1 uncultured Caldilineaceae bacterium | reverse complement strand
TGACGTTTCTTGGCCTCAACCAGCAGACCCTTGGCGTCGGGATAGGTCGGATTGTGCTTGACAATTTCCTTCAGGGCGTGAACCGCGCCGGTGAAATTGCCCTGTGTCATCTTTTCCTGGGCCAGGGTGAAGAGAGTCTCACACTGTTCGTCCAGGGTTCCGCTCAACGTTTGCTTGGGCATGGGCCGGGATTAACCCTGTAGCAGATCCATCTCGTCCAGATTGACCGTCTTGCGATCCCGATAGATGGCGATGATCAGCGCCAGCCCCACGGCCACCTCGGCCGCGGCCACGGCGATCACAAAGATGGCGAACAGTTGGCCGTCCAAGGCGGCCACATTCTCCCCATAGCGCCAAAAGGCCACCAGGTTGATGTTGACCGCGTTGAGCATCAGCTCAATGGACATGAGGACGGCCACAGCGTTGCGCCGGGCCAATGCGCCATAAAAGCCACAACAAAAGATAAATGCTGCCAAAAGCAGATACCAACTCAAAGGAACCATAACCGCTTTTCCCCTAATCTTATTGACCCACAACATGACGGGCCAATCACAAAGATGATGATGATAATGGCTGAGTCTTCAAACCAGTTTATTCCAAGACTAGCTATCTCGGGCCAACATCACCGCGCCGACCAAGGCCACCAACAGCAACACGCCCACTGTTTCAAAGGGGATCACATAGGTCGTGGCAAGGGCAACGCCCAGGTCAGCCAACATGGTCTCGGCCTCGGGCAGACTTGCGCCAACCTCCGGCCAGGGCACACTGGCCAGGATGCCGCCCAAGACCACAAAGAGCAACACGCTCATGATGGTGGCCGGCAGCGCTTGGTGATTGGTGGGGGATGTGCGCCCAAGCATGATGCCCCGGGTCAACATGATGGCAAAGATGATCAGGGTGGCAATCGCCCCCACATAGACCAAAATCTGGCTGATGGCCAGGAACTCCGCTTCCAGCAAGAGATAAAGCCCCGCCACGCCAAAGAGGGCACCGACCAAGGCCAAAGCGCTATGGAATAGGTTGCGGCTCAGAACCACGGTTAGGGCAGTCACGGCTAAAAAGGCCGCCAGCCCCAGGAAGACCAGTTGCTGTATGGTCGGCAAAGGAAAGGGTAGCGCTGGCATAGAAACTCCTCACATCCAAGACGATTTATGACCGACATGCCCATGCTAGCGGGCTGGGAAGACAGAAATTAATCACGAACTGGCCGGGGGGCAGCATCTATTCAGAAACTGGCTGCATGGTACCGATAAGCGTCGGCGGGTCAAAGGAACGCTTGGTGCGCACCTCTTCGCCACGCAGATAGCGGCCCAGCACGCTGAAAATCACCCCGATAATGGCCACATTTCCGATGAAGATCAAGAGATACTGGATCCAGGTATCCACCGGCAACTTGAGGACAATTGCCATCATCACAATCAGGGCCACGGTGATGGGGACCAGCACCTTCCAGGCGAAGGCCATCATCTGATCCACCCGCAAGCGGGGGAAGGTACCCTTGATCCAGATCTGCACGGTGTAAAGGGCAAAAGCCTTGATAAAGAAGTAGATAAGACCCAACACCGGTCCGATATAGGGCAGATCCACGAAGGGACCTTGCCACCCGCCCAAAAAGAGGATGGCGCCAATGGCGGCCAACCCCCAACTGTTGAGGAATTGGGCCAGAAAGAACATGGCAAAGCGCATGCCCGAATATTCGATGTGGAAGCCAGCGATCAGCTCCGATTCGGCCTCTAACAGGTCGAAGGGGGTCTGCTCCGATTCGGCCAAAGAGCAGATAAAGAAGATCAGGAAGGCGCCGGGCATGATAAAACCAAACCAGCCCAGCCCCAGGTTGAGGCCAAAGACATCGCCCTGCAACGACGCAATTTCGTTCATCCGCATGGTGTTGGTCAGGAAGACCACGGTCAACATGGAAAGAACCAGGGGGATTTCATAGCTGAGAAGCTGGGCCACCACCCGAAAAGCAGAAAGCAGCGCATACTTGTTGTTGCTACCCCAGCCCGCCATCATGGCCGCCATCACACCGAGGGAGCCAAGGGCCACCACATAGAGGACACCTACGCTCAAATCTACGCCAACGATGCCATTGGAGAAGGGCAGGATGCCAAAGAGCATGACAATGCCAAACACAGAGAGAAGGGGAGCCAGATTGTAGGTCACGCGGTCCGCGTTGGCAGGGGTGATGGATTCCTTGGACATCAGCTTGGCCGCGTCGGCGATGGTCTGGAAGAGACCATAGGGGCCAAGGCGGTTGGGGCCGATGCGGTCTTGGATACGTCCCAAGACCTTGCGCAGAATCCAGATCAGACCCAACGCCAGGGTCGGCGTAAACAGGGTCAAGATCAACGCCCCGATGATCAGGGCGAGGGCAAAGGATACGTCACCAGGGAGACCAAGGTTGGTCAACCAAGTCGTAATGGCTTCGGGCCAATTGATCATGCTTTCTCTCCTACTGCCACTCTAGTCCACCCTTGCGCCAGTCATAGGCCAAGCCCACAACCAGCAATGTGATGAACAGGACGACCGCCGCCACCGACGCCAGGGTTAGCTGGCCATAGGCGATTGCGATGGGAAACAAGAAGATGACTTCCAGATCAAAGACAAGGAAGACCAGACCGATCAGGTAATACTGAGCCCGAAACTGCACCCAGGTGTCGCCGATGGTCTTCATGCCGCTCTCGTAGATATCGTTCTTGATCGGATCTGGCCGTCTTGGGCCTAGGAGCCAACCGATCGACACAGCGGCAATGGGTAAAATCATGCCAAAAACGCTGAGAATTAGAATAAAGGCATATTGTGACAGCATCAAATTTGCTCCTTGGCACCTTCTTTTTGCTATCCAACTGGCGGGCAACCACGTCAGCTTTGCGCTCGAACACGAGAAGGGGCAAAGCAGATCACCCAACCACTGCACGGACTTGTCAGGTCCCACCAAAGTCTAGAGACAGTTGACAGCAAAAAAGAAAACCCAGATCGTAATGACTTTGTTTGACCTGGGATGATCCATCCAATAGCTGTCACGTGTACCGCTTATAGGTACGTTTGTGCGGAATAGTACAAGAGTTTGTGTATAATAGCATACTGATTTTCAAATGAAAAGTCTGTACGTACTCAAATGCCACTTCCTTTGCCAAAAGCGATGTCCGTTCCCTTTTTCACAAACATTTCACTTTTGGTTGACACCTATTTGCCCTTGTGATAAACTGAACGAATGCAAAATTTCGGCTTTTGTTTCGGAATTTTTCTTCACCTTCCCCGATCGGTTTTTACGGGGAAAATTAGACGCTAAAAGGCCGTTTTCCATGTTTTCAATTTGATAGGCGCCGTTTTGCCGTTGTAGTCGAACCGGCCACCCACAGGTTTTCGGTGGGTGGCTTTTTTCGGAGCTTGACTCACAGTATCACGATTTTTTTCATGGTCGTTCTGCCCTATCAGATAGATTTAGCCTCAAGATTCTGACAGATCTACACCTTCAGGAATAACTCATGGCTATCGATTACTTTCCTCTTCTCCTCTTGATCATCATCTCTGCCGCCCTGGCCGCCATTGTGATTGGGGTGCCGCCTCTTCTGGGTCCCCAGCGCAAGAACGCCCAAAAGATGGAGCCCTACGAATCTGGGATGATCCCTTTCGGCGACACCAAGCGCAAGTTTCCCATCCAATACTACCTGATCGCCATGCTCTTTATCATCTTTGATATTGAGGTGATCTTCTTTTACCCCTGGGCGGTGACCCTGCGCTCCCTGCGCACCTTTGGCCTGGTGGCCATGGGGATCTTCTTCTTGGTCATCGTCATCGGCTTTATCTATGAATGGAGAAAAGGCGCGTTGGATTGGGAGTAGGGGATTGGGGATTGGGGATTGGGGATTGGGGATTGGGAGCCGAGACAATCTTTCACCGCCAAGACGCAAAGGGCGCAAAGAAAAACAAGAAACACAAGCCTCCTCTCTGCGAAATCTCGGCGTCCTCTGCGCCCTCTGCGGTTTGAATGTTTGAATTCTTGAACGCGATAAGGTAAACACTCATGGGTCTTGAACAACTGTTGCCGGAAGACAGTATTATTACGACAAATTTGGAGAAACTGGTCAACTGGGGCCGGGAGAACAGCACGTGGCCCCTGCTCTTTGGCCTGGCCTGTTGCGCCATCGAGATGATCGCGGCTGGTTCGTCTCGCCATGACATCTCCCGCTACGGCTCGGAACTTTTCCGGGCCAGCCCCCGCCAGGCGGATCTGATGATCGTCTCCGGCCGGGTGAGCAACAAGATGGCCCCGGTGATCAAGCGCATCTACGACCAGATGGCCGACCCCAAGTGGGTGATCGCCATGGGCATCTGCGCCAGCGCCGGGGGACCGTTCAACAACTATGCCATCATCCAGGGCGTGGACAAGATCATCCCTGTGGATGTCTATGTGCCCGGCTGCCCGCCCCGCCCCGAAGCCCTGCTCTACGCCATGAACAAGCTGCGGGAGAAGCAGGGGACCGAACGGTTCAGCACCTATACCAATGAACTGCCCGCCCAGCGCGCCCCCATCGAGTATGGCGGCTTGGTGGCGCGACACTAATTTTCACCGCAAAGACGCCAAGGGCGCAAAGAAAAACAAGGTTTCCCCTGTGGAATCTCTGCGCATTCTCGGCGTTCTCGGCGGTTAATCAATTATTTAATCTTTAGCCGGAGTTATCATGGCACCAATGAATGTTTCTCCCGCCGTCCGCCCCTACGAGACCTTGCCGGGGCTGAACGACATCTCCATTCCTGCGGTGGCCCCCCTGCCCGTGGGGGAGAGCCCGGACACCCAGCGTGTCGCCGCCCACTTTGGCAAGGCGATCTTGGCCGCGGGTCTGCATGTGGAGGCCCAGATGATCTACGTGGGGCCGGATCAATTGCTGGCCGTGGCCAAATTCCTGCGGGATGAGCTGGCCTACGAGACCCTGATCGACGTCTCCGCCGTGGATCGATCCAAGCTGCCCATCGCCGCCGGGGAGAGCCGCTTTCAGACGGTCTATCAACTGCGTTCCTACAGCCGCAATGCCCACATGACCCTGGTCTGCCCCCTGGTCAACCAAGATCCGCCCCTGGTCCCCAGCATGACTGCGGTCTACGACGGGGCCAACTGGCCCGAGCGGGAAGTTTGGGATCTGATGGGCATTCGCTTTGTGGGCCACCCGGACCTGCGGCGGATTTTGATGCCCATCCACTGGCCCAACCATCCCCTGCAAAAGCAGGTGCCCGTGGGCGGCGAGGAAGTCCCCTTCACATTAAATTGGGACAACCCGGAATTCGACAACCTGGGTATCCAGATCCTGCCCGCCCTCAGCGTGGCCCCGGAACTGCCCCCTGGCATCGACCGGCGCAACATGGTGATCAACATGGGCCCCCACCACCCCAGCACCCACGGCGTCCTGCGTCTGGTGGTGGCGTTGGACGGCGAGCGGGTGGTCAACCTGGACGCGGACCTGGGCTATCTGCACAGCGGCTTCGAGAAGACCGGCGAGACCAAGCGTTACAAAGATTTTGTCTACTACACCGACCGCATGGACTACCTCTCGTCCATGAACAACAACCTGGGCTACGTCCTCACCATCGAGAAGATGCTGGGCGTGGAGATTCCGCCCCGCGCCCAGGCCATCCGGGTGATCATGGGCGAGCTGCAACGGTTGGCCTCCCACCTCTTCTGGATCTCCACCCACGCCTTGGACATCTCCGGCACAGGCATGAGTTTGCTCATGTACGCCACCCGGGAGCGGGAGATCATTCTGGATCTCTTCGAGATGGTGGCCGGGGCACGCCTCACCACCAGCTATATCCGGGTGGGCGGTGTGTGGCGGGACCTGCCCGATGCCTTTGTGGCGTCCCTGAAGAGTTTCCTCAAGGTGATGCCCGGCCGTCTGCAAGAATATACGGACCTGCTCCAAGACAGCCCGGTCTGGCGCAACCGCTTGGAGGGCATCGGCATGTTGAGCAAGGAGGACGTGCTGGCCATGGGTCTCACCGGCCCCATGCTCCGGGGCAGCGGCGTGGACTGGGATCTGCGCCGGGACACGCCCTACAGCGGCTACGAAAACTACGATTTCGATGTACCCATCAGTACCAAATGTGACGGCTTTGGCCGCTACGAGGTGCGCATGGAAGAGATGCGCCAGAGCCTGCGCATCATCGAGCAGGCCCTGGCCAAACTGCCCGACGGCCCCTATAAAGTGGAGGACCGCAAGGTCAGCCTCCCCCCCCGGGCCGAGCTGGACGTGAGCATGGAATCCCTGATCCACCACTTTAAGCTGATGACCGAGGGCTTCAAGGTCGATCCGGGCATGTACTATCACGGCATCGAGGCCAGCAAGGGGGAACTGGGCTTCTTCGTCTACAGCGACGGCTCCGGCAAGCCCTACCGCCTGCACATCCACGGCCCCAGCTTCAACAACCTCTACGCCGTCAAAAAAATGTCCCAAGGCGAAATGCTTTCGGATATTGTGACGAATATTGGATCGATAGATATTGTGCTTGGAGAGGTTGATCGGTAGG
>CAZKEX010000286.1:0-6545 GCA_964551895.1 uncultured Caldilineaceae bacterium | reverse complement strand
CCACGCCGCCGCTGGATTATATGGTTTTCTGTTTGGAAAGGTAGGGGATTGGGGGCTGGAGTGAGGTGGGTAGAAGAGCAAAACTCAGCCGTTCCTTTCTACAATTGGGTGTAGTATAATAGTCACCAGAGGTGATTCCATTTTGAAAAACCACCTTGCATCCAAAATGCTACGTCACCTTTCGGCTCGCGCAGCACATATCCACGGATGAGAAACCAATGGAAACCGATAACCCGCTCAAGATGCTGATCGCTGCCTTTAGCGAACCATTTGCCGCATGGTTGTTGGGCGGGCCTGTGCATCGGGTGTACCCGCTCAACGTAGAGTTTCCCGGCGCCGCCACTGCTGGCGATCTCGTCTTTGCCGTGGAGATGGACGATGGCCAATCTGTTCTGCTCCACATCGAATTGCAGGGACGGCGCAGCCACGCCCCCATGTCCTTTCGGGAACTGGACTACATGACCCGGCTGATCCTGCGCGAGGCGGGCACGCAGACGCCGGATCGTGCGCCCCGGCTGCACAGCGTCGTCCTCTACGTGGGCCAGGGCGCGGGCGCAGAGGACACGGGACACTATGAAATCCTGGGCATCGATGGAGAAGCCCACCTGGCCTGGCGTTACACACCGATCCGACTCTGGCAGATGGATGCCGCTGAGTTAATGGCTCTGGGCAGCGCAGCCTTTCTGCCCCTGGTTGGGCAGACGCAGATACGAGAGCCAGCGCAAGTATTACCGGCCGTAGTGAAGAGCATCCGCGAGGTCGAAGATGAGTTGCAACGCAGGCGCCTGATGACGGCACTGGTGAATTTGATGAGTGACGAGGAGATGATCACAATGATCGAGCAAATGATCGATTCCGCTGACGAACTGATGTTGGAACTGCCCTACATGCGCCGCCTCTGGCGACAGGCGAGTGAGGAAGCCAGGAAGGAAGCTTTGGTCGAAGGACGAGCCGAAGGGCGAACCGCAGGGCGAACCGAGGGAATTCACCTGGGCGAGCAGCAAGGTGTCCTGGATGGTTTGCGCGCAGCCGTACTGGATGTCCTCGTGCTGCGCTTTGATCCATCTGCCAAAACGTATCTTCACTGTGAACGACAATTGGAAGAATGCACAGAGCGGGAGTCGTTGCAGCGGCTACTTGCGGTTGCCGTCCAATCAGAGGACATGACCACATTTATTCAACAAGTAGAAGCAGAACTGGCAAACGCTCAACAATGAAATCTGCCATCACGACGGACAAACCGCCCAACCTGCAACCACCTTCCAACGCCTTGTTCCCAGACGACGCCCACACCACCGTCGCGGATCTGCGGGAGATCTGCCGCCAGTTTGTGGCGGCGCGTGACTGGGCGGTTTACCATTCGCCCAAGAACCTGGCCATGAGCATTGCCATTGAGGCCGCGGAGATCATGGAGCATGTGCAGTGGCTGACCGGGGAGGAGAGCCGGGCCTTGGTCGCGGATGCGGATGCCCGTGCCGCCCTGGCGGATGAGCTGGCCGATGTGGTGATCTATTGCCTGATGTTGGCCAACAGCGCGCAGATCGACGTCAGCCAGGCCGTGGCGGCCAAGTTCGCCCGCAACCAGCATCGCTTCCCGGCAGATGTGGTGCGGGGACGGCTGGGCTGAGCGCTTCCCGCAATTGGACAGGGACCCCAGCGCAACAATCACCTCGTAAGATCATCCTCGACCGATCAGCCCCACACCCATCAACCTAGTTCGTTCTTGCCCTCGCCCAGGAGAGTTCTATGATCCCGGCCCCTCAAATCGAAACTGCCCACCCCGAAACCCACCAGAACATCTACCACGGCAAGCTGGCCCGCAATGCCAGTTTGGACATTCTGGATGCGTTTGCCGATTATCACAGCCAGTTCAAGGCCTTTGCCCGCCGGGCCAAACGGCGTTTTGAAGAGCGAGAGTGGAAAAGCGTCCAGGCGGACTCGGTGGAGCGGCTCGATCTCTACGCCAAGGTGCTGGCCCCGCTGTTGGTCAAGATCCAGGCGGACCTGGGCAGCGAGGTGACCAACAAACTGGTGTGGATGGAGATGAAGCAGATCTACACCCGCATGATCGTTCTGCGCAACGATCTGGAACTGGCCGAGACCTTCTTCAACTCGGTGACTCGGCGGATCTTTGTGACCGTGGGCGTAGATCCTCAGATCGAGTTTATCTGGTTTGACGCCGAGTATCTCTCCACAGGGGACGAGACCCCGGTCTATCGCCGCTATGCCAAAACCCAGACCAGCCACGCCCTCTTCCAGGCCATCCTGGCCGATTATCCCTTTGATGTGCCTTATGTAAATATCGAGGAAGATCTGCGCCACATCGCCGACACGGTGATCCAGCACCTGACCGAAAAGTGGGGCTCCCCAGACTACAGCGCCATCGAGATGGTCAAGTCGATCTTCTATCGGGGCAAGGCGGCCTATTTGGTGGGTCGTATCCGCTGGGGCAACCGGATCATGCCTATCGTACTGCCGCTGATCAATACGGACGAGGGGCTTGTGGTCGATTCTGTGCTGTTGAGCGAGAACGATGCCAGCACTGTTTTTAGCTTCACCCGCTCTTATTTTCAGGTGGAGACGGATCGGCCTAGCGATATGGTGGGCTTCCTCAAGACGTTGATGCCCCTGAAATCCGTGGCCGAGCTGTACATCGCCCTGGGCTACAACAAACATGGCAAGACCTTGCTCTATCGGGACCTCTACCGGCATCTCCAGAATTCCACGGACAAGTTTGAGATCGCCCGGGGCACCAAGGGCATGGTGATGATCTGTTTCAGTCTGCCCTCCTACGACCGGGTCTTCAAGATCATCAAGGACCGCTTCGACCCGCCCAAGACGGCCACCCGGCAGGAGGTCAAGGATCGCTACAAGATGGTCTTTCGCCACGACCGGGCCGGTCGGCTGGTGGATGCCCAGGAATTCGAGTATTTGACCTTCAATCGGGACCGATTTTCGCCAGAATTGATCGAGGAGCTGCAAGAACACGCCGCCGATTCGGTCACCATCTGCGACCGAGAGGTGATCATCTCCCACATCTACTCCGAGCGACGGCTCTACCCCTTGGATCTCTATATCAAGGAGATGCACATCGAGCGGTCAACCGAGGCCATCATCGAATATGGCAATGCCATCCGGGATCTGGCCGCGGCCAACATCTTCCCCGGGGATCTGCTGATCAAGAATTTTGGCGTCACCCGGCATGGTCGGGTAGTTTTTTATGACTATGACGAGCTGTGCGGGCTGGACGAATGCACCTTTCGGGTGATCCCAGAAGCCCGCAACGACTATGAAGAGATGGCGGCCCAACCCTGGTACACCGTGCGCCCGGGGGATGTCTTCCCCGAGGAGTTCCGCACCTTTCTATGGTTCCCCAAGCCCCTGCGAGCGGTGATGGAGCGCAACCACAGCGAGATCTACACGGCAGATTTCTGGCAACAGATGCAGGCCACCAACGCGGCCGGCGAGGTGATCGACATCTATCCCTATCGCCAAGAGTTTCGCTTTGAGCGGCGCTTTGGCCCCCGCAGCAAGAAACCGACCCCGGCCGACGCGATGATGGCATAGGGCCAGAAACGGTTGAGAAGAGAAGGGCAGAGAAGAGAAGAGGCCGTCGATCCCTTGAGATCGACGGCCTCTTCTCTTCTCCGCTTTGGGGCGCTTGAATTCTGCCCCCCGGTTACCGGTGTTCGGTCACCACAGGCAAACGAATTCCTGTGCGGTTCTTGCTCACCGCATGGGCTGTGTTGACAATGAAGTCCAGTCCCCTGCGTGAGACAATGGTCGTAAATGCCTCTACGATGGCCGGATCAAACTGGGTGCCGGCACAACGGCGAAGTTCCGGGATGATCCCCGTGGCGGGCATGGCCTTCTGATACGGGCGATCCGATGCCATCGCCTCGACCGCGTCACACACAGCCAGGATGCGGGCCTCCACGGGGATGGCGGTCCCCTTCAATTTGCTTGGATAACCGCTACCGTCCCACCATTCGTGATGATGTCTAATAAAGGGGGCCAATCCTTGCAGGCCATTGCATGTCTCCAGAAAATCCGCGCCCAGGGTGACATGGCTCTTGATATTCTCATACTCTATTGCGGTCAGCCGGGATGGCTTGTTGAGAATGGCGTCGGAGATGCCGATCTTGCCAATATCGTGGAGCAGCCCAGCTTGCCGGATCTGTTCTATCCGTTCTTCGGGCAATCCCAACTCCCTGGCAATGGCCACGGCATAATCGGCAACCTGGGTGGCATGGCCGGACACGTAGGGATCCCTGGCATCGATTATCTTGGCCAAGACCAGGAAGAGTTGATCGTTCAGCCGCTGGATGGCCAGGTTGCCGTTTGTCACCTCCTGGTTTGCCACGGCCAACTCTTCGTTCATGCGCCGTAGCTCGGCCATGGAGTCTTCCGTGCCCCGCACATATTCCTTTTGGGTCAGGTGCATCATGAAGACAGGAAGCACAAAGACCAACAGCCCCATGGTCCCCATCTCGGCGTAGGCGGTGGCCAAAAACAAGCCCAGCAGCCCCAAAACCAGATAGTGCTTTGCCAACCACTGGAATTGCTCACGCCACTTGTCCAGAATCGACCCTTTTTGACTTGTCAACGTCATGGCAGTCGCAACCAGGCCAGTTTCGATGCCATAGTAAAGCAGGGCAGACAACGCAGCCAAGACAGAGAGCAGGGGCAAGTTGCTCAGCCCAATGGGAATCCCCAAATCCCTGATCAGCAAAATGGGCATGGCGCCAGCCAACACGTGGACGGCCCAGTTAAAGACCGTGCGATGGAGGGGGGGATCCGTGCGGAAGTAGTGGACCAACACAATCGCTGCGCTTACCAAAACCACGCCGGGGATGTCCAGAACGATGGCCGTGGCAAATGCAACCGCCATAGAAACAGAGACCGTATTCTCGCCGTAGATCTGCACCTGGAGGAGTTCCGCGGCGGCAGCCAGCAACACCAGCACGCCCAAGGCCGTCAGATCAAGCGTCCCCAGGGGAAAGGAGCGAACGACCGAGATCGCCACACCGGCCAGAATCACAGCGCTGATAAAGATCAGCAGGCGATTGGAGAGGGGCGGCCTGGGGGTGCGCACGATGGTCCGGTTTGACGAACGGGAAAGCGTACTTCTCAGCCCATCTTCAATTGTAGAAAACCAGGTGGCGGCCCCGTATGGCTGTGACCGAGGTCCAGGTCGTAGGGATGCAGAAAAGTCCCTGTGCGACCCACTGTGCGACCCACTTGCCGCGTCCAGCATGGCCGAGAGTTCCTCAGGCCCGTTGACGCGTACGAGGTCGCTGAGGGCAGGCGTGCCAGGGGGGGCAGAGGGGATTTCAGAGGGCACCCCAGAGCTATCTGCCTCCGGGCCAGAATCCACCTCCGACACCTGGGCCCGAGATTTGAAGGCGGCGGCATATTGGCTTGACGCCCCTGCACCGCTGGGGTTCTCAAACTCCAGCTTGACGGCGTGGGGGACGTCGCCCGCGCTGCGCACCGTGTTGCGACCGCTGAGTTTGGATTGATAGAGGGCCACATCCGCCTCGTGGATCAGATCTTTGGTGGTGGCGGCATGGTGAGGAAAGATGGAGATGCCCAGGCTCATGGTGGCCCCGATAGGGGTTGGACTGCTGGTAACTTGGAATCGGGCCTCCTCCACCGCCCGGCGCAGACGATCTGCCATGGCCCGGGCCTCAACTTCCCCGACGCCGGGCAGGACGATGGCAAACTCCTCGCCGCCAAAACGCCCGGCAAAGTCGGTCTCGCGGATGTTGTCGCGGATCACCTTGGCCACCCCAGCCAAGACAGCATCTCCGGCCAAGTGGCCATAGGTATTGTTTATGTTGCGCAGCAGATCCAGATCCGCCATGATCAGGGCCAGGGGGCGCGCCAGATCCGTGGCTTTTTCCAGTTCGCTGGTAAAGAGTCGGCCAAAATGACGGGCGTTCCACAGACCGGTCTTCTCGTCTGTCTGGGCCTCCCGCTGCAGCTCGGGGACAGTCAGCGCCCGGTAGATGAGGACAAGGGGGGCCACACCGGGCAGCATAAGCCAGGGGCTCAGATTCCAGAGGGATGCAATGCCAAACCCCACATACATCATCACCATGTCGGTGAGCAGGCTGGATATATCCAGGGTGCCGGATTCTCGCCAAGTCATGCCTCGAGCCAGGACCAAGACCTGCCCCACCAGCAGATGGTTGATCAAGACATAGCCGAAGACCGCCACAGTGGGGGCAAGGACTGAAGATTGAAAAGAGAATTCGTGGCTGGCTCCGCCCAAAGAAATGTACAGCCAATGGGTGATAATCCCCGCAATCACATGGGTGGCGATGTTGAAGGGTTGAATATACCAGTGGCGCAACAGGGGGCTATCGGTCAATCGCTTGTGCAGCCATTCCGCCGCGTGGGGAACCAGGACCACCAAGACAAAAAGAGGGGGAGGCAGCAGAATTGCCCCGGCAAAGAAGAAGACGGGATGCAAGAAAGATGAATGGCGCCCGTTGACCGCATCAAAAAATTGGGTTGGCACCACCAGGGCGGTCAGAACC
>CAZKEX010000285.1:0-6547 GCA_964551895.1 uncultured Caldilineaceae bacterium | reverse complement strand
TGACCGGGTTGCCCAGGCTGTCGGTGGCCGTGGCCGTGGCGATGTTGGTGGTGTCTTTGGTCAACGTGGCGCTACAGCGGAAGGTCCAGGTCTCGCCGGGGTCGAGGAAACCGTTGGCATCCACCGTCACCCGACTGGCCGGGCTACAGGTGTTGTCGCTGACGGCCACATTGGTCAGGGGATCGTCCCCGCTGTTGCTGACGGCGTAGGTATAGGTCACCGGTGTGCCAGGGGCCACGGCGATCTCCGAGGCTGTCTTGACCACGGTGATGCCGGGGGTGATCACGTTCACCTCGGCGGTGTCCGTGTCGTTGACCGGGCTGAAGCCGGGGAGCAGGGAGCCATCCGCCGCGCTGGGGCGGCCCACCACAGACGCGGTGTTGAGGACATCCGCCCCAGGGTTGGCCGTGCAACTGTAGCGCCAGCTCTCCCCCACATCCAGGCGGCCATTGCTGTTGCTGTCCCCGCCCAGGAAGCTGAGGGGGGCGCATTTATTGTCGCTCACCACCACATCCCGCAGAGGGGTGTCCCCAGGGTTGGTGACGGTGAAGCTGTAGACCACCCCTTCGTTGGCATAGATCACCGTGGGGGTGACTGTCTTTTCGATATGGATGGCTGGCTCCACCACGGTCACACTTTCTGTGTCCTGGTCCGAGACCGGGTTGATGCCGGGCAGGGGCACGCCGTTGGGGTCCGTGGGCTGGCCGTTCACCGTAACGGTGTTGAGCGTATCCGTGTTCACCGCCGTGGTACAGCTATAGGCCCACACCTCGCCGGGGTCCAGCCGTCCGTTGCTGTTGGCGTCCCCGGTGGGGTCCGGGTTGCTGATGGGCGAACATTTGTTGTCGCTGACGTTGACGCTGGCCAGGGGCACATCCCCCAGATTGCTGACCAGGAAGGTATAGCGCACCACATCCCCGGCCAGGATCACCGTGCGGTCCGCAGACTTGGCCACGTCGATCTTGGGGGCCACCACATCCACCGATTTGCTGTCCGTGTCGCCCACCGGGTTGCCCAGGCTGTCCTTGGCCCCGGCGCTGACCACATTGACCGTGTCAACGGTCAAACTGGTCTTGCAGGTATAGACCCAAACCTCGCCGGGTTCCAGAATGCTGTTGCTGTTGACATCCCCGCTCTGGCGCACCAGGGGCGAACATTGGTTATCGCCCAGGACCACATCGGTCAGGGGATCGTCGCCGGGGTTGGTGACGATGAAGGTGTATTCCACCAGGGTGCCGCTCAAGATCACCGTGCGGTCCACGCTCTTGACCACGTTGATGGCCGGGTTGATCACGTTGACGCTGGCCGTGGCATCGTCCATCACCGGCTGATTCAGGGGATCTTTGCCCGTGGCCGTGACCTTGTTGACCGTGTCCTGGCTCAACGTGGTGGCGCAAGTGTAAAGCCAAATCTCCCCCGGATTCAGGATGGCGTTGCTATTTGTATCCCCACTACGATAGGCGGCAGGGGCGCACATGTTGTCATCCACCAGCACGGTGGTGATGGGGTCCGTGCCCGTGTTGCGCACGCTGTAGGTATAGGTGACAAGATCCCCGGCATAGACAATGGGGGCGCTGGCCGACTTGTCCACCTGAATACCGGCGATCACCACATTCACATGGGCCGTGTCCGTGTCGCTGACCGGGTTGCCCAGGCTGTCGTCGCCAGTGGCCGTGGCCGTGTTGGTCGTGTCCGCCGAGAGGGTGGTGGTGCAGCTATAGCGCCAGGTTTCCGTGGGGTCCAACTTGCCGTTGCTGTTCACATCCCCGGCCGGGTTGGGGCCGGTGAGGGGGCTGCACTTGTTGTCGCTGACCGCCACGTTGGCCAGGGGATCGTCCCCGGTGTTGGTGACGTCAAAGGTATAGACCACCGTCTCCCCAGGGTTGATCAGGGTGACATCCGCGGTCTTGACAATCTGGATCACCGGCTTGAGTACGTTGACCGCGGCGGTGTCGCTATCGCTGACCGGGGGCAGGTTGGGATAGAGCGCGCCTGTGGAATCGCTGGGCCGTCCGCTGACATGGGCCGTGTTGACCGTGTCCGTGCTCAGGGGGGTCTGGCAGGTGTAGATCCACGTCTCGCTGGTCTCCAACCGCCCGTTGTTGTTGGCGTCCCCGCCCACAAAGGTGAGGGGCGCACATTTGTCATCGGTCAAATTCACAGTGCGCAGGGTCACATCCCCCGGGTTGGTGACGGTGAAGGTATAGATCACCGACTCACCCACATAGATGGCCGGGCGGCTCACCTCCTTGACCAAGTTGATGGCCGGGGCCACCACATCCACGTTCGCGCTCCCCGTGTCCGTCACCGGGCCGATGCCGGGGAAGGGGGTGCCGGCGGGATCGCTGGGCTGACCGCTCACATTCACCACGTTGGTCGTGTCCACGGCCACAGAGGTGACACAGGCATAGGTCCAGGTCTCATCCACATCCAGCAAGCCGTTGCTGTTCACATCCCCCGCCGGGTTGGGGCCGGTGATGGGGGCGCACTTGTCGTCGCTGAGGGCGATGTTGGCCAGGGCCACATCCCCCTGGTTGCTGACCAAGAAATCATAGGCCACCAGATCCCCAGAGAGAATCACCTTGGGCGTGGCCACCTTGACCACGTCGATGGCCGGGGCCACCACATCCACGACCGCCGTGTCCTGGTCGCCGACCGGGTTGCCCAGGCTGTCCACGCCGCCCACGGTGACAATGTTGACCGTGTCCGTCAGCACAGCGGTGGCGGTACACGCATAGCCCCACACCTCGCCAGGATCAAGCAAGCTGTTGCCGTTGTCCCCGCTGGGGCCGGTGACTGGGTTGCACTTGTCGTCGCCCAAGGCCACGCTGGCCAGGGGGTCGTCCCCAGGGTTGGTGACGAGGAAGGTGTAGACCACCGCATCCCCGGCCAGAATCGTGGTGCGGTCCGCGCTCTTCACCACATGGATGGCCGGGTTGATCACGTCCACCGTGGCCTGGGCCTGCTCTTCCAGGGGGTTGCCCAGCTCATCCTTGCCTGTCACCTGCACCACGTTGACCGTGTCCGCGGTGAGGGGTTCCACGCACTGATAGGTCCAGATTTCGCCAGGGGCCAGCAGATCGTCGCTGCCCGTGTCGCCGCCCAAAAAGGTGACGGTATTGCACTGGTTGTCCACCACCACCACGCTGTTGACCGTGTCGCTGCCCGTGTTTTGCACGGTGTAGGTATAGGTCACGGGCGTGCCGGCATAGACCGTGGCCGCGCTGGCCGTCTTGTCGATCTGCAAGCCGACGATCACCACATCCACAAAGGCCGTGGCCGTGTTGTTGACCGGGTTGCCCAGGCTGTCCGTGGCCGTGGCCGTGGCCAGGTTGGTGGTGTCCTGGGTCAGATTGGCCTGGCAGGAGAAGGTCCAAGTTTCGTTCAGATCGAGCAAATTGTTGGCGTTGGTGTCACCGCTGCCAAAGGTGACGGGCGCACACTTGTTGTCCCCCACGCTGACCGCGCCCAGGGGATCGTTGCCGGGGTTGGTCACCGCATAGGTATAGGTGACGGGATCGCCAGGGTTGATGACCGTGGCGCTGGGGGTCTTGACGATGCGAATCTTGGGGTCGATCACCCGGACCGTGGCCTGATCCTGGTCTGTCACCGGGCTGATGCCGGGGAGAGGCGTGCCCCCAGGGGTGCTGGGCTGGCCGCTGGCCGTGGCCGTGTTGGTGATGGTAGCGGAGAGGGGTTTCTGACAGTGGTAGATCCAGCTTTCCGTCGTTTCCAACAGATCATTGCCGTTGGTGTCCCCGCCGCCAAAGACCACGGGGGCACAGGTGTTGTCTGTCACGCCTACGCTGCCCAGGGGCACATCCCCAGGGTTGGTGACAGTGAGGGTATATTTCGCCGTCTCGCCCACGTACATCACGGGCAAGTTCACATCCTTGACGATCTTGATGGCCGGGGCCACCACATTGACATCCGCCGTGTCTGTGTCCGAGACCGGGGGGAATTGGGGCAGGGGGGCGCCGCTGCTGTCGCTGGGCTGGGCGGTGGCGGTGATGATATTGGTGGTGTCTATGGCCACCGGGGTGGTACACGTATAGCGCCAAGTTTCGCCGGGATCGAGTCGACTATTCCCGTTCGTGTCTCCACTGCTAAAAATGACCGGGCTGCACGTGTTGTCGATCATCTGCACCGTGGCCAGGGAGACATCCCCTGGATTGGTGACCAGGAAGGTGTAGACCACCGGGGCGTTGGCCAAGATCACCGTGGGGCTGGCGGATTTCTGCACATCGATGGCCGGGTTGAGGACCGAGGTCGGCTCTGTGTCCTGGTTATTGCCGGGCACGGTGTCATAGGTGTCGCTGGAGACCGAGGCCCGGTTGACGATCTGCCCCACGGCGCCAGGGGCCACGGTCACCCGCACAGTGACCGTGGTGGTGACGCTGGCGGACAGATCGCCCAAATTGCAGGTCAGCGCCCCGCCACTTTGCGTACAGGTGGGCGCGTCGGGGGTGGACGAGACAAAGCTCACCGCGCCGGGCAGGGTGTCCGTCACCACCACGTTGACCGCGGTGGCCGGGCCGTGGTTTGTGACCCCCAGGGTATAGGTCAGGGCATTCCCCGACTGCACCGGGTCCGGGCTATCGCGCTTGACAACCTGTAGATCCGCTGGCAGCACAAAGCCAAAATCGGCCAAAGTATAGCTCTGCACAAATTGGGTCAAGGGCACAAAGATAGGGTTATCGGGGTCATAGGACGACCCATTGCCGTTGGTGAAGATATAGCCTGCCAGCGCGCCGCCGGGCAGGAAATTGCTAGGGTCAACCCGCACCCAAAACTCGTTGCCGTTGGCCGTGGTCGGGAAGCTATATTTGCCCGTGCCATCCGTGCTGGTGGTCAGGGCCAAGAGATCCCCGCCCAGGCCGGGGCTAAAGGCGCCGTTGCCATCCAGTTCCAAATAGAGGGAAAGGGAGACGCCGGGCAGCCCGGCGGCAAACTCTGCGCCCTCGTCAACCCAGTCGCCGTCGGCGCTGAGATCGTTCCACACATAGTTGCCGATGCTGGACTTACCGCCATAGACAAAGCCAAAATGCCCGTTGTTGCGGATCTCGTCCAGCCCCAGGGTGATGTCCAAGGGTTCGTTGGCTGTGTTGATGTCGAAGCCCATCAGCAGAGGGCCGCTGAGGTAGTCGATGGCGACCTCATAGTCGCCGGCGTCCAGCCCGGTGAAGGCATAGTTGCCGTCGTTGTCCGTCACCTGGGCGGAGAAGACATCGTCCGCCGTGCCCAGGATGCCGTCCGTGCCGGCAAAGCGCAGGTTCACGGTGACG
The DNA here is from genome assembly GCA_964551895.1 of uncultured Caldilineaceae bacterium. Lineage (GTDB taxonomy): Bacteria > Chloroflexota > Anaerolineae > Caldilineales > Caldilineaceae > JAGNDO01. The sequence continues at coordinate 1,262 of CAZKEX010000285.1, read as the reverse complement.
TTGGGCAGTCCTGGCTCGCCGCTATTCTGCGTCTGATTGTTGTCCAGATCGTTCCACAGCCGTCCGCTGACCACGCCAGCCGCGGCATAGACCGAAATGGATGACAGCAGCAATGTCACCGCTGCAACCAACATGATCCCCAAACTCAGGCCAAAGCCCCGTCCAAAGATACGTGTGGATGAGTTGAATTGACGAGCCATGTATGTACTCCGTTTTTTTGGATAGCAACGAGAAGATCGATGAGAGGGTTTTTTGGTGGTTTTGCATGGAGCCTCCCAGGTCAGTTTGCTCAACCGGCCTGGGAGGAAGGAGATCTAAGAACCTGTTTGAAAAGGGGCTGATCAATAGCCACGAAGTCACGAAGATGAGAAAGTCCACGAAGAAAGAGAGGGAAGAAGCGCTTTTCCTTCGTGGTTCTTCCCGGCTTCCCCCCTTCGTGGCTACTTTTCAAACATCTTCTAAAGACCAGATCCTGGACTTCCTCAAAAGGAGGTCCAGGATCTGGCCCTTTCTTTCTATGGGTTAGCGTAACACAATTGGCATGAAGAGGGTATATCGGGTGGTCAGACCCCCCAGTTCCACCAAGGTAGCGCTGCCATCCAAGGTCAAGATTTCCAACACATAGGTGTATCCACCGGAGGCCATCTCGACCCTATCCACGTTTGTATCCAGCAGTGTATAGAGTGCGCCTGTCGGTTGTCCCGTGCGTTGGGCCACGATGGGCTGGGCATTCACGATCACCTTGGTCCCTTGGCTGTCCCACCGATGGACATTGAAGCCCAGAACGTTGTTCTCGCTCACAGTGGTCCAGTTGATGGAAATCTTGTCGCCGGCAGCCTGCACCGTGCTGCCACTGAGCAGCACAGAGGTAGGACCGTCGATACGCACATCGTCCGCGCTGGTGGCCGGGCCCAGGGGTTCCACATTGCCCAGGGGACCCGAACCGTCCGGGTCGGCCAAGCCGTTTTGGATAGTAACAGTGTTGGTGGTCACCGCACCAGGGGCCAGATAGGTGTCCCGCAGGGCCAGGAAGGTCACGGTGATGGCCTTGGAGGCGCCAGGGGCCAGATCGCCCACGGTGGCCGCGGTGGTCAGGTCGTTCCAGCGCAGGACGCCGTTCAGGTTGAAGTCCGGCAGGGCCGTGGCGGTCACATATTGCAGGAACTGATGGTTGAAGGTGTCTGTCATGGGCAACACGGTCAGCACGCTCTTGCCCGTGTTGGTGACGGCGATACGGAAGACCACGGTCTCCCCTGTGCGGG
>CAZKEX010000284.1:0-6612 GCA_964551895.1 uncultured Caldilineaceae bacterium | reverse complement strand
TCACCCCCTCACCCAACCCCGGCGCGGAAGATCTCCTTCAGCTCCCCCAGGCGCAGGTGGCGGGGGATGGGTTGGGGGTTGCGGCTGACCCACTCTGCCAGGGCCGGGGTGAAGTTGACCAGGGCAGCCAGGTCCACCGGGTAGTGGAGGGGGTCCGCGCCCAGCCATTGGCCTTGCCGCCCCACCAGGGCCTTGTCCCAATCCTTGCGCTGGGCGATGTCTGGCCCGGGGCTGAAGCTGGGCCAGGGCTGGAAGAGGATGGGCAGGTGGCGGGGAAAGAGGGTCACCATCTCGGCCAAAAACTCTCGGCTGTCCGTGCAGTTGAAGGGCAGCCACAGGGGCAGCAGGGCGGACCGGGTGGGCGCGGTGGCGTTGATCTGGGCAAAGCCGTCCACCATCACCGCCTGGGGTTCGATCCCCAAGCGCCGGAAGAGATGCTGCCAGGCGAAGAAGGCCAGCCGGGAAAAATCATGCACATGCCCGCCGTTGATGGAGCGCACCTTCATGCCATAGTGGTGGGCGAACTCGTTCACGGCCTCGCCAAAGCGGGGCAGGGTGCCCCATTCGCTCTCGCTCTGGCTGTTCCACACCTTGGGCAGACGCCAGCCGCCCCGATGCTTGCTCCCCACCTCCTCCAGCCAGGCGTTGAGAAAGACCCGCCCGTGCAGATAGTCGTGGTCCTTCAGCCCGCCCAGGCCGCCGACCTGAAAGGTGTAACGATTCCCAATCGTGTATTGGCCCCAGGTTTGGGTGTTGTTGAGCAGAATCAGCGTGCCGCCGGGGAGCAGCCGACGCTGGATGAAGTCGATATAGCTGTGGGGGATGCCCAGGAGCTTCATGCGGATGTGGTTGACCTGGCCCACCAAAAAGCGGTCATGGACCGGGTCATAGTGGTTGACCACATGCAGGTTGGGGTTGTTTTCCAGGATGGGGGTGGCCAGATCCTGGCCCCGGCGCTGATAGTTGAAGATGTCGTCCGGGTCGCCGGGGCTGCGGAAGCTGGCCAGAAAAGTGTGGCTGAGGAAAGGCACGCCCAAGGCCGCGCTCAGGTGGGCGGCGGCCCCGGAGGGTGCGCCCAAAATGATGGCCTCGAATTGGCGATCCTTGGGCAAAAAGTCATATTGGGCCACATTCCACGCCGCCAGATGGTCGGCGTACAAGGTCCTGGCCCGGCGGGGATCCAGCCCCGACCGTCCGCTGGCCCAACTCACCCCCCGCTTGATCCACGACTCCGGGAACTGATGGGCCAACCGCACGGCCCACGCCATCCGCCGCAGATGGGGCAACGGGTGGAAGGTCTCGCCCTGCAGGGCCGCGGCGGCAGAAAGCACCGTGGCCCCGCTGGAGGTATCTCCGCCCTCCCGATAATAGGTGAACTCCCCTTGCCGCCCCATCTCTGCCGCCTCAATGTTTCATTATCTCGTTTCCGACCTCGTTCCCACGCTCCGCGTGGGAATGCTCAACCGGCGCTCTGCGCCGAGGGGACGCAGAGCGTCCAAAAATGTTCCCACGCGGAGCGTGGGAACAAGTGCGGGGTTAGTCCGCCCAATAGCTGGCCCCGAAGACCCGGTCCAGCATGGACGCCCGCTGTTCCGGGGTGGACCAGCGGGGCTGGCCATGTTCATAGAGCAGGGTGGTCAGGATCTGGGTACTCAGGTGTCGCCCGGCGTAAAAAGTGTGCTTGAGGACCATGCCTTCCCGGGTGGCGTGGGTCCACATCTGGTCGAAGAAGAGATTGCCCAGGCCATAGGCGATCAGCCGCCCGTCCTCGAACTCGAAGGCCTGGGGCACATGGCTCTGCACCCCGGTCACAATGTCCGCGCCGGCCCGGCTCAGGGCCAGGAAGTTGTCCCGCTGATCCAACAGGGGCGACACGTCATAGCTCTCCTGCCACTGCAGCTCCACCAGCACCACGTCGGCCAGATCCCTCTCCCGGATGCTGCGGATGGTGGCCGACAGAATGCCCAGATCATACTCCGCGCTGCCCGGGTGGCTGTCCGTGGCCCAGGCAAAGTTCGGGCCGTACATATTGGCCCCCAAAAAGGCAAACCGGGTGCCGTTTTGCTCTCGATAATAGGGCGCAAAGGCGGCATCTTTGTCGATTCCGCCCCCATAGACCGGCAGCCCCTGCTCCTCATAAAAAGCCAGGGAGTCCCGTGCCGCGTCGTAGCCAAAATCGTTCTGGTGGTTGCCCGTCAGCCCGATGATGTCCACGCCGGAGAGGGTGAGGCTGTCCAAATAGCTGGGCTTGCTGCAAAAATTGAAGTTGTCTTGGGCCAGGTTGACCTTGCACCCGGCCACAAAGGGCACCTCGTTGCTGATATGGGTGATGTCCGCCGCGGCCAGCTCCGGCCCCACCACCTCGGCCGGCCACTCGGAGCCAAACAGCTCCATCTGGTATGCGGTCTGCCGGGTCATGGCCGTCACCCCCGTCATGGCCAGCACGGTGAGTTGGGCCGGGTCTCGGTTGGCGCCGCCGGTGGTTTGGGTCAGTTTTTCGGTGAAAAGGGCGAGCTGATCGGCGTCGACACCGGGTTGGGCATGCACAAATACATGGGCAATCAACCCGTAGGCATCGACATCAAATTTGTTGGCATTCTCAACCGGGTTCTGGCCGTCCACCGCCAGCACGACCAGGGATGGGACCAACGCCTCAAAGGGCAACAGCGCCAGCGCCCCGGCCTCCCCCCACGCATCCGCCACCACATCGGTGATGGCGGCCCGCCCGCTCACCGCCGCCCCCGGCGCGCCCAAGATCTGGGTGAGGGCGGGCAGGGTATGGCTGAGAACGCTGATGGGCGCGGACTCGTCCCCGGTCCACGTCGCGGTCAACTCGGCCAGGGAGATCACCGGATCCACCGTGTCAAAACGGCGGGCCGCGGCGAAGACCTGGTCAAAGACTGCCTCGCCATCCTCCGCATTCCAATCCAGCGCCACATTGCCCGCTTCTCCGATGTCCGCCTCCACCCCGGCCACCACAGCTTGGGGCAGATCCTCGGCCAAGGTCACGGTCAACGGCGCCGGCGTGGCCGTCGGCCCGGACGGCGTGGGCAGCGCCGTGGCCGTGGACGTGGGCGCCGCCCGCAGCGCGGACAGGGGGGCCACCAACGCCGCGGCCAAATCCGTGGGCGCATCGGTCTCGGTTTGGGCTTGGGCCTCAACTTGGGCATCCGCCTGGGCCGCGGTGACCCCGGGCATCCCCGGCCAGCGGCCCAAGGCCACGGCAAAGAGGGCAAACCCGCCCAAGATCATGGCCGCACTGAGCAGACCGGCGAGGAGACGTGGGGAAGGACGAAAAGGCATGGGGCAAAATCCGTTTTGGGTAGTGGTTGAATGGCAGTTCGACCCAGCGTTGGCCGGGTCAATTCAAGTGTAGTAGTATATCGTACAGCCACACAGCTTGCAATGATAGCCCGTGGCAAAAAGCCGTTAGCCGTCAGCAGGTAGCCGTTAGCCGGAAGCAGGTAGAAACCCGTGTTCTATCCATCATCCATTGTTCATTGTCCATTGTCCATTGTGCATTTATCAGATCTGCCCCCCTTCTGGCGCATGGTCCGCCAGGCCTGGGGATTGGACGCCGAGGTCTTCGCCCAGATCCAACAGGCTCCCCAGGGGCTGTGGGTGGCCCTGGGCGTGGTCATGCTGGCCGCCCTCTCCGAGGAGTTGGCCCAGAGCATTGTGCTCTTCATCAACAAAGTGCGGCCCTGGCGCTTCGCCCAGACCTTGCTGATCTCCGCCGGCAGCCATGTGGTCGGCTACGGGATCTGGTCGGTCAGCGTCTGGCTGGTGGGGGGCTATCTCTTCGGCGCGGATGTGGGCTTGGCCGCGGTGGCCGCCGCGGTGGGGCTGGGCTATGCGCCCCAGATCTTTGCCTTTTTCACCCTGATCCCCTTCTTCGGTCTCTGGTTCAACGGCATACTCACCATCTGGTCCCTCGTTGCCATCATCATCGCCGTGCAGACCGGCCTGGGGCTGGAGATCTGGCAGGCTATCGTGGCCGCGGGCCTGGGCTGGATATTGCTGCAACTGTGGCGGCGCACCCTGGGCCGTCCCATCACCGCCATTGGCCGCTGGATGCAGCGACGCACGGCCGGCGTCCCCCTGCCGCTGACCCAAGCGGACGTCCCCCGTCTGCGCCTCAATTCCCGCTTTCTGGCGGATCTGCGTCAAAATACTGAAAATAAACAGATCGCCAAACGTGGCGACAATCCGCCAGGCAAACGCAAACGGTGAGCAAACAGATCAGCGCAGGTTGAGTAGCCCGTCCGATCCATGCCAAGCGCTGAACCCACACAAAGGGCGCATCGAAACCGTAGCGGGTCAACCCGCTTCGGTTTCGATACGCCGCCGGTCAATGAGTGGTCAGCGGAGATCTGTGGGCGGCTACTCAACCTGCGCTGGTCCGTCCGCCGCCCAACTCGCAACTCGCAACTCGCAACCCGCAACTCGCAACTCGCAACCCGCAACTCGCAACTCGGAAAACACACATGCCCGACATCCTAACCCTATTCCTAGTCGTCCTTGTCGCCCTCCTGGTTTGGGCGGCCTTTTCGCCCTTCGAGGCGTTGGGCTGGTGGGCGGGCTGGTTCGGGGACCGGGTCTACTACGAGCCTCTGCCCCCGGAAGGCCTGGTGCGCGCCACCAAGCCCAACCCGGACGCCTTTGTGGTCTTCATGTCCGGCGTGGGCCGGGTCTCCGGCCAGACCCTCAGCCGCCGGGAGCAGGGTTTTTTGCAGGAGTTGGCCGCAACCCTGCCCAACACCGTGGTGATCGACGACATCTTCCCCTATTCGGTCAACAGCCTGCCCCTCACCGGCCAGCCCTTCTTTGCCAGTCTGTGGCGGTGGGCCTTGCGGCGCAAACTCAGCGGACGGCGGCTGGAAGGCTTCGCCGGCATGTTGATCAACGCCCGCAACATCTTTCAGGTCACCATGTCCGCGGACAAACGCTATGGCCCCATCTACAACCAGGCCATGGCCCACGTCATCATCCACGGCCTCACCCGCTATGGCTATCGCCCGGAAGACCCCCGACCGGTCTTTTTGATGGGCTACAGCGGGGCCGGGCAGATCACAATGGGCGCGGCCACCTATCTCAAAGAGTGGCTGACCGGCCCCGTGGTCCTCGTCTCCCTGGGCGGCATCTTTGCCAACGACCCCGGCGTCCTGGCCGCGGACCACACCTATCATCTCTACGGCGCCCAGGACAAAGCTCACCGTATCGGGGCCATCTGTTCCCCGGGCCGTTGGCCGATCTTTGCCTATTCTTTTTGGAATCAAGCCAAACGGCTGGGCAAAGTTGAGTTCATTTTCATGGGTGATATGGGCCACACCGGCAAGGGGGGCTACTTGGACGTCCATGCATTGATGCCAGACGGCACGAATTATCTTGCGCACACAGTCCACGTGGTCGCCGGATTGGTCGAGGGGTATACGCATGGTAGCCCAGCCCACTTGACCGTGCCCCCGTCTCGGCGTATACTGATCTTGTAGAAAATTTCACATATTTACCTTCGGGGCAGGGTGAGGCGGACCGCCAACAGCGGCCCGACCAATTCCCGACCGGCGGTGATCTGTGGCAGACCGTCACAGTCAGCCCGCGAGCCGAGAGGGGGATGCGTCCCCGGTCAGAGCAGGAGTTGGTGCGTCGAGCGCGTAACAAGCGCCCCGGCAAGTCCAACGCCGACGGTAGAGTCCGGATAGGAGAAGGTGAACCATGCGTGGGCATCGGATTGGCTGTCCGGCGCGGATCTTGCAACGCAGATCCGCGGGCCGGCAACTTTCTGCTACCCCCATGGCTGCCCCGGAGCCCGAACGTTGGCTCCGGTTTTTTTATGTCCAAGACGAGCGACAGCGAGAGACCCATGAAGGCCGAAGAGTCCTTGGCTCGACCCCAATCTATGCCGTCATCCCTGGCCCAAAGCACGCCGGGCACAACCTTGCGGGACTTCCTGCGCCAGCGCTGGGACAAGCTGATCATCCCGGTGGTGCTGGCCCTCTTTGTGGCCATGTGGGATGGGTTGGTGCGTTGGCAGGCCTACCCGGCCTTCATCCTGCCTTCCCCGGCGTTGGTGGTCCGCAAAGCCCGCATCTTGATGGCCGATGGCACCCTGCTGCGCCACGCCCAGGTCACCGTGACCGAGGTGGCCCTGGGGCTGCTGATCGGCCTGACCCTGGCCTTTATCTTTGGCTACATCCTGGGCAAGAGCCGCTTCATGGACCGCCTGCTCTCCCCCTACATTGTGGCCAGCCAGACTGTGCCCGTGGTCGCCATCGCCCCCCTGCTCATCATCTGGTTTGGCAGCGGCATGACCAGCAAAGTGCTGATCTGCGCCCTGATCACCTTCTTTCCCACCCTGGTCAGCGCCAGCGTGGGCATCCGCACCGTGGACGGGGACCTGCACGATCTCATGCGCAGTCTGGGGGCCGGACGGTGGCAGATCTTCGCCAAGCTGGAGTTGCCCGCGTCCTTGCCGGTGATCTTTGGGGGCCTCAAGTTAAGCGTGATCCTCTCGGTGGTTGGGGCGGTCGTGGGCGAGTTCGTGGGGGCCAATGCGGGGCTGGGTTTCCTGATCAACCTGGCCCGGGGGGTGCTGGACACGCCCATGATGTT
>CAZKEX010000283.1:2297-6618 GCA_964551895.1 uncultured Caldilineaceae bacterium | reverse complement strand
TACTCGTTGCCATTCCTACCAAAACCACCCCCGCCGCTTCTGCCCCTGCCGGGCGAATTGCACCAACTGGGCCACCTGTTGTTGGAGGGCGGCGGTGGTGCTTTCCAGGGCGCGCAGGCGGTTTTCCAGCCGTTCTTTGCGGGTCTCTTCCCGGCGTTGATACTCGGCCAGGGAGCGTTCCAATTCCAGCATGCGGTCCCGCAGTTTGCGATTCTCGTCCTTCAGGTTAAAATTGTCCTGCACCACCACGCCCATCAGCTCCCGGCTGGCGGCCTGGCTGTTGGCCAAGGCGTGCTGACCGTCGGCGATGGTGTGGAGGACGGCGTTGATGGCCGGAGGCATGGCCGTTGCGTTGACTGTGGCCAGGGCCGTAGCGACATCATCGTTTTCGGGCGCTTGCTGGGCGGCCACCAACACGCCCAGGCGATGGGCGATCTGCTCGTAGCTCTGCCCCTCGGCCAGCATCCCCCGGATCAAGCCCAGCAGATCGGTGTCGGCCTGGCTGAAAAGGGGTTCATCCTGTCGGGCAGCCTCCCCCAAGAAGTCGGCGAAGCGCTGGGTCCACCGACGCAGGGTGCCCGGGGCCACGTCCAACAGCTCGGTGACATCGGCAAAGCTATAGCCCGCCTCCGCGCTCCCCTGATCCGTCGGATCGGAAGCCGCAACCGCAGCCGTGTCTAATTGGGCCCCAGACGTATCCAGCCGTTCGCTCATAGACCACCCATTACCCATTACCCATTACTCGTTACTCGTTACTCGTTCTACCGATCAATCTTCATCAACAACCCGCCAAGTGGTGTCCACCACATCATCATCGCCCCCGGCTCCGGTTGAAGCGGATCTGGCAGCGGTTTGACGGCGGACCCAGCCGGCAAGTCCCTCGTTCGGCCCAGGGTGCAGGGCACGGGCCAAGGCATCCTTGGGGACCATGTTGACAAAGAGACGCGAGGCCACCAGGATCACGGCAAAGTCGTCAAAGGGCAGACCGGGCAGCAGATCCACGGGCGAAATCCAATAGGCCAGGGCCAGCACAGGCAGCATGATCTTGAGCAAGGACGAAACCTGGGGATCCCAGAGCAGCCGCCAAGCCACCCAGATGTCTCGAATGATCTCCCGCAAGCTCCATCCACCGGGCACTGCATTGTTGTTGTTCAAAGTAGGTCTCCTTCTGAAAATTCATTCTCTACGCTGTCAGTATAACCAAGTTTTGCCGGGCTGACAACAAAGGGGCCGTTCTTCTAAATCTAGAATAGAACGCGGATTACGCGGATTGGGCGGATAAAAACGGATTTTTTTGAAAAGAAAAGAACCGTGTCGATTCGTGAAGATTCGTGGATGAAAAGAAAAATCAGCGAAAATCCGCCCAATCCGCGCCATCCGCGTTCTATTCCGCCCATTCTTCCACACATAATCTAAGATCCAAAGCCTATGCCTACCACCACCCAGATGCTCGCCGACTATCCCGATATCCTGCTCCAGGTCCTGGCCGAAATGCGGGGGGCCTTTTTGGACGGGGCCGAAAGCCGCCATCAGGCCATGGATCTGCTCACCGCCCAACTCACCGAGCCAACGTCGATCTTGATGGCCTATCAGGAGGCCGTGGACTTCCACCCCCAGGCCCAGGATGCTCTGGACGCCCTGTTGGAAGGGTCCGGCGAGGTGGGGGAGGCCCAATTTGTGCGGGAGTTTGGCGGCATCCGCCAGATGGGACCGGCCAAGCTGGAGCGGGAGACCCCCTGGTTTCACCCGGAGAGCGTGGCCGAGATGCTCTACTACTATGGCTTGCTGGGCCGGGGCTACAAGGGAGCCGGGCAGAAGGCCCAGACCATCATCTACATCCCGTCGGATGTGCTGCCCTGGCTGCCCCAACCGGCCAAGGCCGCCATCGAGGGCGGTCTGCCGGTGATGCCCGCCCCGCCCCCGCCCGCTTCCCGCATGATTCCGGCGGACGATGGGCTGTTGGAGGACGCCGGCACCCTGCTGGGCTTTCTGCATACGGACGAACTGCGCCTGACCACCGCTGGCCCTCACCCGGAGGATGTGGCCCGGCTGGTGGCGCGTTTCCGTCTGCCCTATCTTGACACGCCGGAATTTCAGGTACGGCTGGAACTGCTCCTGCATCTGGCCAACCAACTGGGCTGGCTGAAACCGGGCAAAAACAAGGACGGCGAGCCCATTGTGCAGTTGACCGGCAACCGGGTGCGGGCCTTTTTGGAACAGACCCGGCCCGAGCAACGCTTCAGCCTGTGGGAGGCCTGGCTGCACTCGACCGAGTGGAACGACCTCTGCCGCACCCCGGCCTTGGAGTGTGTGGAATCGGGCAGTTGGCGCAACGATCCCACCCAATCTCGTGAGGCCATTTTGCGGCTGTTGGGCCAGCTTCAGCCCGGCATTTGGTACAACCAATCCGACGTGATCCGGGCCATTTTGGAAACCGAGCCGGATTTTCAGCGTCCCACGGGCCGGTATGACACCTGGTACATCCGCAGCACCTCTACGAACGAGTTCCTCAAAGGTTTCGAGCATTGGGACGATGTGGAGGGCGCTCTGCTGCGCTTTCTCTTCGCCGGTCCCCTGCACTGGCTGGGCGCGGTGGACCTGGCCGAGCCCTCCGGCGGGGACGACATGCAGATCTGCCTCACCCCGTGGGGGCTGCACTGGCTGGGCCAGGACGCGGTGCCCCCCTACGAGACGCCCCGGCATCCCTATCTGGTGGGGGAGGATTTCACCATCACCCTGCCCGAGGACACCCCCCTCTACGACCGCTTCCGGGCCGAGCGCTTCACCCAGTGGCAGTCCAGCTATCCCCGCTACGTCTACCAGATCACCCAGCGCAGCCTGGCCCGGGCCGAGGCCGAAGGCTTGACCGCGGCCAAGCTGCTCGATTTTTTGAAACAACACACGAGATCCATTCCGCCCAAGGTGGCCGGGGCGTTGGGGAAGGTGGGGAAGAAGTAGTGGATTGGGGATCAGGGATTGGGGATTGGGGATTGGGGATTGGGGCGAGGAGAGCCGGGTGTGGGTTGCCTGGCTTTTCTGCTATAATGGGGGCAGATGTTGTGTGGAAATGTGAGGAGTTGAGGAGGCGATATGACCCAAACAGAGATTTTGCAGGAATTCGAGGGGCTTTCCATCCATCAGCAGATTGAGACGTTGCGGGCAGCCCTAGGGATCTTGGAGACAACCGTTCACCGTTCGCAGCAGGAGAACAGTGAACATCTACCGATGGCCGAGGCCGCGGCGCTGTTGTTGGCGGACTATAGTTCGGACGAAGAGCTGACCAGTTTCACGGCGGTACACCAGTAAAAAGAGCGAACCCATGACCGCCCAAGACATCAGATGGCAACAGCGATTCCAGAATTTCGAGAAGTCATTATCCCTTGTTGCGCCAGCTTCACGACACGTTCAAGGAAAAGCAAGATGCATAGCCGATTCGGCCTTACAGACGAAGATCTGGAAACCATCACCGCCGTGCTGGGCCAACACCCCGCTGTGGAGACGGCCCTGATCTTCGGCAGCCGGGCAAAGGGAACCCAGCGCCGGGGCAGCGACGTGGACATCGCCCTCAAAGGCCCCCAGATCGACTATCGCACCGTGGCGGAGATCAGCGATTTCCTGAACGAAGAGACCATCATGCCCTATCATTTCGATCTTCTCTCGTACCATGCCATCGATAACCCGAACTTGATCGGCCACATTGACCGCGTCGGTATCGTCTTTTACACCGCGCCAATCGCCCAAACGTTAGAACTGGAAAGAATACCTTTGCCATGAACTACCGAACTTTGGCAGAAGTGACAGCCGAATACTTCTCCCAGCACCCCGATGAGATCGACGATTTCCTGACCGAGTTGTCCGCCGACTATGCCGAAGATGGGGATTCAGCCGTGTTGCATTCGGCATTGGAGATCATGGCCCAAGCCAAGGACATTCAACAACTGATGCCCCGCCCCCTCGATTCATCCCCATCGTGAAACGCCAAGGCGACGTCCCTATGCGCTCACATCCCCAATCAACCAATCAACCAATCAACCAATCCCTCCTCCACGGCATCACCGTCCTCGACCTCACCCGTATCCTCGCCGGCCCCTATTGCACCATGACCCTGGGCGACCTGGGCGCGGAGGTGATCAAGATCGAGCAGCCGGGGACGGGGGACGGCACCCGGCAGTGGGGACCACCCTTCGCCCAATCTGACTTGGGGGAGAGCCAGTCGGCCTACTATCTGTGCGTCAACCGCAACAAGCGCAGTTTGGCCCTGGATCTGCGCACGGACGCCGGCCGGGCCATTGTGCGGGAGCTGGCCCGGCGGGCGGATGTG
>CAZKEX010000283.1:0-2197 GCA_964551895.1 uncultured Caldilineaceae bacterium | reverse complement strand
GCCGACCTCTTCGCCGGGCAGAACACGGCCCAGGCCATCCTCGCCGCCCTCTTTGCCAGGGAACGGGCTGTGGCCCAAGGCCGGGCACCCCAGGCCCAGCGCATCGACATCAGCCTGTTGGACAGCCAGGTGGCCATGCTGGCCAACGTGGCGGGCAATTTCCTGGTCAGCGGCCAACGCCCCCAGCGCTTCGGCAACGACCACGCCAACATCGTGCCCTACAGCGCCTTCCCCAGCGCGGACGGGAGGTGGGTGCTGGCCGTGGGCAGCGACGGCCAGTTTCAACGCCTGTGCCGCCGGGTGATCGACCGGCCAGATCTGGCCGCCGACCCCCGCTTTGCCACCAACCCGGACCGGGTGCGCCATCGGGCGGAGTTGGCGGAGCTGTTGACCGCCATCTTCCGCACCCAGCCCGCGGCCCATTGGCTGGCCGCCTGCCAGACCGCGGACGTGCCCGCCGCCCCCATCAACCCGGTGGATCGGGTCTTCGACAACCCCCAGGTCCAGCACCGGGCCATGCGCCAGGAGATTCCCCACCCCACCTTGGGCAGCGTTTCCGTGGTCGCCAGCCCCCTCGCCATCCCCACCGCGCCGCCCACCATCCGCCGCCATCCGCCGCTGCTGGGGGAACATTCCGCCGAGATTTTGGCTGAGTTGGGGTACGGGGAAGCGCGCATTCAGGCATTGGTGGATGGCGGAATTGTGTCTATTTTATGAAAAGGAAGAACCAGATGCGTTACCGATCTTTGCGGGTCATTGCGGGACTTTTGATGGTCTTGGGCCTGGTGACGACGACGACCGTCTCTGCCCAACAGGAGCCAGAAAGCGGCCCGGTCTTCCGGGATGTGAGCAAGGCCGCGGGCATCGACTTCCGCCGCATCGGGGATGAGAAGGCGGTGGGCCAGGCCTGGGGGGACTTCGACAACGATGGCTGGCTCGATCTCTATGTCACGGATACGGAAGGCCCCAACGCGCTTTTCCGCAACAACGGCGATGGGACCTTTAGCCCCCCCGCCTTTGCCGCCGACATCCGCCTGTCGGGCATGGACAGTCGGGGAGCCAGCTTTGCCGACTTCGACAACGACGGCTGGACGGATCTCTACGTCCTCAACTATGGGGCCAATGTACTCTTCCGCAACCAGGCCGGCCAGGGCTTTGTGGATGTGACCGCCCAGGCCGGGGTCGGGGATGTGGGGGACGGGCGCACGGCCTCCTGGGCCGACTATGACGGGGACGGCTGGCTGGATCTCTACGTGGCCAACTGGTCGTGCGAACCCCTGTGCGGCCACCCCAGCCTGGGGGACCGGGACCGGCTCTATCACAACAACGGGGACGGCGCCTTCGACGATGTGATCGGGCTGTTGGAGGGGGGCGGCAGCACCACGGGCGCCGGCTTTGTGGCCACGTGGGTGGATTTCGACAACGACGGCGACCCGGATATCTATCTGGTCAACGACGAGTTTATCAACCCTGTGGGCAACATGTTGTGGCGCAACGACGGGCCGGGCTGTGGGGGATGGTGCTTCACCCAGGTGGCCAAGGAGGCTGGGGCCAACACCTATGTGATGGGCATGGGGCTGGGCACGGCGGACTATGACAACGACGGGGATTTTGACTTCTACTTTTCCAACGTGGGGGTGATGACCCTGCTGCAAAACCAGGGGGACGGCACCTTTATAAACGTGGCCGCGGCCGCCGGGGTGGAGGTGGACCCAGGGGCCATCGGCTGGGGCACGGTCTTCTTTGACTTCAACAACGACGGCTGGCAGGACATCTATCTGGCCCTGGAGGACATGACCTCACGGGGCAGCCCGGCCAACCCCCTCTACGAAAACTTGGGCGACGGCGCCTTCCGCCGGGTGCTGGACAACGGCGCGGACGACCCGGACCGCACGGTCGGCGTGGCCGCGGCGGACTGGAACAACGACGGCTTTGTGGAGATGGTGGTGGGCAACTACGACGAGGGGTACAAACTCTATCAAAATCTGGGTACATACGGCCCAACCAATGGCTGGCTCTCCCTCCGCCTTCTCGGCAGCCCGGACCCGGCGGTTGCCCCAGTCAACCGGGACGGCGTGGGCACCCGGGTCACCCTGACCGATTCCACCGGCCGCACCCAGATGCAGGAGGTCAAGAACGGCTCCAGCCTGGGTGCGGGGGACAGTCTGTGGCTCCACTTCGGGCTGGGGGACGCCGC
>CAZKEX010000282.1:2124-6652 GCA_964551895.1 uncultured Caldilineaceae bacterium | reverse complement strand
GTCAGGCGCTTTTCGGGCATCGAACGACAGGCGGTGAAGCGGTTGCGCATTTTGGAAAGCGCTGACTCTTTGACCGCTTTATCTGCGTTGCCCAGCAATCGTCTTGAAGCCTTGAAAGGGGACCGGGCCGGACAGTTCAGCATTCGGATCAACGACCAGTGGCGCATTTGCTTTCGGTGGGACGATGGCCCGTTTGATGTGGAAATTGTGGATTATCATTGAGTGGAAGTTTCGAGGAAATAAGAGGTGAAACTATGGGCGATTGGCGAGATCCCATCCATCCCGGTGAGATTCTGGGGGACGAACTCGAAGAGATCGAAATGAATGCGTTGACCCTGTCTGCTCGGATCGGCGTGCCCAATAACCGGATTTATCAGATCTTACAGGGTCGGCGGGGTATCACAGCGGACACGGCTTTACGTCTGGGCAAGTTTTTTGGCACCGGGCCGGAATTTTGGCTCAACCTTCAGAAGGCGTATGAGTTGGACATAGCCCGCCAGGAATTGGCGGACACGCTTCAGTTTATCGCGCCATACCGGGTTGCGGCCTGATTTTTCTCTCAAGACGCAAAGAGCGCAAAGGAGACAGAGGTTTCTCTGCTTTCCTTTGCGCTCTTTGCGTCTTGGCGGTGAGTTGTCTGTCTTACTGCATCAACCCAGAGTTCATCAACTTCTCATGCACCATGTTGAACACATCCGCATCTGCCTGGGTGAGTTCGCCGGCCTCGATCATGGCGGCCAGGATGGCGGCTTGGATCTCCATGCCGGTGCCGGTCATCTCGGTGGACTGGTTGGCGATCCGCCATTGGTCCATGTGGTCGTGGACGTGGGAGAAGGCGTCCCCTTCGGCCTGGGTGAAGAGACCCTGGGCCACACCGGCGGCCAGTATTTCCTGGCGCTGGGCCTGTTCTGCTGCCGGGTCAAAGGCGGCTCCGCCCATGCCCCGGCCTGGTTGGACGGTCCCCTTGCCCAAGGCCCGCATATAGTTGATCACATCCCAGCGCTGCTCTTCGTTCAAGACAGATTTCCACGAAATCATGGCCGAGTTGAAGGGCTCAAACGCTCCGCCCTCGCTGATACGCCAGAAGAGATAGTCGTCCCCCATCATCTGGCTGGTGTGGGCGATGGCTGCCGGGGCCGGGTCCAAGGCCGTGCCCGCAGGACCGTCCCCCATGCCGCCGTCACCGTGGCAGGAGGCGCAGAGGAGGGTGTACTGCTCCCGGCCCCGCTCCAGGCTGGCTTCGTCCGCGGCCACGGGGTTGGTCATCCCCTTATAGTCCGGGGGGATGGGGGCGCTGTGCATGGCCATCATGCCGCCGCCCCGCCCCATGCCCATCATGCCGCCCATCATGCCGCCGGACGAGGCCGCTTCGGTCGGTTGGGCATCGCTTGTGGATGCAGGTTGGGCCGCATCTTTCTCACCGCCACAGGCGCTCAGGGCCAAGGCCAGGAGCAAGATCAAACTGATCACAAAAGAACGTTTCATCGAACGATACTCCTTTGGGGTAGATCTCTTGAAGGATAAGAAATTGAATTGCGGTTGAATGGCGCTACATGCAGACAGCTCTGGATAGTTAGACGACCCTCGACAGAAAATGGTTACACCCTACGCCTCGACTTTGGCAAGCCGACTGTAGAGGTAGAAAACCAGCCATGTTGCCATGACCAAGCTGACCACAAAGATGGCGCTAAATGTATCTCGGATGCCCGTGGAGGTAGAGGTGCCGATGGGATCTTGGGGATGCAGGATCAGCGCCGCGTTCTCCACGGACCAGATGTGAAAGGCGGCCAGGGCCAGACTCAACCCACCCTTGACCCGGGTGTCGATGGGCCAACTTAGCAGGATGTGGACGATGATCCCGACCGCGGTATATTGCAGCATGGAAATGGTGATCGGCTCTACCCAGGAAATCGCCCCCCAGTTCACTTGCTGGGCCCACAGACTCACCGCCGTGCCCGCGGCAAAGAAGGCCAACCCCACCAGCCCCACGGCTCGCATCCATCGGGCCAGGACCAAGTTGGGCCAAAAAGCCACCGCCAGCCCCATCACCCCGGCCAGATAAAGCCCGGCCTTTCCCGTCCATGTCAGGCCCACATGCACATAGACCGTGCGGATCCCTCCGCCCAGGGTCGCCTCCACAGGCGCGGCCATGACGATGGAGACCATGAAGATCAGGCCCACCGCGGTCACGATGCCAGCCGCCCAGTCGGATTGAGTCTGTTTTAGGATGCGTTGCATGGTTTTTCCTTGCAAGTTGTGGCTCTGTCCAAAAAAAGAGTCGGCCCAGGCCGACTCTTCTGTCAATCGATGGGTCTGTGAAATTATCCGAAATACCACCGCAAAGCCACCAACGACCCAAAAAACCGCTGTGATCTTTGTGTTCTTTGTGGTTCGCTCTTTGTGGTTCAATCTGTGGGCGAAGAGGGACTCGAACCCCCGACCTCCTCGGTGTAAGCGAGGCGCTCTAACCAACTGAGCTATTCGCCCGGACAAGCCACCAAACTATAGCGGCATGGGAGGGAAATGTCAAGAAATTTGGCTTTCATCCGACAGAATCCAGCCCGCTTCTGCCCCACATCGGGCCGCCTCGGCGCTGTCTGACACCAAGTGCATCAACGTCTTCTGCCAAGGCATGGTCTCCGTCCTTCCCCAATCCAAAATAAAAAACCGGCATGGTTCATCCGTTCAATCCGTGGCCCATCTTTCTTGACTGAACAGTGTCCTGCGGGAACATTCCAAGGGGCATTTCCGTTCATACTGTTCAACGCATTATTCTGGTGTTGAGTTCGACAGTATTCGAGCGCGTCACGAATACAAATGATTTCCCAAGGAGATCCCCAATGAACGTCAAACGATCTGTATCCCAGCTTTTCTCATCTCGATCATTTGTGATCTGGGCCATGTTGGCAGTGGCTCTTTTTGCTTTGGTCGGCTGTATTCCACCCACGCCCACCCCAGCCCCCATTCCCCCGACGGCCACAGCCATTCCGGCCACGGCCACGCTGGCGCCCGCCCCCACATCCACCACAGCCCCGGTCGTCGCCCCGGTGGACGAGTTGAAAGCCCAGATCGAGGCCGATCTCATCCTGGACCCCGAGGGCTTCGACAGTTTCCAGGGGGTGGCCATCACCGAATTGACCGTCCCCGCCGGCAGCCCGGCCCTGTGGATGGCCCACACCTATGGCTTCCGCGCTTATAACGACACGGACGACGTGCCTCACTTTGTGGCGATCTACACCTTTACCGCCGACGGTGTGTGGCAGGTCATGGGGCAGGTCGATCTGGAGTGCCCGTCGTTTGTGATGGATGAAGGGGTCAGCCAGGTCAACGTGGCTCCCCAGGGGGTTTGGGTCGAGATCGTGGCGGGCACAGGAGCCCACAGCGGCTGCTTTGATCTGCTGCACTTTGACGGCTCAACCCTGTCCGTGGCGGCCAGCAACTTCAACAGCAGCCCCGGCGCCGGTTATGTGGCCGATCTCAACGGCGACGGCCTGGCCGAAGTGGCGCTGGACCAGACCGAACCCTATGTCTTCTGCTATGCCTGTGGCGTGCGCTTGGTAGACTTTACCATCCTGCACTGGACCGGCACCCAGTTGGAGCCGGTGAACTTGACCGCTCTTCCCGACAGCGCCCCGGCAGATGTGCGGGAGGCCAATAACCAGGCAGTGACCTTGGCCAATGGTTGGCTATGGGCCGATGCCCAGGCATCCATTGCCCAGGCCGCTACCTTGGCCCCAGACAATTCAACCGTGATGTGGAACAAGGTTGTCATTGATCTGCTGGCAGATGCCCGGAACTCGGCTCGAAATGGGGCCTATCCTCTGCTGGAGAACCTTTTCTATGGGGATTACGGCGCGGTGCGGGATGTGATGGCCGGTGTCGGCGTCGACAACCTCTTCGGGCCGGACACGCCCTTGATCGTGGGCACCCAGGCCGAAAACTGGCTCCCTGAACTGCGTACCTGGATCGATCTGGCCACGGCCAAGGCCCTGACCGCAGACCCAGAACTGCCCATGGCCATCTTCGTGCGGGGCTGGGTCACCATCCAGAGCGACCCCACGGACCCCAGCGGCCCAGCGGACATCCGCCGAGCCGCAGAACTGGCCCCCAACGAGCCCCTCTTCACGGACAGCGCGGCCCTGCTCAACTAGACCAGCCGGCCAGCGTCCGGCCCCCTTCACCCAAGCCATCGCCCCTCTCCAAACGCGCCCCAGGCCATGAACTTGGTCGGGGTGATGCGCAGGATCAGGGTGTAGTCGGTATCGGTGGCGATGTCCCAATCGAACTTGGCTTGAAAGAGAGGGCGCAGCTCGTCCAGCATCTCCGGCGCTGGCTGGGCTGTGCCCTCGATGATCAAGGGGTTCACCGGATCGGTCCACGAGAGGCTGACGGAAGGGTTGACGGCGATGTTCGCCGCCCGCACAGAGGTGGCCTGGGAGACCACATAGGCGCAGCCCTCGTGCCACACATGCCAGATCGGGGCCAAGTGGGCGCGCCCATCCGGGCGGGTGGACGCGAACCAGCAGCA
>CAZKEX010000282.1:0-2024 GCA_964551895.1 uncultured Caldilineaceae bacterium | reverse complement strand
ACTTCGTAGCGGCCAAAGCTGGGCATGAGGTAGACGCCTTGGACGTGGGGCAACTCCTTCAGCTCCAACAGCAACTCCTGGGCCATCTTCACCCCTTCCTGGCGTCCATCGGCCCCGGCCAGACGCATACGCTCCCTCGCCCCCTCGCTGAGGGTGATGCCGGGGACTTCGTGGTGCAAAAAGCTGGCGTGTTTGTGGCTCTGCAAGGGCAGCACGCCGATCAGCACGGGCACGGGGAAGGGGCCGTGGCGCTGTTCGTACAGGCGCAGAAAGTTGCGCCACAACTGCGGATCATAGATGGGCTGGGTCATGGTGAAGTGGGCGCCGCCGCTGACCTTGCGCTGGAAGCGGTCCACCTCTTCTTCCAGATTGGGCCGGGTGGGGTCACAGGCCACGGCGATGGTGAAGCTGCCCTTGCGCCCCATCTGCTTGCCCGCCTGGTCATAGCCCTGGTTGAACTGGTCGATGATGCGCACCAGCCCGATGCTGTCCACATCGTAGACCGCGGTGCTGCCCTTGCTGTCCCCCAGGCTGGGCGGATCCCCGGTCAGGGCCAGGATATTGCGCACACCGATGGCGTGGGCGCCGATCAGGTCGGCCTGCAGGCCCATCAGCGAGCGGTCACGGGTGGTGAAGTGGAGGATGGTCTCGATGTCCACCTGCTGTTGGATCATGGTGCAGAGGGCCAGCGCGCCCATGCGCACCCGGGCCATGGGGCTGTCGGCCACGTTGATGGCGTCCGCGCCCATCAGCTTGGCGTGGCGAGCGCCCTCGATCTGTTTCTGGGCCGTGAAGCTCCGGGGCGGGTCCACCTCCACGGAGATCGCAAAGTTGCCGGCGTCCAGCTTTTGCAGCAAGCCCGTGGGCCGCTCCTCGTCGTCCGTGGGGATGTCTGTGCCGCCGCTGACCCACATTTCGGGCAGGGGTTCGGCCATGTGGGTCCAGGCGCTGGCCGGGCCGGTCTGGCCTTGGGCCGCGGCGTCCAAAGCCTGGCGCATGGAGCGCAGGTGCATGGGCGTGGTGCCGCAACAGCCGCCGACCAACCTGGCCCCACTTTTCAAGAAACCCTGGATCGCTTCGCCAAAATACTCCGGGCTGGACGGATAGTAGAAACGTCCCTCCACCCGGGTGGGGAAACCGGCGTTGGGCTTGACGCTCAGGGGAAACTCGCCGCCGGCCGTGTGGAGCTTGCCCAAGGTCTGTTGCAGCGAGGCCGGGCCGACGGAGCAGTTGGCCCCGATCACATCCACGCCCAGGGCGCTTAGGCTGGCGACCACCTCTTCCGGGGTCTGGCCGCCGTGGGTGAGGCCGTCCTGGCCATAGCTCATGGAGGCGACGATGGGCAGATCGCAGGTGGTCTTGGCGGCCCGCACGGCGATCTCCAGCTCGGCCAACTCCGAGAAGGTCTCCATGTGCAGCAGGTCCGCCCCGGCCTCCCACAGGGCCAGGATCTGCTCCTTGAAGGCATTGAAGGCTGCCTCTGGGGTCGTGTCCCCCTTGGGGGCCAGGGACTTGCCCAGGGGACCTATGTCCCCGGCGATGAAGATGGCCCGCCCGGCCACCTCTCGCACATCTCGCAGCAGCTTGACCGCCCGGAAGTTGAGATCCCGCACCTTGTTGCCCATGCCATAGGCCTCAAGCCGGGGGCGGCTGGCCCCAAAGGTGTGGGTGAGCAGCACATCCGCCCCCGCCGCGGCGTAGGCCGTGTGGATCTCGGTGATCCAGTGGGGCTTGCTGATCAGCAGATATTCCAGGCACTCCTCGCTGCTCACGCCCTTGGCGTAGAGCATGGTGCCCATGGCCCCGTCCATCAACAGGGGGCGTTTGGCCAGTTCGGTCAAAAATGGATGCATAGGGCAAATCCTTCCAGGCGTACAGATCTAGAGTTCGGTTTGAGGTAGAGTCGGGGAGACGCAATTTGTTGATTTGTTGATTTGTTGATACGGTGGACGGGTCATATTCCCTAATCGAGAGTGTTGCAGAATTAAGGAAGGAGAGAGCGGAGTTGAAAGATAGCCCTGTTT
>CAZKEX010000281.1:0-6656 GCA_964551895.1 uncultured Caldilineaceae bacterium | reverse complement strand
TCCTGGCGGCGGGCGTGGCGGTTGACCATCCCGGTCAACATCTGCGCCGGGATCTCGTCGAAGAAGCGGCTGGGCTCCTGCATGTTGCTGCTGCCCCACACACTGCGCCGCATGGCGTGGACCAAATAGAGCCGTTTCTTGGCCCGGGTGATGCCCACATAGCACAGCCGCCGCTCCTCGTCCATGTCCTCCGGGTCGCCGCTCTCCATGCTGCGGCTGTGGGGGAGCAAGCCCTCCTCCATCCCCACCAAGAAGACGATGGGGAACTCCAGCCCCTTGGCCGTGTGCAGGGTCATGAGCGTCACCGCGCCCAGCCCCTCGTCGATCTGGTCGGCGTCGCTGACCAGGCTGACCTCCTGCAAAAAGAGGGTGACCGGGGTCTCGTCTTCCTGCAGATCCGCCATGCCCGGCACATATTGGGCAGCCACGGCCCGCAACTCTTGCAGGTTGGCCAGGCGATCCTGGCTGTCCTCGCTGCCGTCCCGCAGGCTGTCATAGTAGCCCGACTCCTGCAAAATGAAGTCCAGCAGATCCGCCACGCTCTCGTAGTGGCCTCGCTCCCGCATACGTACCCAGCTTTCCAGCATCTCTGCAAAGGGCAGCAGGGCGTTGATGGCCCGGTTGTTGAAAGGCGCGGAGCGGGCGGCCGGCGGCAGGGGGGCGTCCCGGCCCAGTTCCACGGCTTGGGGTCCGTGGTGGAGGATACGCAGGGCGTCATACTCGCTGACGCCCATCTCCAATGCCCAGTTCTTCAGATCCGCATAGGTCTTGAGGCCGATGCCCCGTGTGGGCACGTTGATGATGCGGTCCATGGCCACGGAGTCCGCCGGGTTGTGGGTCAGGCGCAGATAGGCCAGGGCATCCTTGATCTCCTTGCGCTCGTAGAAGCGGGTGCCGCCCACCAATTTGTACTTCATGCCCCGATAGACAAAGGCCTCTTCCAGGGCCCGGGATTGGGCGTTGGTGCGGTACATCACCGCCACATCCCCCTCGCCAAAGGCCCGAGTCGCCACCAGCCGCCCGATCTCGTCGCAGATGAAGCCCGCCTCCTCCACCTCGTTGTACGCCTCGTGGACCGTCACCTTGCGCCCCTCACCGTTCTCCGTGTGGAGCTGCTTGGGCGTGCGCTTCTCATTCTGGGAGATCACCGCGTTGGCCACATCCAAGATCGACTGGGTGCTGCGATAGTTCTGCTCCAACAGCACCACCACGGCGTCGGGGTAGTCCTGGCGGAATTCCAAAACATTATGGTAATCCGCGCCGCGAAAGCGGTAGATCGAATTGTGAACCAGGATGCCATCCGCGGCATAGTTGCGATAAGTGGGCACGGATAGATCGTAGACCTTGCCTACATAATTGTGCCGCTCCACAGAAACTACCATCTCTTCGCCCACGGACCCATCTGCTGTCAACACGGGCACCATCGCCCCAGGCAGAAGATGGCCGATGGGCATATAGTCGAAGCGTTCGTTGGTGAAAAGCGCACGTTTCCACACCCTGGCATCGGGCACAGCAGACGCCAATGCCGAAATCGTATCGTTCATTGTATCGTAGTCGCCGTGGCTGCTGCGGGCAACCCAGTAGTATTTTTTGTGAGGTCGAGTTTTGAGAATCGGCTCAACCTGTTCTCGAAATTCATCGTCCGAACTGTTGACGGAAAGCTCGTGCAGATGCCAGGGATCTTGGCCCGGCGTCCAGCGAGTAGCGCCGCTTTTCTGCTTCTTGTTTCCAAACATCGTAAAAGTGATCGATTTGCGCACACTTCGACCCCGAATGGTGGCTTGGGGTTCGTGGTGTGGATGATCCAAGGAAAGGCCAAGATCCGCAGCCAACCGGTGTGCAGCGCCTACCGTATCCAAATCAGCAAAAAGCTGCTGAATTTTTTCATCATCCAGGGCCATGCGTCTGCCCCCAACATAGAAACAAGCAGTCGGCAAACCGTATTCTGCGGCAAGACGCGCTTCCCAATAAGCCGCCTCACCTTGGTCCAGACATGCTTTAAGTAGCCAAATGGAGTCGCCTCGCTCCTGGCGTAGCCGTTCTTTGAAACCCGGATACACTTTCGTTCCATTTGTTCGGGTTGCACCGGTTCTGCCGATGCGATAGCCCAGATTGCGTCCGTACATCAAATACACGTACTGATAATCGCCTTGTGCCGGAAAACGGCCAAAGACTGCATGTTCCGGCGTGGCCCGTAGAAGCCGTCCACTGTCCGTGGTTATTTCCACCACTGGCCCTTCGTAGTCTCGACAAAGTACGGCGTCGATCTCGGCCCCAGCCGCGGACCCGTGACCAGCCCCGGCAATGACAACATCTCCGGCGGCCAAAGATTCCACGGGGACCATGCCCTGGGGCGTGGCGATGGGTGTGCCCTCGATCACACATTGATCTTCGTCGCCGACTGCAAATATGTTTCTTTTCCCCTCCGGCTCCCCCGCCAGCAGGGACAGAAACTCATACTGCACCGTGTTCGTGTCCTGGAACTCGTCCACCAGCAGATAGCGCCATTTGCGCTGATATTTGGCCAGGATCTCTTTGTTGTCCTGAAAGAGCAGGGTAGATCGCATGATCAGGTCGTCGAAGTCCATTGCGTTGTTGACGACCAAGGCATCCTGATAGCGCCCATAGACCCGGCCCACGATCTCGCCAAAATAGTCCTCGGGCTTGTGCCGCTCGGGCGTAACCAGATCGTTCTTGAGCTTGCTCACCGCAGCCCGCACGGCCTGGGGACTGTAGCGCTTCTCGTCCAGGTTCATCTCTTTGAGCACGGTCCGGATCAACGAAAGCTGGTCCGCGCTGTCATAGATCACCCAGTTGGGCTGATAGCCGATGGCCGCGGTCTCGATGCGCAAGATGCGGGCGCAGATGCTGTGGAAAGTGCCGATGGTCAGCCCGCCCATGCGCCGGGCCTGGCCCAGGATAGGCTGGGGGAAGCGGTCGCCGATCAAGGCGTGGACCCGTTCGTTCATCTCCTTGGCCGCCTTGTTGGTAAAGGTGACAGCCAGGATATTCCACGGCGCCACCCCGGCCACGTCGATCAAATAGGCGATGCGGGCCGTCAGCACTCGGGTCTTGCCCGACCCCGGCCCGGCCAGGACCAGCACCGGCCCGTCCACGGTTTCCACGGCTTTTTTCTGTTGTGGGTTGAGGTTGGAGAGGAGCATAGGATTGTTGGTTGGTTGGGTTGTTGGTTGGTTGGTGGGTGAGAGATTGGGAGATTGTGAGAGTGGGAGATTGAGTTGGTTGACGAGATCAGGCGGTTGAAAAGCCATCCACGTGTCAACCACGCCCCTTTTGCCTTTTGCACTTTGCCTTTTGCCTTTTGCCTTGCCCTTACTCCTCCCCGTGCAGCAGCCGCAAATAGCTCGCATACCGCTCCGGGTGGATGCGCCCATCGGCCACGGCGGCGACGATGGCGCAGTCCGGCTCGTGGTCGTGGGTGCAGTCGGGGAAGTGGCAGTCGTTGACAAAAGGCTCCATCTCCAGGAAGAAGAAGGCCAGGTCCGCCTTGGCGATGTCGAAGAGGCCCAGTTCCCGGATGCCCGGTGTGTCGGCGATGTAGCTGTCCGTGCCAAAGGGCAGGGGGATCAGCACGGAACTGCGGGTGGTGTGGCGGCCCTTGCCCTCAAAGTCCCGCAGATCCCCAACCTGCAAATCCAGGCTGGGATCGAGCTGGTTGATCAAGCTGCTCTTGCCCACCCCCGACGGCCCGGTGACCACGGTGATCTTGTCCGCCAGCAGGTCCCGCAGTTCGTCGATCCCCGCGCCGGTCTCGGCGCTGGCGTAGATCACAGGGTAGCCGATGTGCTCGTAGAGGCTGAACAGGGCCTGGGCCGCGTCCTTGCCCAGCAGGTCGATCTTGTTGACACACACAAAGGCCGGCAACTCGTTGGCCTCGGCGATCACCAGAAAACGGTCCAACATGCGCAGGTGGGGTTCCGGGTCCGTGGCCGCAAAGACCACCAGCACCTGGTCCGGGTTGGCCAAGATCACATCCTCCGCGGGTCGCCGCTCGCCGGGCTGTTGACGGCTCAACACCGAGTGGCGCTCTTCCACGATCTCGATCTGCCCCTTCTTGCCCCCCGAGGGCAGGAGTTGCACCCGATCCCCCACGGCCACCAACGTGTCCCGGTTCTTCTCCTGGCGCAGACGGCCCCGCACCTGGCACAGGCGCACGTCGTCCCCGGTCCGCACATCAAAATGATGGCCCCGGGCGCGGATCACCATCCCGGAGATCAGCCCCGCGGAGGCACGTTTCGGCTTGGCTCTGCGCCGTCGTTCGTCGGTCGGTTCTTCGTCCAGGTGGTCCCAGTAGCTGTCGAGCATAGAAGTTGATTGGTTGATTGGTTGGTTGGTTGGTTTGTTGGTTGGTTGGGTGGGTGGTTGGTTGAGCGCTTGACTTGCCGATTGGTTTGTTGGTGAAAAAATCAACCAATCAACAAATCAACCAATCAACAAATCACCCTGGCAACACGCTGCGCCGGTCAGTCCGGCGCAGATGGGGGCGAGGTCGATGTGCAGGGTGACGCCGAAGTCGGCGAGGAGATCCCGCAGGTCGGCCAGGGGAAGGCCCATGACCCCGGCGGCGCAGCCGGTGAGCCGCTCCACCGGGGCGAATTCTCGGTGCTGGATGGCGTAGGCCCCGGCTTTGTCCAGGGCATCCCCGCTGGCGATGTAGGCGGCCATCTCCCGGTCGGTGTAGTGGCGCATGTGGACCGTGGTGCTGTTGAGCCGCCCGGCCTCCCGGACCATTTCGCCCTGTCCCGGCACAGAGAGCAGATGGATGGCCGTGTGGACCTGGTGGGGGCGGCTGCGCAGAATGGTGAGCATGTTGACCGCGTCATCCGCGCTGACGGGCTTGCCCAGTTCGATGTCGTCCAGGGCCACGGTGGTGTCCGCGGCCAGGATCAGGGTCGGCCCCGCGTCCGCGGGCAGGCGGGCGGCGATGGCGTGGGCCTTGGCCTGGGCCAGCCGTTCCACCATCTGCGCCGGGGACTCGTCATCCAGTCGGCTCTCGTCCAGATCCGCGGTGCGGATCTGGAACGTCAGCCCTAGTGCGCGCAGAAATTCCTGGCGGCGGGGGCTTTGGGAGGCCAGAATCAAGGTCGGTGGGATGGGAGCAATGGTTGGGTCGGTTATGGGATCAAACTGTGATGGTTGCATGGACTCCATTGTACGGGAGTCGGCATGGGGGCACAAATCACAGGGGAGGCCGGGAGGGGGGTGAGGGATAAAAAGCCCGTACTCGTTCCACGCTCCGCGTAGGCGCAAAGCGGACAGCAGAGGATTGGTCAGGCCACGATCAGGGTGGCGAGCTTCTGGGTTGCCTCGGTGAGGGTGGCTTGAGGTACCTTGCCGATGAATGTCGCCCTACGTACCCGCCAATCGAGACTCTTGACCTGATCCGCAAGGATCACCCCAGAGAGCTTGAGCTTGTCCGGCAAACGTACTTCAAAAGGGTATCCCTTTTCTTGGCTTGTGATGGGACACAGGATCGCCAAGCCCGTCCGTCCGTTGTAGGACACGGGGGAGAGAACCAGGGCTGGGCGATGGCCCCGCTGTTCATGTCCAGCTTGGGGATCGAACTGAAGCCAGACGGCATCGCCGCGGTCGGGGATATAGGCCATGATCACCACGCCTCCGCACCGACGGGTGGGCCAAAATCTTGCTCTTGGTGAAGATTTTCGTCCGTGATCCCGGCCAGCAGTTCTTCAAGTGAATAGGCCGGCGTTGCCAAGCGCGTCACCACCAACTGACCGTCCACGACAGCCATATCCACCGGCCCATCCTTTTCCAGCCCAATTTCTGCGGCAAATGATCTGGGGATTCTCAGGGCAAGACTATTTCCCCACTTCTGCACTTTTGTCAGCATTTGACGCTCCCTTCGACCCTTTGACAAAAGAATGTCTATCACTGTGCGTGTCTACAAAGAGGATACATTATTGTTGAGCGATTGTCAATCACTTTTGTCACCTTTTTGCCCCTCCTCCACCGCCCGCCGTTCGGTCTCCGCGTCCAAGATCTGGCGGATGGTGAGGATGCGGGGGTCGTCCTGGGTGTACTGTTGGCCGTAGCCCAGGTTGAAGCGGTAGTCGAAGTCGGGCGGGTTGGCCCCCTGGTTGTGTTGCAGGATGGTCTCCAGCTTGTCCAACGCCTTGGCCAGCTTGGCCTCTGGGGTGAGGGCGGCCTCGTATTCGTCCCACAGGGCCAGGATCTCCGTGCGGGGGCCGTCGGGGAGGGGGGCGATCAGGGCCAGGAGATCCTGGCGTTCGTCCTGGGTCTTGGCCCCGGGGCCGGCCTGCATGGGCGCGGGGATGTCCCCACTGATGGCCTCGCCCAGGTCGTGGATGATGCACAGCTTGACCAGCCGGGCCTGATCCACTTCGGGGAAGGCGTCCGCCAGCGCCAGGGTCCAGAGGCTGAGCCGCCAGGAATGCTCGGCCACGCTCTCCGGCCGGCCGATGGAGGTGAAACCGGAACGCATGTGGATCTTCAGCCCCTCGGCCCGGCGCAGAAAGGCCAAAATGCCGGTGAGATTGGGCGCGGATAATGGATCGTTCATGAGGTAGAGTTTCCTTGGGTTGCTGAAAAAATAGAACACGGATTGGACGGATTTGACGGATCAAAACAGATCTAAAAAATCCGTTTTTATCCGT
>CAZKEX010000280.1:2731-6700 GCA_964551895.1 uncultured Caldilineaceae bacterium | reverse complement strand
CAGGGAGACAGGGAGACAGGGAGACAGGGAGACAGGGAGACAGGGAGACAAGGAGGACGTATCGTCGATTCCTCTTCTCCTCTTCTCCTTGTCTCCTTGTCTCCCTGTCTCCCTGTCTCCCTGTCTCATTCCAGCAAATCCACTATCTCCAAGTTCGCCCCGGTGGTGGCCTGAACTTTTCCCAGCGCCCGCATGAGGTCGGCGCTGGCCAGGATCACCGCGGTGTTGCGGGCGCCAGATCCCAATGAAATCTCCGGGTGGGCGGTGACGCTGGGATCGACCAGGATGGGCATGGTTTGGGGCATGCCAAAGGGGGCCACCGCGCCGATAGGGTAGCCGGTCACCCGCAGCACCTCGTCCCGCCCGGCCAGGGTGAGGCGGGACTGGCCCACATGGGCGCGCAGAGTTTTCCACGAAATTTGGCCCGGCCCGGCGACCAGGACCATCAAAAAGTCCCCCTCGCCCAGGCGGAAGAGCAGACTGCGCACCACCTGATCCGGGACTTGTCCCCGTTCGGCTGCGGCCTGTTCCAGGGAGTGGACGGGGGTTTCGTGCGTGAACGTGCGGTGAGGGATGCCCAGTGCGGTCAACGCGGTGGAGACGGGCGGGATTTGGGGCATGGGACTGGGGCCTTTCTGACGGCAAGATCAAATAAAACAGGGCCGGGCATTCCAGCGTGCCCCGCCCTGTCAACGTGTGATTCTCTTTTGATCCACGGATTTTTTGATCCACGAATCTTCACAAATCACCACGAATCTTTTTTCTTGATTCGTGAGGATTCGTGAAGATTCGTGGATCTCTTCCTACTTGGTGGCGCTGGCCTGGGCAGGGGTGAGGTTCAGGCGAAGCTCCGTGGCCTTCATCTCGGCCTGGCGGGCCATGTCGATGGCTTCGGCCAGGACCCGGGCCGATTCCTGGGGGCTGTGGAAGCCTGTGCTGTTCTCGGAAGAGATAAAGTCCCAGCGCAGACTGGATTCTCGGTGCAGGTGCTGCACTTCGACCAGGGCTTCGTCCGGGGCGCCGGCTTCTTTGGCGGCCACGATGGCGTCGATGGCGGCGATCAGGGCCTCTTCGGTGCGGTGGAGCAGCCCTGCCGTGGTGTTTTGAATGATGGTGACCCGCTCTGCCAACTCTTCCACGGGGATGTTGTGGCAGGTCTGGCAGGCCTGTTGCAGGTTGACCAAGGGGCTGCGCACCCAGTGGTCGGAGACCTTGACGCTGCCCTCACGCACATAGGGCATGTGGCAGTCGGCGCAGGCCACGCCGGAACGGGCGTGCAGACCCGTGCTGGCCAGCTCGGTTTCCGGATGCTGAATCTTGATCATGGGGGCGCCGGTCTCGGCGTGGATAAAGTCCGTGAACCCGGCCTCATTGTAGTAGTCGGAAATAGCATCCACGGTCATGCCGCCGGTCCACGGGTAGGTGAGCAGCTTGTTCTCGCCCTGGAAGTAGTATTCCACATGGCATTGGGAACAGACAAGGGAACGCATCTCCTGGCGGCTGGACTGGGTCCAGTCGATGCCGTTGGCCTCCAAGGCGTTGATCAGGCCCGGGCGGGTCAGACGCAGCTCCAGGGTGTCTGGATCGTGGCAGTCGGCGCAGGAACTGCCCAGATGCAACATGCCTTCATAGTCGTTGAAGGGGGTCCTGTTGAAGGCTTCCCAGCCCATCTCCTCGATCAACTGGGGCACCTCGGCGGAGTGGCAGTTGATGCACGCGCCGGGCTGGCTGACCAGCTTGACCCGCTGGGTGGCGGCCTGGTCGATCTGGGCGTAGAAGTGGCCCCGCTCTTCGTTGTGGTCCTTGCTAAAGGAGTAACCCGCCCACAGCCGCACCATTGCCGGGTTGCGCTCTAGCTTGCTATAGACCGTGGAGCCACCAAAGGGGGTGGAGCCATAGTCCTCTTCCGTGCGCTTGAAGCTGTCGTACTGATAGGGGAAGTTGGCCCCCCACACAGCCGGGTCCAGCTCGGTCGCAGAAATTTCGACCACCTTGAGGGGGTATTGGCCCGCCTCGTCTTTGCGGTCGGTGATGTTGAACAGCACAGCCACCACGGCAAAGGTGGCGATGGCAACGACTACGGTCAACACCACATAGATTAGACTCTGGCGAGAAAACAGAGATTTAAGCATGGACTCACTCCTTCAATGACGGGTTTTTTAGTAGGCAGGTTTTGGCTGAAATAATGACACTGCAACCACGACTTTACAACCACGACTTTACAACCACGACTTTGCAACCACGAATGGCACGAATGACACGAATTTTTCGTTGAATCCATTCGTGAAATTCGTGGTTGCACTATTTGCCATGACCCACGTTGCCGTGACAGGCAAGACAATTTCCTTGTTCGTTGGGTTCTTCTTGATGGATCTGACTGACCAGATTGGCGTGGCAATAGACACAATTGTCCAAAGCCACCTGTTTATTCATGCCTTTGATCCGAATCGGATCTGGGAAGTTGCCTGTGGTGAAGGCCAGGCTGTGGTTCCAGCCGTTGACACCCTTGACCACCCACTTGCCGGGGAAGGTGTGGGGCGTGTGGCAGTCGTTGCAGGCGGCAACATTTTTGTGGCTGGAATGATTCCAGGCGTCAAACTGTTCCCGCATGATGTGGCAGTTGACACAGGCCGCCGGATCGCTGGAAAAGTAGGAAAGCCCCTCGGCATAGTCAAAGGTGAAGACACCCAGACCGATCATGATGCCCATGACCGCAAAGAGGCTGATCTGCCAAAAGCGTACCGGGGCCGCGTCCGGCAGGGCAGGGGACAGGGCAGGGGGCCGTGTAGTGGGCGGAGTAGGGGGCGGGGAGAGTGGATTGGGTGACCGATTCATGAAGCGTCTCCGAGCTGACAGGCTTTTGGGTTGGCGATAAAGAAACAGGTCTCTATATGAAAGCCAGATTAAGGCAAATTAAATACTATGTGAATTATAGCACAATCCCTGGGATTTCCTGATAATCCTGTGTTGGACCATTTCGTGACAAAAGTCTCATTCCCTCCTCACCGGCCCTCGCCACCCCCCAAAGTTGCCGAAAATCCCCCTTGGCAGTATCCTGCCCTCACCCACCCAATCAACAAATAACCCTGCTGCAAAAAGCCATTTAACCGCCGAGGACACAGAGATCTCGCAGAGAACGCAGAATCAAAAATCAACAAATCAACCAACCAACCATCCAACCAACCACCCAACCACCCAACTCCCCCCACCCACTCCCGGAGACCCACCCATGCGCGACCACCACCTGACCGCCGAGCAGATCATGTTTCGCAGCGCCCTGCGCAACTTTGTCGAAAAGGAGATCGTGCCCCACCACGAAGAATGGGAAAAGGCGGGCATTGTGCCCCGGGCCATCTGGGAAGCCGCCGGGGCCTTGGGCTTTTTGAGCATGGATGTGCCCGAAGCGTACGGGGGCATGGGCGAGGGCGACTATCGCTTCAGCGCCACCGTGGCCGAGGAACTGGCCCGGGCCAACGCCAACGGCGTGGGCTTCGCCGTCCACTCGGACATGGCCGTGCCCTACATCACCCGGCTGGGCACGGAGGCCCAGAAGGCCCGCTGGCTGCCCGGTGCGGTGGACGGCACGGGCATCGTCGCCATCGCCATGACCGAGCCGGGCGCGGGCAGCGATCTGCAGGGTATCCGCGCCACCGCGGTGCGGGGCACGGACGATCAAGGGGATCACTACATTGTCAACGGCCAGAAGACCTTCATCTCCAACGGCATTTTGGCCGATGTGGTGATCGTCGTGGTCAAGACCGACCCCAGCCAGCGTTCCCGGGGCATGAGCTTGGTGGTGGTGGAGCGGGGCATGGACGGCTTCGAACGGGGGCGCAATCTGGACAAGATCGGCATGCACGCCCAGGATACGGCAGAGCTATTCTTCGATAATGTGCGGGTGCCGGCCGCAAATCTGCTGGGCGAGGAGGGCAAGGGCTTCTCGTATCTGATGCAGGGGCTGGCCAAGGA
>CAZKEX010000280.1:0-2631 GCA_964551895.1 uncultured Caldilineaceae bacterium | reverse complement strand
GGGTGGGGATTGGGGATTGGGGGAAAGCAGGTGTGGTTTTCAGGGAAACCGGTGACCTCGGCCATCATTTTCGCCAACACGAGACAGGCCTGACGGGTGCGGTTGTTCTCGATGCCCCTCAATAAACTCCGCCACGCTTGCCCCGGCCAGGGTCCTCTTTAACTTCGGCCTGGGTTTTTCTTCTTTTTCAAGAGAGATCCACGAATCTGCACGAATCTTTTTCTTGAGATTCGTGCAGATTCGTGCAGATTCGTGGATCTCTCTTGATCCTCTACACGACTCGCCGTTTGACATCCATTACGTTGGGCAGGCGTTCGATCTTGGTCATGATGCGGGAGAGTTGGGAGATGTCCTGGATTTCCAGGGTGGCGTTGATCAGAGCCAGGTTGTCCTTGAGGCCGGTGAGGGCTTCGGCGCTGCGCATGTTGATCTTCTCGTCCGCCACCAGGCTGGTGACATCCCGCAGCAGCCCGGCCCGGTCATAGGCCCAGACCTGGATGCTGACCGGGTAGGTCTCTTCGCTGCGGTCGCCCCACTGCACCTCGACCAGCCGGGAGTTGTCCCCGCTCTTCACCTTGGCCGTGATGTTGGGACAGGTACTCTTGTGGATGGTGACCCCCCGGCCCCGGGTGACATAACCGATCACCGGGTCGCCGGGCACGGGGCTGCAACAGCGGGCGGGCTGGGCCAGCAGCCCCTCCGCCCCCATGATATAGACCCCATCCACGGATCGAGAGCCGTCTTTGTTGTTGTCGATCTTGGTTAGAGAGGGTTCCTCGGTCTTCTCCCGCTCTTTGCGCTCGGCGTCCAGGGCGCGTTGGGCGATCTGCTGGGTGTTGATGTCCCCATAGCCCACGGCGGCGAAGAAATCGTCCACTTTTTCATAGGCGAAGAGTTTGGCCAGGGCATCGAAGGACCAGTTGATGGAGAGACGCTTCATCTCTCGTTCCACGATCTGGCGGCCCTGATGCACGCTCTCTTCTCTGGCCTGTTTGCGGAACCAGGTGCGCACCTTGCTGCGGGCGCGCTGGGTGGTGACATAACCAGCGCTGGGGTTGAGCCAGTCTCGGCTGGGGCTGCCCCGCTTGGCGACGATTATCTCCACCTGGTCGCCGTTGGAGAGTTGATGGTCCAAGGGCACCTGTTTGCTGTTGACCCGGGCGCCCCGGCAGCGGTGGCCCAGTTCTGTGTGGATGTGATAGGCAAAATCCACAGGGGTGGACTTGGCGGGCAGGTCGATCACCTCGCCCCGGGGGGTGAAGGTATAGACCCGATCCTGGAAGACGTCGGTCTTCATGCCGTCCACAAACTCGTCGGCGTCGGTCACATCCACCCGCCACTCCATCAACTGGCGGATCCAGGCGATCTTCTCGTCAAAGTTGGTGTCGTGGCTGGTCTGCTCTTTATAGCGCCAATGGGCGGCGATGCCATATTCGGCCAACTGATGCATCTCTGTGGTGCGGATCTGCACCTCCATGGGGCCGCCCCCGGGGCCGAGGACCGCGGTGTGCAGGCTTTGATAGAGGTTGTCCTTGGGGTTGGCGATGTAGTCGTCAAATTCGCCGTGGATGGGCCGCCACTTGCTGTGGACGATGCCCAGGGCGGCGTAGCAAGCCCCAATATCCGGCACGGTGATACGGAAGCCGTGGATGTCGTAGATCTGGTCAAAGGCGATGCCCTTGCGCTTCATCTTTCGATAGATGCTGTAAATATGCTTGGGCCGCCCGCTGATCTCCCCTTTGATCTCGGCTTGGACCAGGGCCTCTTCCAGGGTTTGGGTCACATCTTTCACCCAGGCCTCGCGCTCCGTGCGCTTTTGGGCCATAGATTGGGAGAGCTGACGGTAGGTCTCCGGCTCTAAATAGCGAAAGCTCAGGTCCTCCAACTCCCATTTGATCTGCCAGATGCCCAGTCGGTTGGCCAGGGGGGCGAAGATTTCCAGGGTTTCTCGGGCGATACGCTGTTGGGATTCGGGCTTTTGGCCCTCCAGGGTGCGCATGTTGTGCAGCCGGTCGGCCAGCTTGATCAGCACCACCCGCACATCTTCCGCCATAGCCAGGAACATCTTGCGCAGGGACTCCATCTTGGCGTCCGCCTGCTTTTCCCGCATGTTGCCCAGTTCGTCGATGCGCTTGAGCTTGGTGACCCCGTCCACCATCATGGCCACATTGTCGCCAAATTGTTTGCGCACATAGGCCACGTCAAAGTCCGTATCCTCGGCCACATCGTGGAGCAGGGCCGCGGCCAGGGTCTCCGGGTCCAGCCGCAGTTCGGCCAAGATCTTGGCCACGGCCAGGGGGTGCATGATATAGGCTTCCCCGGTTCTGCGCCGGGTACCCAGGTGGGCATAGCTGGCCACGGCATAGGCCCGCAAGACCAGATTGCGGTCCGCTGGCTTGAAGAAGCTGGCCACCGCGGCCATCAACTGGCTCAACCCGGCCAATTCCGTGGGTTCCGGCGCCAGGGTGATGGGTTCGCCATCGGCCACATCGGGGATGGGGGGCAGGCTGTTGAGTTGGGCGATGAGGGACCCCTCATCGATGGCAGGCGTAAAGGCGGGGACCAACTGGGGGCCCACAGGCAGCCCGCTGTTCACACTGTCCTCAGACTCGGACGAGGTCTCAGATGGGG